>NZ_CP117411.1:3662500-3919827 GCF_028607085.1 Sphingomonas naphthae | reverse complement strand
ATGGGCATGATCGCGCGGGGTGTTGGTGATGTAGGCCGGCACCGTGACGCCGCCGGCCGCCATGATGGCGATATCGGCGATCAGCCATTCGGGGCGGTTTTCGGAGACGAGGACCACCCGGTCACCGCGCCGGAGCCCGTTTTCCTTCAGCGCGGTGGCGAGCGCCGCGATCTGGCGCGCGGTGTCGGCCCAGCTGCGCGGGGTCCAGCGGCCGTCGATCTTGGTCCACAGGAAGGGGGCGTCGCCCCCCTCGGCGGCGCGCGTGAAGAACATGGTGACCAGGTTGGGGAAATGTTCGAGCGTGCGGGCCATATGTGGCTCCTCCTCTCCAGGCCCGTGGCGGGCGTCCGAACCTCTCTCGACTCGATTGCCCCGAATGGCAATCGCTGACAGGATCACGCCCCTGAGTCGAAGAGGGCACGGACATGCGCGGCACGGCCTTGGGGGCATCGTTCGGGATTGCGGCGGCGATGATCGCGGCGGTGGCGTTCAGCGGCCGGCCGGTCGCCGCCTCGATCAGCCTGTCCGACGCGCGGCTGATCGTGAGCGGCCCGGCCGATGGCCTGCGCCGCTTCGTCGCCCTGCAGGGATCGCGCAACCCCGCCCTGCCGGTGGTGCCGGCGGCGGCGGACGAAGCCGGCCGCGCGCAGGCGGTGGTCCATCTGCCCGACGATTTCACGGGCCGCCAGCTGATCAACACCACGCGCGAGGCGCTGACCGCCGGCCTGTCCTATCGGGTCGAAGGGCGGGTAATGGGGCGGTCGTAGGAGCGGCTTCCCAGGGCAGAAGCGGTTTGGGAGACTGGCGAACCCGCTAGGTCGACACAGGATGGACCACGGCGCGAAAGCAGGGTGGAGACCATCACCCCAATATATCGAACAGCGTCGACTTGTTGACCTTGGCGAACACCGCCTGCGCCGCCTCCAGCGACAGCTGAAGCGCGCTCACCCGGGCCACCGTCGCGCCGATGTCGGTATCCTCCAGCGAGCTGCGTTCCTCGGTCTGTGCCGTCGCGAGGCTGGTGAGCTGTTCGCGCACCGCATCGATCCGCGCGCCGCGCACGCCCTGATCGGCGCGCACCACCGCGACGTGCGAGACGGCGGCGTTGATGTCGGCCAGCGCCGACTGGCCGGCCGTCTCGCGATCGGCATCCACGTCCATCGCCAGCGCGTCGGCAGCATTGCCGATGATCGTGGCGAGATCGAGCGTGCCATTGTCGGTATCGACGCTCTCGAACACCTTGGCGCGGCTGCTGGTCGCCGCCACGCGCACGTCGGTCGCGATCGGGATCTGAAGCGCCTCGGTCTCGGGGAACAGGGCCTGGCCGCGCGAATCCACCTGCGTGCGATAGGCGTTGAGATCGGCGACGATGCCGCGCAATTCGGTGACGAGCGCCTTGCGATCGTCGGCATTGACCGTGCCCGACGTGCCCTGGAGCATCAGTTCGCGCGCGCGATCGATCGCGCTGGCGACGGTCTTGAGCGTGCCATCCACCTGCGACGCCTGCGACGCGGCGCTTTCCAGGTTTGTCTTGTGGACCGCCCCGCCCGCCTGCATCCGCGCGATTTCCGACACGCGCGCCGACGACAGCGCGTCGTCCGACGCGGACTGGAGCCGCACGGTGGTCGAGATGTCCGATTGGGCGCGGGCCAGCTGCGAGGCGAGATTGGCCTGGCGGTTGACCTCGGCGGACATGCGGTAGCGGGTGCCGGTAATCATGGGTCTGGCCCTCAGATGAGATCGAGGATGGATTGCAGGGTTTCGCGCGCGACCTGGATGATCTTGGTCGAGGCGCCATAGGCCTGCTGGAAGCGAAGCAGATCGGCCGCCTCGCGATCGAGATCGACGCCGGTGACGTCGTCGAGCGCGGCCATCGCGGTATCCTTGCGGGCGGCGGCGGCGCTCGCTTCCGACTTTGCCGAGGCGACCGACTGGGCCTGCCCCGTCACCATCGTCGACCAGCGCTTCTCCACGCCGGTCGCGGTGCGCAGCGTGCCGAGCGCCAGCGCATTGCCGTTGCCCGTGCCGTCGGCTGAGGCGACGGCGATGCCGGCCGTCGTTGCGGTCGTGGCGAGCTTGATCGAGGCGGCGCCATTGGTGCCAAGCGTGACGAGATCGCCGCCGGGGGCGTTGGCGTCGGTGAGGCCGGCGGCCTGCCAGTCGTTGATCTCGCCAGCGAATTGCGTGGCGATCACGTCGAGCGACTGGCGGCGATCGGCGATCGTGGCGGCCACGTCGATCAGGCCCGAGAGCGCGCCCGAGGTGGGATAGATCGGCTTGTCGCCCTCCGCCCCGCCGGCGATGCTGAGCGCCAGCAGGCCATCGCTGGAGGTGGCGACCTTCAGCACCGCGGGCTGGTTCGCGTCGAGCAGCTTGGTGGCGCTCGATCCGGCGAGGGTGAGGTTGGCCTGGCCCTGCGCGTCGATCGTGACGTCCACGCCGATCTTGGCGGCGACCTGCCCGACCAGCCGGTCGCGCTCGTCGGCGGCGGTGGCGTAGGCGGCGGTGCCGGGGCGCAGCCGCACCATCGAGGCGTTGACTTGCGACAGGCTGGCGAGATTGGCGTTGAGCTGGTCGACCGTCTGCACCGCTTCGGAGGACAGCCCGGTGCTGGCGCGGCCGAGCGCGTCGGCGGCGGTGCGCATGGCGCCGGCCGCACCGTCGATCGCGGCGAGGAAATTGCTGCGCGCGGCGCCGCTCGACGGATCGGAGGCGAGCGCGTCAGCGGCCGTGAACACCGAGGTGAGCTGCTTGCCGACACCCGCCGCGCCATCGTTGAGCGCGGTCTCGGTGGTCGTCAGCCAGCGCAGGCGCGCGTCGGCGCGGCCGTCGTCGGAGGCGGTGGTGCGGGCGTCGGTCGCCTTGAACTCGTCCCAGGCGCGCTGGATCGAGGCGGTCGAGACGCCGCCGAACTGGGTCGCCGCCTTGTACAGCGGCTGGCTGCCGGAGGCGTTGACCTCCTTCAGGGTGACGGTGCGGCGCGAATAGCCCTCGGTCTCGGCGTTCGAGACATTCTCGCCGACCGTGGACAGGGCATTGCGATAGGCGGTGACGCCCGACCGGCCGATGGAGAGAAGATCGCTCATCGTGCGGCGTCCTTCAGCGCGGCGCCGGTGGTGGCGCCGGTGGTGACGGCTTTCGGCTCGGGGCCGCCGAACTGCTTGAGCAGCAGATCGGCGATCCCGAACGTGCCCTTGTTCGACATGTCGTCGGCCAGGCGGCTGTCGGCCATGTCGCGAAACGTCTTGCCCGCGTCCGAGCCGAGCATGTCGTCACCCAGCGATCCGGCGCGCATCGATCCGATGATCTGGCGCGCAAACACCGCCTCGAACTGCTTGGCGACGGCCTTGAGCTGCTCGCGATCGACGCCGGTGCCGGCCGCCTTGGCGGGCGCGACGGCGGCGGTCGACAGGGTCGGTGGGGTCGGGGTGGACAGCCTCGTCATCACAGCACCACCAGATCGGCCTTCATCGCGCCGGCCTGCTTCAGCGCCTCGAGGATCGCGACGAGGTCGGCCGGCGAGGCGCCGATGGCGTTCACCGCCTTGACGATGTCGGCGAGGCTGGCGCCCGGCTGGAAGGCGAACATCGGATGCTTCTCCTCGTCGACCGACAGCGCGCTCGACTGTTCGACGGCGGTGCGGCCGTTGGAGAAAGGCCCCGGCTGGACGACGCGGGGCTTCTCGTCGACGCGGACGGTGAGCTTGCCGTGGGTGACGGCGGCCGGCGCGATGCGGACCGCGCCGTTGATGACGACGGTGCCGGTGCGGGCATTGACGATCACGCGCGCGGCGGCGTCGGCCGGATCGACCGGCAGGTTTTCGATCTGCCCCATCAGCGCGGTGCGGAATTCGGCGCCCTGCTGGGCCGAGATGGCGACCGTGACGGCGTCCATCGCCCGCGCCCGGCCGGCGCCGACCGACCGGTTGATCGCGTCGGCGACGCGGCGCACGGTGGTGAGATCTGCTTCGGCCAGGTTGAACAGGATTTCGGGCGACGAGGCGAAGCCCGCGTCCACCGCGCGCTCGACCGTGGCGCCGCCGGGGATACGGCCCGAGGAGGGGACGTTGACGGTCAGCTTCGATCCGTCCGCGCCCTCGATGCCGAGGCCGCCGACCGCCAGATTGCCCTGCGCCATCGCATAGACCTGATTGTCGGCGCCGTTGAGCGGCGCCATCAGGAGCGTGCCGCCGCGCAGCGACTTGGCCTTGCCCAGCGCCGAGACGGTGATGTCGAGCTTCTGGCCGGGCTTGGCGAAGGCGGGCAGTTCGGCGGTGATCATCACCGCCGCCGCATTCTTGAGCGCCGGGTTGATGCCGGCGGGCAGCTGCATCCCGAAGCGCGCGGCGATGCCCTTCATGCCCTGCGTGGCGTAATCCAGGCTGTCGTCGCCCGTGCCGGCGAGGCCGACGACGATGCCGTAGCCGGTCAGCTGGTTGCCGCGCACCCCCTGGAAGGTGCCGAGATCCTTGATCCGCTCGGCGCACGCGGGGGCCGTGGCGCAGAGCGCGGCGGCGACGAGGAGGAGCCAGCGGAGAAGGCGCATGATCGTCACGATCCTCAGAAGGGGCTGATCTTGGAGAAGAAGCGGCCGAGCCAGCCCTGGCGGCTGGCCCGCGCGATCTCGCCGGTGCCGGAATAGGTGATCTGGGCATCCGCCACGCGGGTGGAGAGGATACGATTGTCGAAGCTGATGTCGGCGGCGCGGATGATCCCGGCGATGCGGATATGCTCCTCGCCGCGATTGAGGTTCATGATCTTCTCGCCGCGCACCAGCATCGTGCCGTTGGGGAAGACCTGCGCCACGGTGACGCTGATCTCGCCGTTGAGCTGGTTGGACTGCGCCGCGCCGCCCACGCCCTTGAACTTGCCGCCCGCGCCCATGCCGACATCGGTCGGCACGAACAGCGAGAGCGGGCCGGTGGCGGGCGGCGTCACGCTGATCGAACCGTTGCGGTCGGTCGAGGCCGTGTTGCTCTTGGTGGCGGCGGTCTTCTCGGCGAGGATGATGGTGACGATATCGCCCACCATCGCGGCGCGCGCGCCCGAGGTGAGCGGCGCATAGCCGTTCGCCACCTGGAAGATCGCCCCGTTCGCGACTGGCGAAGCCGGCATCGCGGGCGGGGTGGGATCCCAGTTGGGCTTCACCTTCGGCTGGCGCACGGCGAGGGCCGGCGCCGAGACGAGGACGAGGGCGGCGAGGAGAGCGGTGCGGTTCATCAGCCGAGATTCTGGTTCGCGTACTGGAGCATGTCGTTGGTCGACGAGATCATCTTCGAGTTGACCTCGTAAGCGCGCTGGGTCTCGATCATGTCGACCAGCTCCTCGACGATGTTGACGTTGGACGCCTCGAGGCTGCCCTGCTGGATCGTGCCGCGCCCTTCGGTGCCGGCCGCGCCCACCTGCGGCGCGCCGCTGGCCGGGGTTTCCTGCATCAGGTTGTTGCCGAGCGACTGGAGGCCCGCCACGTTGACGAAGGTGGCAGTCTCGATCTTGCCGAGTTCGGACACTTCGGTCTGGCCGGCGAGCTGCGCGGTCACGGTGCCGTCCGCGCCGATCGTGATCGATGTGGCGCCCTGCGGCACCTGGATCGCGGGGCTGAGCGGCATGCCATCCGACGTGACGATCTGGCCTTCGGCCGACAGGTTGAAATTGCCGTCGCGGGTGTAGGCGGTGCGCCCGTCGGGCTGGGTCACCTGGAAGAAGCCCGCGCCGGAAATCGCCATGTCGAGCGAGTTGCCGGTCGTGTTGAGCGACCCCTGCGAGTCGATCTTGGCGGTGGCGCCGATCTGAACGCCGGTGCCCAGCGCATGGCCGGTCGCGAACTTCTGGTCACCGGCCGAGGCGGCGCCGGCCGAGACGATATTCTGATAGGCCAGCGTCTCGAACTGCGCCCGGTCCTTCTTGAAACCGGTGGTGTTCACGTTCGCCAGATTGTTGGCGATCACGCGCATGCGCTCGTTCTGCGCGTCGAGCCCGGTGCGGGCGACCTGGAGGGCGGCGGTGGTCATCTCATATCACTCCTGTCAGTCGAGGCGCATCAGATCGGCGGAGGACTTGTCCAAATCCTGCGCGGTCGTCAGCATCTTGACCTGCATCTCCCAATCCCGGCTGGCCCCGATCATGTCGACCAGCGCCGCCGAGGCGTTGACGTTCGATCCTTCCAGGGCGCCCGCGTTGACGCGGGCATCCGGGTCGGATGGCAGCGTTCCGCCCGCGACCGGCCGGAACAATCCATCCATCGACTTTGCAATTCGCGTGCCAGATGCGTTGACCAATTTCAGCTGATCCACCTGTTGCAGCGGATCATTGGCGTTGCCGCCCTTGGGCTGGATCCAGATCACGCCGCCGGCGTCGATCTCGATCTTGTCGGCGGGGGGCAAAGTGATCGGGCCGCTCCCGCCGAGGACGGGCAGGCCGTCGCCGGTGGTGAGCAGCCCCGTCTCGGACACCATCAGGTCGCCGCGACGGGTATAGCCCTCCTCGCCATTCTCGGCCTGCACGCCGAGCATGGCATCGCCCTCCATCGCCACGTCGAGCGCACGGCCGGTGGCGGCCACCGCGCCGACGCGCATGTCGGCGTCGATCACGCCTTCCGACGGGGCGGCCCGGCCGTCCATCCCCGGCCCGCGCAGCCAGGTCGCGGTCGCGCTCGCCATGTCGCCGCGGAAACCCGTGGTCGATACGTTGGCGAGGTTGCTCGCGGTGGTCGCCTGCTTGGCCATCAGGCCGCGCATGGCGGCGAGCGAGGAATAGATCAGCCGGTCCATGACTTATCAGGCCCGCAGCTGGACGATGGTCTGGGTCATGTTGTTGGCGGTCTCGATCGCCTTGGCGTTGGCCGAGAAGTTGCGCTGCGCCGAGATCAGCGCGACCAGCTCCTCCGTCACGTCCACATTGGCCTGCTCGAGCGCGCCCGACTGGATCGAGCCCATGCCGTTGGCGCCGGCCTCGTTGACGATCGGCTCGCCCGAGAGACCCGTGGCGGACCATTTCGCGTCACCCAGCTGGCGCAGGCCCTCCGGGTTGGCGAAGGTGGCGAGCATCAGCTTGCCGAGCGCCTGGCTCTCGCCGTTGGAAAAGGTGGCGGTGACGAGGCCGTCCGAGCCCACCGAGATGTTGTCGAGCTGGCCGGCGGCATAGCCGTCCTGGCTGGTCGCCTTGCGCGAGAAAGCGGTGAGGCCCTGCGTCGTGCCCGAGCCGTAATCGAAGCTCAGGTCGATCGCCGAGGAGGCGCCGGTCGGCAGCACGGCGGCATAATCCACCGCCCCGGTCGGCGCGGTCAGCGCACCCGAGCTGTCGAAGGTGAGCGTCAGCGGGGTCGCCGGATCGGCGGCGGCATTGCCGTCGGAGCTGACTTCCTTGTCGCCCACGAACAGGCGCGCCTGCCAGTTGGAATTGGGATCGCTCGCCGTCGGCGCGCTGGTGCGGGTGTAATAGACCGTCGCGGGGACGGCGGCGCCGGCCGCGTCATACACGGTCGTCGCGGTCGAATAGTTATAGCTCTCGGGGTCGCTGCGCGAGAAGGTGTAGCCGCTCGTCGCATAGGCCGCGCGATCGGCCGGCAGATCGGCGTCGCTGGGCAGCGCCACCGTCATCGAAAGATTCTGCGTCGCCTTGGACGATCCGGTGGTGAGCGGCAGCTGGAGGTTCTTGGCCGAGGACAGCGAGGTCGCGGTCACCGTGCCCTGCTTGTCGGTCGGCAGCACCTGCAGCACCGCGCCGGCGCCGTCCGTCACGTACCGCTCCTTGTTGACGGTGAACGATCCGTTGCGGGTGTAGCTGATCTGGCCCGCGCCACCCGGCGCCTTGGTCACGAAGAAGCCCTGGCCCGAGATGGCGACGTCGAGCGAGCGATCCGAGCTTTCGAAGCCGCCTTGCGTGAACTGCTGCTGGATGCCGCGCAGGCGCGTGCCCTGCCCCGCCATCGCGCTCGACTGGAGCGGCGCCGAGGAGATGATGTCGCCGAATTCGGTGTTCGACTTCTTGAAGCCGATCGTGCCGACGTTGGCGACGTTGTTCGAGGTGACCGACAGATCGGTCTGGGCGGCCTTGAGGCCCGAGAGCGAGGTGTAGAAGGACATGGAATAGGCTCCTTACGAAAGGCGAAGAACTTGGCTCGGGCTGATCGAGCCGAGCGCGGTGGAGAGCTTGGTGGCGCCCGAGGCCGGGCTTTCGACCGACGCGATCGGCGTCCAGGTCGAGGTGGTCGCGGTCATCGCCGTGCCATTCTTGGCATAAGCGGTGACGTTGATGGCGAGCGGGCCGGTGGCGACGGCGTTGCCCGCGGCGTCCTTGCCATCCCACGCGAAGGCGAGCTGGCCGGCGGCGGTTTCGCCGTAGCTGGACTGGTGGAGGATATTGCCGTCCGCGTCCGTGAAGGTGACCTGCGCCGACTTGGCGGCGGAGGGCAGCGTCACCTCGCCGGCATAGCCGCCGCCCGACAGCGGGGTGGCGATGTCGGACGAGACGAGCGCCGACTTGCCGATCCAGCTGGCCGCGCCGCCGACGCGCGAGGCCGAGATGTCGCCCGCCATCGCCTTCAGCGAGCTGTTCATCTCCGAAATGCCGGCGACCGACGAGAATTGCGCCATCTGGGCGACCATCTGGCTGTTATCGACCGGGGCGAAGGGATCCTGCGTCTTCAGCTGCGTGGTCAGCAGCTTCAGGAAATCATTCTGGTCGAGCGTCTTGGACTTGCTCGTCGCGGTGCCCGTCGCCGCCGTCTTGGACGAGGACGAGGTCAGCGTGTCGAGGTAGCTGCTACCGGTGATGCTGGTCATTTGCCGAGCCTTAAGGTGTCGAGGGTGAGGGATTTGGCGGTCTGGAGAACCTGGACGTTGTTCTGATACTGCCGGCTGGTCTCCATCATCTCGACCATCTCGGCGACGCTATCGACGCCCGCTTCCCAGACGTTGCCGTCCTTGTCGGCGAGGGGATTGTCGGGGGCGTGGCGCTGGGTCGGCTGGTTGCCGCCGGTCACGACATTCTCGACCTTGACGGTGGCGACGCCGGGCTGATCCATGACGGTGCGGAACACGGACTTGAGCGAGCGATAGGCGCCTTCCTTGGTGGTCGAGACCGTGCCGGCATTGGCCAGGTTGGAGGCGGTGGTGTTCAGCCGAACGAGCTGCGCCGACATGGCGCGGCCGGCGATGTCGAAGGTGGAGAGCGGGCCGGCCATCGTCACTCGCCCTTCAGCGCGGACATGACGGTGCCGACCCGGCCTTCCAGAAAGGACAGCGTGGCGCGGTAGGCGACGGCGTTTTCGGCGAACTGGGTCTGCTCGGTCGACAGCTCCACGGTGTTGCCGTCGAGCGTCGTCTGGAGCGGGACGCGATAGCCCATCGCGCTTTCGGCGGCGGCGGCGACCTTGCTGCCGCCCTGCGCCTTGTCGAGCGCGGCGTTGAAGTCGATGTCGCGCGCCTTGTAGCCGGGGGTGCCGGCGTTGGCGATGTTCGACGCCAGAAGCGCCATCCGCTGCGACCGGAGCGCCAGCGCGTTCCCGTGCATTCCGAAGAGCGTGTTGTCCGCCATGTGCTGGTGGTCCCTTGCTAAACTTCCCCCGCTCCGTGCCGTTGATGGGCTTGGATCGGGCTCTCGCAGCCAGCTTTGCAAAGGGCGTGCCAACACCCCCGCCTTGCCGGTTTCGACCCGCTCCACGCTGGGGACCGGCAAGGATCTGCCGCACCCGGCAAGATTTTGCCGGCCCGGCAATCCGGCCTGTTTCGGGGAGTTTCGCGCTTATGGACGTCCCCGCCCTGGTCTCGGCCATCATGCGGTGGATCGATCCGGTCGCGCTGCTGCTGGTGGTCGGCGGCTCGTTCGCGGTCGCCATGCTGCGCACCCCCATGAGCACCATCCGCCGCGCCTTCGCCGCCTTGGGCGCGATGCTGCGCGCCGACCCCGAAGCCGATGCCCATGCCGCCACGATGGCGGTCGGCCGGCTCGAGGCGCTGGTGCAGGTCAAGGACATCGTCTGCGCCGATCGGCTTGAAACGGCAGGCAAATTCCTCCGCCGCGCGGTGCGCGCCATCGCCGACGCCCCCTCCGCCGACATCTTCGCCCGCTGGGCCGAGGAACAGACCGCCGCGCGCGCGCGGCGCCATGCCGCCGTGCAGGATTTCTGGGCCGGGGTGGCCGATGCCGGCCCCGCGATGGGGATGATCGGCACCGTCGTCGGCCTCGGCCGGATGTTCGCCCAAATGGACGATCCCGCCGCGCTCGGCCCGGCGATGGCCGGCGCGCTGCTGGCGACGCTCTACGGGCTGCTGCTGGCCAATCTCGTCGCCGGGCCGATCGCGGCGCGGCTGGAGGCGCTCAGCGTGGCCGAACTCGGCTGGCAGCGGCGGATGCTCGGCCGGTTCGAGATGATCGCCCGCGCCGAGATTGCGCGCCCGCCGGTGGCGCCGTCGCACCGCTCGCCCCGCGCCGCATGAGGGCGCGGGTCCGCTCGCGCTGGGCGCTGAGCTTCGCCGATCTGTGCCTGCTGCTGCTGGGTTTCCTGCTGATCCTTCAGGCGCAGACGGTCGACCGGCGCAAGCTGGCGGAGGGGCTGCGCGATGCCTTCCACGGCGCCGGCCCGCCGCCCGCGCACAGCGAGTTGGCCAAGGCCCTGTTCGCGCCCAACGAGGCGCTGCTGCTGCCCGCCGCGCGCAATCGATTGATGGCGATGGGCAAAGCGGCCGCCGGCGCCGGCCACGGCCTGCGCCTCGAAAGCCGGGGCGCCGATGCTTCGGGCAACCGGCTCGACCGCTGGGAACTGGCCGCCGCGCGCACCGCCGCCGTGGCGCGGGCGCTGGCGGCCGGTGGCGTCGATCAACGGCGGATCGCCGTCTCCATCCCGGACCTTGGCGGGGCCGGTGGCCAGCGCCTGCTCATAGCGGAAACCCCGGCGGCGAAATAACACTGGCACGGGGATTGCAGAGCTACGCGCGTATATTTCGGAGAAACTCCATGCGCGCTCTCGTCCTGCCCCTTCTGCTCCTCGCCGCGCCGGCCGTGGCCGCCAATCCGTTCGAGGATCTCGACCGGCTGGAGCGGCGGCTGGTGGCCGCGCTCGACGCCGATATCGGCCAGCCGGGCGGCCCCGCCGCCCCGATCGACCGCCGCATGAAGCTGGCCGCCTGCCCCAAGCCCGCCGAGATCGATCCGCCCGCGATGGGCGCGGTGGCGATCCGCTGCGTGGCGACCGGCTGGCGCATCCGCGTGCCGATCCAGCGGCTGGCGGGCAGCGTCCAGACCGCTTCCTACCAGCCGCAGCAACAGGCGATGCCCGTGATCCGGCGCGGTGATCCGGTCGAATTGCAGGCGGCGCTGCCCGGCATGACCGTATCCTCGGGCGCGATCGCGCAGGAGGATGGCGGCATTGGCGCGCGCATCCGCGTGAAGACCGATCCCAAAAACCCGCCGATTTTCGCAGAAATCGTCGATGCAGGAATTGTTCGCGTGCCCGGATTTAAGTGAAGTATGATCGAGCCGTTAATGGGCTTGTGACGAGCACGCAGGAACAGGAGTCAGCAACATGATCGACGGATTGGGAAAGGTGCAGCCGCCCCGCCTCGACGTGGTGCGTGGCCCGGAGATCAAGAAGACCGCCGCCGTTTCGGGCGCCGCCGCGGCCGCCACCGAGCAGGCCGACACGCCCAAGCCGGCGGCCGACATGGCCGCGCACGGCGCGCCGGTCGATAGCGCCAAGGTCGCGCGCATCAAGGCCGCGATCGCCGACGGCAGCTATACGGTGAACGCCGACGCGATCGCCGCGAAGATGATCGAGCAGGACATCGGCTGACGTGAGCAACGAAGAGACCCTCGGCCGCCTCATCATCGCCTCGCGCGCCCTGATCGACGCGAGCGGGGGCACGGACTCGCACGCCATGCAGGCCGCCGCGACCGAATATGGCTCGGCCGTGGCCGCGCTGAAGGCGTGCGGCAACTGGCGCGACTATCCCGGCATCGGCCGCCGCGTGCTGGCCGCGCTGGAGCTGGCCGAACAGGCCCGCGTCCACCTGAACTACCAATCCGATCGCAACCGCCGCCGGCTGGAAACGCTGTCGGCCGCCGCCGGCGTGAGCCGGGGCGGCGGGGCGTATTCGCGCACCGGGCGGATGGCCTGAGCGCCTAAATCCTCCCCTGCAAGGGGAGGTGGCAGCCCGCAGGGCTGACGGAGGGGTGTCACCCTACCGATAGCGCGATACCCCTCCACCCCTCGCTGCGCGAGCGGTCCCCCTCCCCTTGCAGGGGAGGACTTTAGAAGACCCACCCCCAAAACTGGCACGCCGCTTGCAGTGATCCTCGCGTAACTAGCGAGGATTGCATGGCGACACAGGCGTTGAACCGCAAGGTATGGGTGGGCTCGATCAAGGGCGCCATCCTTCCGTTCGCGACCCTGCTGCTGGTGGGGCTGATGATCGTGCCGGTGCCGTCGATCGTGCTCGACATCGGCTTCATCTCGAACATCATGATTTCGCTGGCGGTGCTGATGGTGGCGTTGAACGCCGCCAAGCCGCTCGACTTCTCCGCCTTCCCGACCGTGCTGCTCTTCACCACCCTGTTGCGGCTGGCGCTGAACGTCGCCTCGACCCGCGTGGTGCTGGTGGACGGGCATAATGGCGCGGCCGCCGCCGGCCATGTGATCGAGGCGTTCGGCCACTTCCTGATCGGCGGCGACTATGCCGTCGGTCTGTTCGTGTTCGCGATCCTGATGATCATCAACATGGTCGTCATCACCAAGGGCGCGGGCCGCGTGTCCGAAGTGTCGGCCCGCTTCACCCTCGACGCCTTGCCCGGCAAGCAGATGGCGATCGACGCCGATCTCAACGCCGGCCTGATGACGCCCGACGAAGCCAAGGCCAAGCGCCAGGAAGTCGCCACCGAAGCCGATTTCTACGGCTCGATGGACGGTGCGTCCAAGTTCGTGAAGGGCGACGCCGTCGCCGGCGTGATGATCCTCGCCATCAATATCCTCGGCGGCCTCGTGCTGGGTGTGGTCAACCATGGCCTCGGTATCGGCGAGGCGGCCTCGACCTATATCCAGCTCGCGATCGGCGACGCGCTCGTCGCGCAGATCCCGGCGCTGCTGCTCTCGATCGCCGCCGCCGCCATCGTGACGCGCGTGTCCAGCCCGATGGACCTGTCCAATCAGATCACCAGCCAGTTCGGTTCGGCCCGCGCCTGGACGCCGGTGGCCGGCATCTTGGGCTTTCTCGGCATCCTGCCGGGTATGCCGCACTTCATCATCCTGCCCGCCGCCGGCCTCGCCGGTTTCACCGCCTGGAAGCTGAAGGGCGCCAAGACCCCGGCCGAAACGCTGGCCGAGACCGCCGCCATCGCCGCCGCCCCGCCGCCCGCCAACCCCGCCACGATCGGTTGGGACGAGGTGTCGGACGGCGCGGTGCTGAGCCTGGAGCTGGGCTATGGCCTGATCAACCTGGTCGACGAGCGCAAGGGCGCGCCGCTGATGGCCCGCATCACCGGCATCCGCCGCCAGCTCAGCCGCGAACTCGGCTTCGTGATGCCGATGGTGCGGGTGCGCGACAATCTGGCGCTCGCCCCCAATGCCTATCGCATCCTGATCGGCGGCGTCGCGATGGGCGAGGACGAGGCCTGGCCCGACGATCTGCTGGCGCTCGACAGCGGCGATCTGGAAGGCCGGGTCGAGGGCCGCGCCACGCGCGATCCCAGCTTCGGCATGGACGCGGTGTGGATCAGCCCGGAGAAGCGCGGCGAGGCGGTGGTCGCGGGCTATACCGTGGTCGATTGCGCCACGGTCGTCGCGACCCACCTCAACCAGCTCATTCTGGCGGCCGCCTCCGACCTGTTCGGCATGGACGAGGCGCAGAAGCTGCTCGACGCGCTGAAGGAAAGCGCGCCGCAGCTGGTCGCCGGGCTCACCCCCGCGCCGCTCTCGCTGTCGCAGATCACCGCCGCGTCGCGTGCCCTTCTCTCCGAAGGCGTGCCGCTCAAGGATTTCCGCCGGATCGCCGAGGCGATGGTGGAATCCGCGCGCGAGACGCTCGACCCCGCCGCGCTGGTGGAGGCGATCCGCCTGCGCATCGGCGCCCTCATCATCCAGACCATGGTGCCCGTCCGTATGCCCCTTCCCGTCATCACGCTGGATCAGGGGCTGGAAGGCCTGCTGGCCCAGGCCGTGCGCATCGGCGCGCAGGCCACCCACCCGATCGAACCCGCGCTCGGCCGCCGCATCATCGATGCGGTGAACGAGGCGGCCCAGCCCCTTCAGGCGCAGGCGGCGCGCTTCGCGCTCGTCACCTCGCCCGCCGCCCGGCGCGCCGTCGCCCGGCTGCTTCGCCCGCACCTGCCCGACATGCCGGTGCTCTCCTTCCTTGAAATCCCCGACGGCAAGCCCGTCGAGGTGATGGCGGTGGTCGGCGGCATGGCCGAACCCACCCGCAGCCTGGAGGCCTCGCATGGCACTCGCTGATCCCCAGATGACCTACAGCCGCAATCCCGCGCGCCCGAGCCCCGAAAAGCTCGCACGGACCCACATGGCGCTCGTCCGCAAGATCGCGTGGCACGTCCACGGCCGGGTCTCCTCGGCGATCGACATCGAGGATCTCGTGCAGATCGGGATGGTCGCGCTGGTCGAGGCCGCCAACGGCTACGAGGATCGCGGCCACGCTTTCTCGACCTACGCCACGATGCGGATCCGCGGCAGCATGATCGATCACCTCCGGCGGCAGGCGACTTTGTGCCGATCGGCGATGGCGCGGCGCAAGGAACTGGGCAAGGCGACCGCCCGGCTGGAGGCCGAACTCGGCCGCCAACCCAGCGAATCCGAGCTGGCGCAGGCGATGGGCATGGAACCCTCGGCCTTCCGCGAAATGGTCGATGCCTCGACCAACGTGCGGCAGGAATCGCTCGACGAAGTCTATTCGGATCACTCGATGTGGTTCGCCGATGTCGAGGACCGGATCGACGACACGATCGAGCGCGAGCAGCTGAAGCAGGCGCTGGCGGCGACGATCCGCACCCTGCCCGAACGCGAGGCGATGGTGCTGCAACTCTATTTCGTCGAGGAGATGAACCTGGAAGAGATCGGCCAGACGCTGGGCGTGGGCGCGGCGCGCGTGTGCCAGATCAAGAAGGCGGCGCTGGACAGGGTGCGCAAGGCACTGAAGAATTGGGACGATTGAGCGGGATGGAACGGGCAAGTCCCTCCCGCGCCCCAGACGGGCGCGGGAGGGATCGGCCGGGTCACTTGGTGGCGAACTGGACGCCGTCGGCTTCCCACTGCGCCCTGGTCTTGCAGACCTTGCGCGAGAGCATCGAGCCCGTGACCTCGCTCGCGCCGCTGGGGGTGCGGCCGAAGCAGATCTTGCGCGCGGGAATGCTGGTCGAGCCGGTCGGCTCGGCGGCGGCGCTGTCCTGCGCGACGGGGGCCGGCGCGGGCGCGGCGGCGAAGGCGGGGGCGGCGGAAACGGCGAGCAGCGTGCCGGCGGCGGCAGCGGCGATCGCGCGGCGGATCGTGATGAGATGGGACATGATGGCACTCCTGAACTTCGGTTGATCGCTGTGCAGGCGCGCCGTTCGTGCCTGCCCCGAAACCAGTGCATTAGTCATGCCAAACACTAATACACCCGGAAAACCGCTATTTTTTGCGTTTGTGGCTCGATCGGCGCCACAACGATCCTGCTAAATCATCGGAAAATTCGCCAAGTCGTGGCGCAGGCCTAACCGCGCAGGCGGCGGTTCATGTTCAGGGCCAGCATCAGGACCAGCGGCCAGGCGAGCGTGGCGACCACGTCGGCGACGGTGTCGCCCTGATCGATCGCGCTGTAGAAGACATAATCGAGCAACTCGTTCACGAATTCGGCCAGCGCGACGATCGCGAAGGGCCAGATCGAGCGGAGCGGCTTGCGCAGCACCAGTGCCGCCAGCAGCCACAGCAGCAGGCCGGTATGGACATGGACGAACTTGTCGCTCTGCCCCGTCCAGGTGACGATGACCTGACCGGCGTAATGATAGGCTTTGACGAGCGCATCCATGGCCGCCTCATGCCCTAGCCGCCCCGCCGGGCCAACCCGCAATGCTGCGATGCAACGCAAAATCACGACACTTGCCGCGATACGCGCAAATTCCATCATTTCCTTGAGATAACTCGCAAAACACGCTAATTTCGCAAAAGCAGTAAAATCGGCATGGCGGGCCAATGCGTATCCTCGACATCATCGGATCGGCCGATCCGGCGCACGGCGGGCCGATCGGCACGGTGCGCAGCCTGAGCCGGATCTGGCGGGCGCGGGGCCATGTGTTCGATGTCGTGACGCTGGATTCGCCCGAGGCGCCCTATCTGGCCGACAGCGGGCTGGACGTGGTGCCGCTGGGATCGCGCGGCGAACCCGGCGGGGCGAGCGGGCCGCAGCCTTTGCACCGCCGCTTCGGCTATTCGCCCAAGCTGCTGCCGTGGCTGAAGGCCAACACCGATCGGTACGACGTGGCGCTGGTGCATGGCCTGTGGAATTACAGCAGCCTGGCCGCCAGCCT
Organism: Sphingomonas naphthae; assembly: GCF_028607085.1. NCBI lineage: Bacteria > Pseudomonadati > Pseudomonadota > Alphaproteobacteria > Sphingomonadales > Sphingomonadaceae > Sphingomonas > Sphingomonas naphthae. The sequence continues at coordinate 3,903,322 of NZ_CP117411.1, read as the reverse complement.
CGCGCTGGCCGGCAACCGCCTGCCGCATTTCGTGTTCACCCACGGGATGCTCGATCCGTGGTTCAAGCAGGCCTATCCGCTGAAGAGCAAGGTGAAGGCGCTGTCGTGGCGGGTGAGCGAGGGGCGGTTGCTCAACAGCGCGGAGAAGGTGCTGTTCACCACCGCCGAGGAGCAGCGCCTGGCCGAGGGCGCGTTCCGGCCGTGGCAGGTGGACGGCCATGTCGTGGGCTATGGCTGCGCCGACATGCAGGGCGACCCCGTCGAGGCGGCACGCACCTTCCGCGCCGGGCTGCCGGCGCTGGGCGAGCGGCCCTTCCTCCTGTTCCTGAGCCGCATCCATCCCAAGAAGGGCTGCGACCTGCTGCTGGAGGCGTTCGCCCGGATCGCGGCGGCGCATCCCGAAATGGATCTGGTGTTCGCCGGGCCGGACGACGTGGGCCTGCGCGGCGTGCTGGCGGCCGAGGCCGAGGCGCGCGGCATCGGCGCGCGGGTGCATTTCGCCGGGATGATCCGGGGCGCGGCCAAATGGGGCGCGTTCCATGCGTGCGAGGCGTTCGCGCTGGTGTCCCATTCCGAGAATTTCGGGGTGGTGGTGGCCGAGGCGATGGCCTGTTCCAAACCGGTACTCATCACCGACAAGATCAACCTGTGGCGCGAGGTGGATGCCGCCGGCGCCGGGCTGATCGAGAAGGACGATCAGGCGGGCGCCGATGCCCTGCTGGCCCGGTTCCTCGCTCTCTCGCCCGAAGCTCGCGCCGCGATGGGCCGAGCGGCGCGGCGCTGCTACGACGCCAATTACCAGTTCGACGCGCTGGCCGATCGGCTGATGGCGCTGTTCCGCCAGGCGGTGGCCGACACGCCGAGGCCGCAGGCGATTCGCGAGGCGCTGCCGCTCTCGGCCTGACGGACCGGCCGCCACGCCCTCCCTAAAGGGAGGGCAAAAATATCGCTGTCCTACAGTTCCTGTTTTGTTCTAGTTGGCCATCCCTCGATCGCAGCGACGCGATTTCTGGCGGGAGATGCAGCAATGGCCCTCGAACCCGTGACCCCGGTGGTCGCGACCCCTTCCTCCATCGTGACCGAGCAGGTCGTGGCCTATGGCGCGGTCGGCTCCGCGCCGACCGCCGTCGATCCGACCCATCCGCTGCCGGTGGCGGATTGCCCCTATCGCGGCGCGACGGCGATGACGATCGGCGCGGAGCAGACACCGGGCCGCGCGATCCTGATCGATTGCAGCGTGGCCGGGCGGGTCGCGCTGAAGCTGGCCGACGACACGACGCTGACGGTGCCGGCGGGCGCGGGCCTCGCCATCCTGCCCTTCGCGGTGAAGGCGGTGCTGGCAAGCGGCACGACGGCGACCGCCAGCTATGCGAGCCTCGCCTGATGCCGGGCGTGATGCTGCCCGCCGCCTCGCCCGAGGCGCTGGCCGCGCAGGGGCGGGGCGAACGCCTGCGCCGCGCCGCCGCGAGCGCGACCGATCCCTTCGCCAGCCCGCCGCTGACCGAGCCGCCGGCCTATGCCGCGTCGACGGCCTATATCCCCGGCAATGTCGTGGCGGCGGGCGGCCGCTGGTATGTCGCGGCGTCGGGCGGCACCTCGCCCGCCTCCCCCGTTGTGCCGAGCCATGCCAACGGGAGCGCGGTGAGCGACGGGGCGGTGCTGTGGACCTATTTCGGCCCGGCGGTGACGATCCCGGCCGATCCGCTGGCGCCGCAGGTGAGCGTATCGACGACCGCGCCGACCCTCGCCAACGCCTTCGCGCCGGCCAGTTTCCAGACGGGCCATGTACCGGGCGCGATCCGGGCGATCGGCGGCTATGCCTATAATCTCGGCGGCTATGCCGGGCTGTACGGTTTCGATCGGGCGGCCGGCCAGCCGACGGGGCTGCACGCGGGCTGGGAGTTCGAGACCGACGAGCCGCAGGTGGCGATCGGCATCTTCCGCCGCACCGCGCCGGTGCAATTGGTGATCGACGGCCGGCGCTATGCCGCCGGCGGCCTGACCATGCCGGGAACGGGCGACAATTGGCTGACGGTGAGCTTCCCCGCCGGCGAGCGGCGCGGGCATCGCATCCGCATCGAGCTGGCGGCCGACATGGGGCTGCGCGACGTGCGGGTCTCGGCACAGGGGCAGGTGTGGGCGCCGGGGCGCGACATGGTGCGCGCCGCCTTCCTGTCGGATTCGATCATGGCGGGCTCGTCGTTCGGGCCGTTCGTGGCGGGCGGATCGGCACCGCAGCGGATCGCGGCGGCGCTGGGCTGGGCCGATCCGTGGAATGTCTCGATCGGCGGGACGGGCTATGTGAACGGCGGGGCCGGATTTTACACTTATGGCCAGCGCGTGGCCGAGGCGCTGACCCGCAATCCCGACATCTGGGTGCTGATGGGATCGACCAACGACAATGGCCAGCCGGCCGGCACGATCACCGCTGCCGCGCTGGCGACCCTGCGCGCGATCCGGGCGGGCTCCACCGCGCCGATCGTGGTGCTGGGCGTGTGGAGCAACGGCGCGGCGGCGGCCGTGACCGAGGCGGCGGTGCAATCGGCGGTGCTGGCGGCGAACGACCCGCTGACGATGTTCGTGCCGATCGCCGGCGACGCCAGCCTGCCGTGGGTGACGGGAAGCTGGAACAACGCGGGCCACGGCGCCTCGGCCAATGCCGGGCTGGTGATCGGCGGCGACGGCATCCACCCGACCGACGGAGGCACGGCCTATCTGGCGCGGCGGGTGGTCAACGCGATCCGGCGGCGGGTGCTGCCTGTGCTGTAAGCGGCGATCGGACGGCGAAGGTCGCCCGATCGCCCGCGATGCTGCCGCTCAACGCGCCAGCCGGGGAGCGCAGGTCGAAGCGGCCCTGGCCAATGCGGAGCATGGGGCTGCGGAAGACATCGCCAGTCGCCGCGGGTGGCGGAACCGGGGCATGGTCGAGCATGACCGAGGGAAAGGACGCCATGCGCCCGCCCGCCACCGCGACCGGCGGCACGGCCCGAACCGCGACCAGCCGACCGTCCGTGGCGCGGAACCGGAGCGTGCCGCTGGCGGCATCATAGGCGATCGGGCGGGCGGCAAGGGATTGCCGGTAGGCGGCAAGGCCCTGCCCCGCCGCCAGGGTCGCGACCGAGAAGGCGATGGCGGGGCGCTCGCCGGAGAGGCTGACCAGCCCGACCGGCCCGCCGTCGGCCGGCCCCTTCCCCTCCCCGTAGCGCGCCGTGCCCCCCGCGAAGCGCAGCGCGACGGCGGTGGTGCCATAGCGCAGCCACAGGCCGTCCGGCGCGGTGACGATCTCGTCGGGCGTGAGACCATAGCGGCAGGACGGTGCCGCACCGGGCAGGTAGACGAGCGCGCCTTCCGATCCGTAACGCCAGACCTGCTGGCGCGGCGAGGCGCGATCGTCGGGCATGGCGATACATTCGATCACGCCCTCGGCACCGCGCGGCCGGATGGCGAAGGCGACCGCCTGGGTCGGCCGGGCGATGGTCGCGGCGGTGGCGACATTGCCCGCGCCGATCGCATAGCCCGGCGCGATCAGGGCGGAGCCGTAGAGTTGCGGCGCCCCGTCGCGCGCCCATTCGGAAAATTCGGGGGTGCGGGTGGCGATCTCGTACGACCCCGCCTCGCCGCCGAGCGCGAGCAGCGCGGCGGGCGGCACCCAATGGGAGGTGGTCAGCATCGCCATGAACATCGGGCCGGCCGGCTGGTGCGGCGGGCGATCGCCGGTGCCATAATAATACCAGAGCACGTCGCTCGCGTTGGTTCTCGGCCAGTCCGCCGTCTGGCCGCCGCGATTGGGCTCGCGGGCATAAGGCGGCAGGATGAAGGCGTCGCGCGCATCCGCCCTGAGCATCGCGATCTGCGCGACCAGCGCCACCTCGGCGGCGGCGCGCAGCGCGGGATCGGCGGCAAAATCCCGGAGGTTGACGAGGGCGACAAGATGCACCGGCGCATAGGTCGGCGAGAGTTGCTCGCTATGGCCATGGGTCAGGCCGTTGGCGAGCCGCTCCAGCAGCAACTGGCGATAGCGCGAGACCATCGTCGCGCTGGCGACGGGCTGGCCCCGCCCCTCGCGCCACGCCTGATCGGGCAGCATCTCGGCGAGGAGGTAGAGGGAAGTGGCCGTCATCAGCGCATGGTTGAGCGTGCCATGGGTGAAGATCGGCAGCGGCTGTTCCAGCCACAGGCGGATGCGCCGGAACTGATCGGGCGAGAGGCATTGCGGATAGAGGCGCAGGTAACGGACCAGCGGCGGCAGCAGGAAGGCGAGCCCGGCGGGATCGACGCTGGCCTTGTACTTGGCCGGATCGAGCAGGCCGACCATACCCTCGGCCAGCGCCGGCGGGCCGCAGCCGTGGAGGGCGGTGGCGGCGATCGTGTCGTACGAGCGGAACTTGACGTCCTCGCGCGGGAAGAGCGCGGGCTCGGCCGCGCGCAGCATCGCCTTGCCGCGCGCGCGGAGCGCCGCCACGGCCGTGGCGTCGGCACGCGGCGGCTGGGCGGGGCCGGCGGACGAGGCCAGCAGCGCGCAGGCGGCGAGGACCAGCCGCCTCGCGCGCGCCATCGGCGGATTTCTGCGAATCGTCATGCTGGCATCCCTATCACCGGGTTGAGCCGTCTGGCGCGCTCGGATAGGAGCATTTTGCGGGTTTTGGGGAAAATCACATGGCGGGCATCTCGGTCATCGTTCTGACCTTCAATTCGGCTGCCACCATCGGCCGGACGCTGAAGCCGTTGATGGAGATTTCCGACGATATCCACATCGTCGATTCCTACAGCAAGGACGATACGGTCGCGGTGTGCGAGGCGCTGGGCTGCCAGGTGACGCAGCATCCGTTCACCAATTATGCCGCGCAGCGCAACTGGGCGATCGACACGCTGGCGCTGAAGCACGACTGGCAACTCCACGTCGATGCCGACGAGGAACTCACCCCGGAACTGACGCGCGCGATCAAGGGGCTGAACCTTGCTACCGTCGATACCGACGGCTTCATCATCGGCCGCAAGATCGTGTTCATGGATCTGGTGCTGCGCTTCGGCGGCATCGCGCGGACATGGCATTATCGCCTGTTCCGCAACGGCTTCGGCCGGTGCGAGGAACGGCTGTACGACCAGCATTTCGTGGCCGCCGGCCGCACCCGCCAGATCCGCGAATATATGCTCGACTATCAGGACACCACGATCGCCGAATGGACCGCGCGCCACAACCGCTGGTCGGACATGGAAGCGGAGGAAGCGTTCCTCGGCTCCGTGGCGGAGGCCAAGGAGGGCCAGGTGCAGGCGAGCCTGGGCGGCAACATCATCGCCCGCAAGCGCTATGCGCAGGGCTGGTATTATCGCCTGCCCCTGTTCCTGCGGCCGACGATCTACCTGTTCTACCGCTATTTCATCCTGCTGGGCTTCCTCGATGGGCGGCGCGGTTTCATCTATCACATGCTCCAGGCCTTCTGGTTCCGGCTGCTGGTGGACACCAAGATCTACGAGCGGCAACTGGCGGCGAAGGCCGGCGGCTGATCGCCACGAACCGGCCGCCACGGCTGGCGGGAGAGGCGGGGTTGCGCTAAGGCCGCGGCAGGGGGCGTTTCGAGCATGGCGAGCGTGGCAGTCGGGGGTGCGATGACGGCGGACGCGGTGCGCGAGGACAGCGCCCCGGCGACCGTCCGCAGCGACCACGATCCCGTCACGATCGGCCGGTTGAAGCGGGTGCGCGAGATCGCGTCGCTGCTGCTGGTCGGCTGCCTGGTGATGCAGGCCTTCCTCGACATCTCGATCGACAACCTTCTGTCTTCGACCCTGGCGGCCGCGACGGGCTGGGCGGCCTTCGCTTACTGCCTCACGCCGAACCGGGTGGTGCTGTATCCCATATCGACCCTCAGCATCATCGGCGCGGCCCTGGTGACGGGGTTCGGCGGGCTGATCTTCCAGACAGCCTATCTGAACCCGATCGTCACCAATCTCGAAAATCCGGTGACGACCTTCCTGTTCGGCTGCGGGGCCACGGCAACGCTGATCGCCGCCCATCATATCTACCGCCACAGCCATTTCTGCCGGCAGGCGAAGATCAAGCTGCGCGAGAACGTCTATCGCCCGCTCCAGATATTCGTGGCGCCCCGCCAGTCCGAACTCATGGTAATGGGCCTCATCGGTCTGGCCGCGGTCATCAATTCGGCCCGCTTCGCCGAGGGCACGACGATCGAGATCGGCGACGTCACCGGACAGTTCCTCTCGGCCTTCCGCCCGTTGAGCGTGCTTCCGCTGCTGGCCATCGTGCCGCGCGTCTATGGCGGTGACGCGACGGCGCGCAAATGGCCGATCGGCCTGTATTTCGTCGCGCTCATCCTGGCGGCGGCGATCAGCAACGCGCGATCGACCTTCGCCTTCGCGACGCTCGACGTGGCGCTGGTCGGTGCCATCTTCTACCTGAACGGCGCCTGGCGGCCGACCAAGGCCAACAGGCGGGCGTTGATCACCGGCATCCTGATCGCGTTGGCGGTCGGGCCGATGCTGTACCGCCTGTCGGGCGCGATGCTCGTGGCGCGCGAGATGCGCGCGGTGGGGGGAAGCGCCCAGCTCGTTCAGGCGACCGCCGCCGCCTTCATGAACGGCAGTTCGCTGGAGGACATCGAGAAGTCGCTGCTCGATATCACCAGCGAATATAACGAAGCCTATACGCCCAATCAGTTCATCAACCGCACGCTGGCGATCAAATACGTCGATCTGATCTATACCGCTTATGTGCGGCTCACGCCCGAGGACATCGCGAAGGCCCGGACGGAATCGTGGGAGACCTTCCTAACGCTCTTCCCCCAGCCGTTTCTGAACGCGATCGGCTCGTCGGTCGATAAATCGAAGCGCGCCTACAGTTCGGGCGATTTCTACAATACGGAATCGGGGCGGTATACCGAGCTGGGCAGCTATCTGACGGGATCCTCGTTCGTGGACGCCTACGCCATCTTCGGCCTGCTCTGCTGGCCGGCGCTCGGCCTGTTCGCGATACTGAGCTTCGTGCTGAAAGACAGTCTGGTGACGGGGCGGGTCAGCCCGGGTGAGACCGTGCCGATCATATCGGTCGTCGGGCTGATCAGCCTCGCGCGCTGGTTCACGAACAGTTTCGCGAACGACTCCTTCGCGAGCCTTCCCGTCGATCTGCTGCGATCCTTCCCCCAGAACGTGCTGATGTATGTGCTCGTATTCTGGTCAGTTCGGTTGATCATGCGCGCGCTGGCGTCGCAGCCGAGCCGAATGGCGATCGCGCGATGACCGATATGCGACCCATCCAGTCTCACCGGGACCGGCGGGTTTCCCTCGCCATTCTGGCAGTCGCCGCGGCGACGCTTACGCAATGCAGCCCGCCGGACGAACGGGATGTGGCGGCGGCGCGGATCGGGCCGATGTTTCCCGGTATCGTGCGCGAGGATATCGTGATGGAGCAGGCCAGCGAGGGGCAGGCGATCCTGTGCGGGTCCGTCCGCCCGAAGCCGGGCGCGGGCAACGACAGCGCCGCGCGGCGCTTCGTGATCCCGACCGGCGCGAACTTCATTTCGGTCGAGCCCGTCGCCGGACCGCAGACGCCGCCGGCGGCGGCACAGGAATTCCAGAAGGACTGGCGCGCCTACTGCCAGGCGCAGTGACCGGACGGGCCTAGCCGCGCACCAGCGTGGCGATGCGCGACTGGACGGCGCCGAGCAGCGCATCCTTCGCCCAGCGGGTTTCGGCGAAATGGCGCGCCTTGCGGCCCATCGCCTTGGCCTGATCGGGATCGTCGAGCAGAGCCTCGATCGCATCGGCCCAGGCCTGTGCGTCATCGGGCGGCACCACCAGACCGGCGCCCTCGACCTCGTTGGCGAGCGCGGTGCCGATCTCCGCGCCGGCGACCACCGGGCGACCCGACGCCAGCATGTTGGTGAGCTTGGAGGGCAGCACCAGATCGGCCGCCGCCGCGAGCTGCGGCAGGAGGTGGATGTCGGCCAGCCCGACCAGTTCGTTCAATCGCCCGCGCGGCTGGAGCGGAGCGAAGCGGACGTTATCGAGCCCGATCGCGGCGGTACGGACATTGGCCAGTGCCGGGCCATCGCCGCAGATCATGAAGGTGAGATCGGTCCGATACGCCAGCAGCCGCGCCACGCGGGGCAGGATCTCGATCCCCTGCTTGTTGGCGATATTCCCCGAATAGAGCGCCACATAGGGTGTCGTGATGGCGAATTCGTCGCGGTAGGGCGAGGGTGCCGCCATCGGCTGGATGGCGGCGATATCCGACCAGTTGCGGAATTCGACGACCCGATCGGGAGCGATGCCCTTTTCGAGCAGCTTGGCACACATCTGCGGCGAGATCGAACTGGCGCGGTCGCAGCGGCGGATCACCGCCCGCTCGAAAGCCGAGGCGAGCCGCTTGAGCAGGCCACCGGGCAGCAGGCCGGTGGCGAAGGCGGCCTCCACCTCGAAATCCTGCACATGCAGCCACGTCCGCGCGCCCGACACCCGCGCCGCCAGCAGGCCGACGACGGTGGAGATCAGCGAGGGCGCGACCATGAAGATCAGATCGGGCCGGTCGCGCCGGGCGATGCCGAGCACGTGCGGCAGGATGCCCGCCGCGAAGCTCAGGTGATGGAAGATGCGCTTCAGGCCGGTCGGGCGCGTGGGCACATAGATATGGTGGTGGCGGATCGCGACGCCGTCCCGCAGCCGATCATGCGGGCGGTGGCCGGCAAAGGCCGGATCGATGCGCCATGCGGGGTAGAAAGGCTTGCCGCTGCTGACCGTGACGGTGGCCCCGGCGGCCGCGAAGGATGCCGCCATCTCGGCCGAATATGGGCCGATCCCGATTTCCTCGGGATGATAGTTGAGCGTGATGACGTGGATGCGGATGTCTCGCAGCGCATTCGTGCCAGCCGACGCAGTGACGGCGGGCTCGTCATCCGGAAAAGCCGCAAGCGCGGCGACGGATTCGGTCACCACGCGCCCCGCGCCGCTACGCTGCGTTCAAACGCAGCGACCCTATTCAACCCGCCGATCACGTTCGCTGCCCCCGAACCCCAGATCATCAGCACGCCAGCGAGGGCGCGAGGCGATTCCGCCGGCGCCAAGCCGCATGCCGTTCATTCTTATGCCCGCTATGGCCCTACCGCCAACCCGTTCCTACCGGGAAATTCCAGATTTAGCGCACTCTTTGCGAGAAATTACCGCAACGCACCATCGATCAACCCCTGATCAGAGCGAAGAGCGATCCAACGTGACATGCCCCGATGCCTTCAGCTTCTCGATGGCGCGCTTGACGTCCTGGCTCGATCCGCGCGGCATGATGAGAACGGCATCGCCTGTTGCGATCACGATCAGATCCTTCACCCCGATCGCCGCGACGAGCGGACCATCGGTGCGCAACAGGCAATTGCTGGTGTCGATCGAGACGATCTCGCCATGTTCGGCATTGCCCGCCTCATCGCGCGGGGCAATCTCGTGCAGGGCATCCCAGCTACCGACATCGGACCAGCCCATATCGACCGGTACGACGGCAACCCTGTCGGCCTTCTCCATCACCGCATAATCGATCGAATCCGACGGTGCCGCCTTGAAGGCCGCTTCCTCGGGATACACGCGCTGGCCCTGGCGGACGCCCTTGTCGAGCGACTCGCGGACTGCCGCCAGCATCTCCGGTGCATGGCGGCCCAGCTCGACGAGATAGGCGTCGGCGCGGAACAGGAAGATGCCACCGTTCCAGCTGTAGCACCCCTCCGCCAGATAGGCTTCGGCGGTGGCGCGGTCGGGCTTCTCGACGAATTTCTCGACCCGCTCGATACCCGGCGCCAGCGTCTCGCCGCGGCGGATATAGCCATAGCCGGTGTCGGGCGCGGTCGGCGCGATGCCGAAGGTGACGAGCCATCCATCCTCGACCAGCGGCACGGCGGTCTCGATCGCGGCGCGGAAGGCGGACACGTCGTTGATGACATGATCGCTCGGCATCACCAGCAGAATTGCGTCCGGTCGGGTCAGCAACGCCGCCAGCGCGATGGCGGGCGCGGTATTGCGCCCTGCCGGCTCCAAAACCAAAGATGCCGCCGGCAGCGAAATGGCCTCCAGTTGCTCCTCGATCATTTCGGCATGGCGGGCGTTGCCGACGACGAGCGGGCGATCGAAGCGCGTGTCGTCCGACGAGCGGCGAGCGGTCAACTGAAGCATCGAATCGGTGCTGGTGAGCGCCAGCAACTGCTTCGGCTTGGCCGCGCGCGACATGGGCCACAGCCGCGTACCCGATCCCCCGGACAGGATCACCGGGGTGATATGACTCGTCATCGTGTGAACCAACTCCGTCTCGCGGGATCGACTGCCGGGTAACAGTGCGCCCTAAACCTTTGATCGCGAGAGATCGAGGACCGCCTCTTGCGCATCACGGCTGCTGTTTCGCACCCGCGAGAGCAACAGTCCATCACCATATTGGGGATGACGGGGAGTCAATTCGGCGGACGCGGCCGGCAGGGTCCGATCCGCTTGGCATCTTCGATCGCCAGCCCCATGGTAAGGCCATGAATGCCAGGATCGTCCGCGAAACCATCGTCTATCAAGGCTGGATGTCCGTCACCCGTGTCGCTTTCGCGATGCCGGACGGCGAGGAGGTCGAGCGCCATTTCGAAGATCATGGCGATGCCGTCGCCGTGCTTGCCTATGACGAGGATCGACGGACGGCGCTTCTCGTCACCCAGCCCCGCCCCCCCGTCGTGCGCAGTGGCGAATCGGATCTGCTGGAGGTCATCGCGGGCGGGCTGGAGCCGGCGGGGCGGGAGTATACGGTGCGCAAGGAAGCGCTGGAGGAGGCCGGCGTCCGCCTTGGTGCGCTCGAGCCGATCGTGTCCTTATGGTCGATGCCGACAATATCGACCGAGCGACTGCACCTGTTCCTCGCGCCTTATGCCCTGTCCGACCGGATTGGCGCCGGCGGCGGCGCGGAGGATGAGAATGAGGCGATCACGGTGGTGGAGATGCCGCTCGCCGAACTGGCCGCGCTCGCCGGGCGGGGCAAACTGACCGACGCCAAGACCTTGGTGCTGGTGCAGGCGCTCCAGTTGCGGCGGCCGACGCTGTTCGCGCCATGACCCTCGCCCGGCCCCTGCTGCGGCTGGCGATGACCACCGCGCAGCGGCTGCGCAGCGCCTGCTGGTTCGTCCGCCGGCCGCGCACCTTCGGCGTCCATGCGATCGTGCTGACGCCGGCCGGCCGGATCGTGCTGGTGCGGCACACCTATGTGCCGGGCTGGCGGATGCCATCCGGCGGGCGGCGGGAAAGCGAACCGCCGGCGGCGGCGATCCTGCGCGAATTGCGCGAGGAGATCGGGCTTTCGGACAGCCGGCCGCCCGAAGCGATCGGGGACTTCGAGCATATCCTCAACCACCGCCGCGATCATGTCGACGTGTATCTGGTGCGCGACGCCATCTATCGTCCGCGCCGGTCGCTGGAGATCGAGGAGACCGCCGATTTCGCGCTCGATGCGCTGCCGGACGATCTCGGCGGATCGAGCCGGCGGCAGATTGACGCTTACTTGCGGGCGGCGTCGATCAGGCCGGCCAGCGCCTCGGCGGCGGCATCGACCGAATAACGCGCCATCGCCGCATCGGCCCAGTCGAGGCTGCGCGGCAGGCGGCGGAGATCGGCGATGGCGGCGGCGAGCGCGTCCGCGTCACCCACCGGGATCACACGGAAGCGGGGCAGATCGGCGAAATCGGGCGCGCAGCCGACCTCGTCGGTGACGATCACCGCGCAACCGGCCTGCAGCGCCTCGTTGACGACCAGCCCCCATGTCTCGCCGGCCTTGCCCGAGGGGAGGACGAGGATGTCGGTGGCGAGATAATAAGCGTCGATCCGGGCCTGGTTGACGAAGCCGGCGAAATGGCTGGCGACGCCGGTGGCGGATGCCACCTCGGCAGCTTGGGCGCGCAGCGGCGCCTCGAGCTGGCCGGCGCCGACGAAGAGACAGCGCAGGCCGGCGGCGGCATCGCCCAGCCGCGCGACCGCATCGAGCAGCAGCGCGGGATTCTTCTTGTCGATGAGCTTGCCGAAGAAGCCGAGGACGACATCGCCCTCGACCGCGCCGATCGCGGCGCGGGTGTTGGCGCGCAGGGTGGCGCGCTCGGCGGGCGTGACCGGGGCGAGGCGGTTGGGGGTGCAATGGGCGACGCGGGCGAGCCGCTTCGCGCCGATCCCGAATTTCGCGAAATGGTCGCGATTGAGCTCGCCGACATAGAGCGCGCGCGACAGGCCGGAATATACGAAGCGATAATAAGCCGCTCGCAGCGCCGACTTCCACGCCGGGCGGGCGAAGGCGCGCTCGTTGGTGTCGGCGCGATACCAGACCGGGATGCGCCGGCGCAGTGCCGCGAAATAGGCCGCGAAGCTGAAGGAATAGCCGAGCGAGCTGAGCATCACGGCGGCGGGCCTGGCCTCGCCGACGATCCGGTCGATGCCGCGCGCCGTGAGCCCGCCGAATCGGGCGATCCCGCCCGGCGCCTCGTTGTTCAACACGCGATAGGCATAGCCCGAGAGCAGGGGCATGTCCCAGCTGAGCGCCGTGCCGAAATCCTTGTCGACATAGCCGCGCACCGAAAAATCGCTGGCGTAGATCACCTCGAACGCATCGGGCCGCAATTGCTGCAACCGCTGGAAGATCGGCGCACGATACTGGATCGGGTGGGTCTCGAAGATGAGGAGCGGGCGCGACGTCACGTCAGAGGCCGCTGAGCCATTTGCGCAAGCTGTCGGTGCGCTGTTCGAACAGCCGGCCGAACAGCCATGCCAGTGCGAAGGACGCGACCGTCATCCCGGCGAGCATCGCCAGCGACAGGACACCGACGCCCAGCCCGGCCGTCGGCAGATACCCCGCGCGATGCAGCAGGAAGCCCAGAAAGATGATGAGAGGAAAGTGGGTGACGTAGAGCGAGTAGGAGATGTCGGCGAGGGGACGATCGAAACGCCGCGACAGGCCGCGTTCGCCGGCCGGGCGCCGGCTGAGATAGAGGGCGAAGCCAAACGCCAGGGTCAGGAAGCAGGGATTGGGTTTCAGAAATTGCGACGCGATCAGGGCGACCATGGCGATCAAAACGCCGGCCCAGCCGAGCCAGCGCGGCACGTCCGCATGATCGTTGAGGACGCGCGCGTAAGCGCCAGCGATCCACATCGCGAAGAAGCTGGCATCGATCGCGCGGCCGCAAGCCACCAGCAGTGCCAGCACCGCGACGATGGGGATCAGCGGCAGGAGCAGCGAGCGGAAACGCGCCAGCGGCAGCACCAGCAGCGGAAAGACGAAATAGAAGACCCATTCATAGCCCAGCGACCAGAGGGCATTGCCGGTGCCGACGGGGGCGGCGAGGAGGCCCCCGAGCGACAGGAAGGTCGCCACCCAGTTGATCGGGACATAGCGCGTATCGATCGGCTCGGTGCCCAGCACGCCCGAGGGCCAGACGCCCGCGTAGAGCGGGCTCGCCGGATCGATCCAGTGGGCCGCGCCGTCGAGCAGGCAGATCAGCAGGATCGCCGGGATCAGGACGATGTAGATGCGCGAGAAGCGGGCGATGGCATAGGATTTCCAGCGGAAGCCCTGCGCCCGTTCGAGAACGCCGCCGCCGACCAGATAACCGCTGATGACGAAGAAGAAGATCACCGCCGGGCCGCGCAGATCGCCGAGGAAGTCGAGCGGGTCGAGCCGGCTGGGGCCGGCCATGTTGCGCGTGAAGATCAGCCCCATCGCATGGCCGATCGCGACCAGCGCGGCGGACATCCAGCGGATCGTATCGAGCAGGGGCCGATCGGCCACGGTGCGCTCGCGCAGTGGTTCGCGGCGATGCATGCTGCGGATCGCATCGGCCACCCAGAACCGACGCGCGACGGCTACCCCTTGCTCGACCCCCACCGGATGCCCCCCGTTGCGGCGACACCGCCCATTCGTCGCCCGATTCTGCACTGCGGCAAAAGGGCGACGGCGCGCAACAAAAATGGCGCGAGGCGAGTGCGACCGATCACCCGATCGGCGGCGCTTTCGTCAGGCCGGTAAAGCGGATGCCGGCGCCGTCGGCGGCGTAGGTCTTGTTCAGGAAGATCAGGATCGAGGTCAGCGCCTCGGCCGCCGCCGAATTGCACAGCGCGCCGGCGGCCAGGCCGCGCATGCCGATGCCGCAGATCAGATCGACCGTGGCGCCACGCGCCTCGATATCGTCGCCGAACACCAGCACGTCGCAATCGACATCCTCGCCGGTCGCCAGCCGGTGCGCGGCGACATTGTGGAAGGCCGACACCAGCTTCACCTCCGGCCCGAGATGGTCGCGCGCCTCCATCGCCGCCGATCCCGCCGCCGGCAGCTGCACGCGCATCACCTTGGGCGGCACGAGCGGCACCGTGGTGTCGATCACGATCGCCCCGCCCACCGCGTCGCGGATGTCGGCCAGGGTGGAGGCATGCGCGCTGTAGGGCACCGCGACGAGGACGAAATCCTGGCCGGCGGCGACATCGGCATTGGCGCCGAAGTCCACGCTTTCCCCGAGTTCGCGCGCGGCGGCCTCGGCGGAGTCGGCCGAGCGTGAGCCGATCGTCACTTCATGGCCGGCCTTCACCAGCCGCTTGGCGATGGCATTGCCCAGATGCCCCGTGCCCCCGACGACTGCGACCTTGGCCATCACTCCGTTCCCCTTGACCATATCCTCGACTGGATTGCGGCCATCGCACCGGCCGGCCCGGTCGCGCAAATGCCGCGCGGCAAGTATCGCCCCACCGCTGAGTGCGGCCGCCGGGTCGAAGCCCCCCGCCCTGTCCTGTACCCTTCGTCGCAATGCCGGGGACGAGGATGGATATGGCCGATTTCGACGAGACGTTCGATTTCGTGGTGGCGGGCAGCGGCGGCGGATCGATGTGCGCGGCGCTCATGATGCGCTCGCTCGGCCGATCGGTGCTGATCCTCGAAAAGACCGAATATGTCGGCGGCACTACCGCGCGATCGGGCGGGGTGATGTGGATCCCCAACAACCCCTTCATGAAGCGCGACGGCGTGGCCGACAGTTTCGAGGAGGCGGATCGCTATCTCGATGCCGTGGTCGGCGATGACGACGCGATGCCGGGCGCGTCGCGCGCGCGCCGCCGGGCCTATCTGCGCCAGGCACCGCGGATGGTGGAGTTCCTCGTCCAGCAGGGCCTCGACATGGATCGCGTGCCTTATTGGCCCGATTATTACGACGACCGCCCCGGCGGATCGGAAGCCGGCCGCACCGTGATCGCCAAGCCGTTCGACACCAACCGGCTGGGCGCCTGGCGCGAGAAGTTGCAGCCGGGCTTCCTGCCGATGCCCGTGCTGCTCGACGACGCGCTCAAGATCCGCACGCTGAAGCAGAGCTGGAAGGGGCGGGCGATGATCCTGAAGATCGGGCTCAGGACGATCGTGGCCAGGCTGCGCGGGCAACGCTGGGTTTCGGCCGGGGCGGCACTGCAGGGGCGGATGCTGGAGGCCTCGCTGAAGGCGGGGGTGGATATCCGCACCCAGGCACCTGTGAAGGAATTGATCGTCGAGGACGGCCGGGTGACCGGCGTGGTCATCGAGAAGGATGGCCGGCCGTGGCGCGTGGGCGCGCGCAGCGGCGTGCTCGTCAACGCCGGCGGCTTCGCCCACAACCAGCGGATGCGCGACACCTATCAGCCGGGCACGCAGGCCAGGTGGACGGTCGTGACCAAGGGCGACACCGGCGAGATGATCGAGGAGATGATGCGCCACGGCGCCGCCGTCGCCCAGATGGGCGAGATGGTCGGCTACCAGACGATGACCCCGCCGGGCAGCGAGGATGCACCGATCACCCCCTCGATGCAGTCGGTCACTGCCGCCCCGCACGTCATCCTCGTCGATCAGGGCGGCAGCCGCTACATGAACGAGGGCGGCTCCTACATGGCCTATTGCAAGGCGATGCTGGAGCGGAACCGGACGGTGCCGGCGGTGCACAGCTGGGCGGTGTTCGACAGCCAGTATCTCGCCAAATATGGCCTCGCCAACGGCATCGTCGCCGGGTGGAAAGTGAAGGTCTGGATCGCCGCCGGCTTCATGAAGACCGGCGCTACGGTGGCGGCGCTGGCCGACAAGATCGGTGCGGACCCCGCGACGCTGACCGCCACGGTCGATCGCTTCAACGGCTTCGTCGCCGCCGGCCGCGACGCGGATTTCCATCGCGGCGAGCGCGCCTATGATCGCTGGCTGGGTGACCCCTACAATCCCTCGTCGGCGACGCTCGGCTCGATCGAGAAGGGGCCTTTCTACGCGCTGCCGGTCGTGCCCGGCGACGTCGGCACCTATGGCGGCGTCGTCACCGACACCGACGCCCGCGTGCTGCGCGAGGACGGCTCGCCGATCGAGGGACTCTACGCCACCGGCATCTCGACCGCGTCGGTGATGGGTGGCGCCTATCCCGGCGCGGGATCGAGCGTAGGGCCATCCTTCACCTGGGGCTTCGTCGCCGCGAAACATGCGGCGGGCGCCGACAATGTGGCGGCAGGCTCGATCGCGGCGTGATTCGACGACCGCTGGCGGAAGGATTGATCGTGAACGTCATGCGCGTCTATCCATCGGCGGCGCCGGATACGATCCGGGCGGAGACGGGCGAGGCATCCCCACCCGGCCCCGGTGAGATCGGGGTGCGAATGCGTGGCGCCTCGATCAACTTTCGCGACGCGCTCGTGGCGAGGGGCCTCTTTCCTGTAGCAGAGGGCCTGATCCCATTGTCGGACGGCGCCGGCGAGGTAATCGCGGTCGGCATGGGCGTGACGGATCATGCGGTAGGCGATCATGTCGTCAGCCTGTTCCATCCGACATGGATCGACGGCGCCATCGATCGCGCCCGTCTTACCGAAAGCCCCGGTGGACCACGCGACGGTTTCGCCTGTGAATTCGTCACCCGCCCCGCGAGCCACTTCACCCGCGCGCCGGCCAATCTCGACCATGCCGAAAGCGCCACGTTGCCATGCGCCGGCCTTACGGCATGGCGCGCGGTCGTTACCGACGGTCAGGTCAAGCCCGGCGCGACGGTGCTGATTCAAGGCACCGGTGGCGTATCGCTGTTCGCCCTGCAATTCGCCAGGGCCGCCGGGGCGACCGTGATCGCCACCTCCTCTTCCGACGAGAAACTCGCACGGCTCAGGGCGCTGGGTGCCGATCACGTCATCAACTACAAGCGTGTCGAAAAATGGGGCGAGGCGGTTGTCGCGCTGACGAACGGACGCGGCGCGGATCATGTGATCGAAGTCGGCGGTCCGCACACCTTGCCGCAATCGCTGATCGCCGCGCGGACGGGCGGCCATGTCGCGATCATAGGCGCGGTCGGCGGGTTCGACATCGACGTCATCCCCTTCGCCATCGTGCAGGCCAAGCGCCTGCGCTTGCAGGGCGTAACGGTCGGCAGCCGGCGCGACCAGATCGACATGGTGGCCGCGATCGAGGCCAACACCATCAGACCGGTGATCGACAGCCGCTTTCCGCTGGCGCGCCTGCCCGACGCGCTGCGCCATCTCCAGGGCGGCGGTCACGTCGGGAATATCTGCCTCGACATCTGACCCTCCGGCCGGGCGTTAAAGCCCGTATCGCTGCCGTATCCCGTCGAACCGCGCGCGCATCCGTTCCAGCCGTTCGGCGGGGGTGACGGTGGCGCTGTCGGCGGGGAGGGCGGCGGCGAGGTTGGCGCGTTTCACCAGCCGGGTGGCGAGCGGCACGGGCGCGCCTTCCAGCATGTGGCGGTAGGTGAGGTTGCCGCGCGTGAAGCCCTGCGTGTCGATCCAGTTGGCGAAACCGGGGTCCTCGTGCGCGAGGATCAGGCGGATGCGGCCATCTGCGTCGACCGCCGTGCGGCTGGGGGTGGTGCTGACCGGACGGTAGAGGAAATCCATGCTGTTCATGAACACGCCGCCGTTGGTGAACATCCAGAGGCCGTCGTGCGCGTCGAACTCGACGATCAGCGCCTCGTCCGGCGCCAGCACCCAGTGCATCGCTGTAGCGGCGCGGCCGCGCTTCCTGTCCTCCCCGGTGTCGATCAGGACCGGGAAGGCATTGGGCCGGGTGG
This sequence comes from Sphingomonas naphthae, assembly GCF_028607085.1. NCBI lineage: Bacteria > Pseudomonadati > Pseudomonadota > Alphaproteobacteria > Sphingomonadales > Sphingomonadaceae > Sphingomonas > Sphingomonas naphthae. The sequence goes on along the minus strand of NZ_CP117411.1, from coordinate 3,885,269 downwards.
CATCGACCCCGCCGTTGGCGAAGGACCAGTCGGGCCATTCGGCCATGATGTTGCTGACGAAATCGCCAGCCCAGTCGAACGCGCCGATCATGTCGGCGGGGGTGGGCAGCGGGCGCGGACCTTCCATGCCGACCCGCTCGATCCGCATCGTCGCCGGCCGCTCGTCGAAGCGATCGAAGCCTTGGCGCAGGAAGAGCTTGCGGGTGCCGGGGGTGGTGGGCAGCCAGTTCTGACCCTGCCGCTCGCCACCGATGAACAGCTCGAACCCGCCGTCCCAATTGGTCTTGAGCTGATGGCCGAACAGGTTCGCCTCGGGCACGTCGCCGAACGGATCGTGGAGCGGCGGCGCGCCGCTGGCGAGCCGCACGGGGCGCGGCCCCTGCACGGTGAAGTTCACGAAGCGCGCCGTGCCGCGATTGCCGGTGATGCGATAGACCGAATGGCCATCGACCCACGCCTGCACATAGGTGAAATCGGCGCAGTCCCCGCCCAGCTTGCGGGTAGGGTTGCAGAAATCGTGGAGCAGCGGAAAGCGCGTGTCCCTCGTCTCCAGCGCGAGATCGAACGCCTGCCCCAGATTCTGGGTGAGGAAGCGGAAGGCATCGGCACGCTGGAGCGGATCGGCCGGATTGTGATCCTTGAAGGCATGGCGGCCGGCCGCCTTGAGCCGGTCGCAGAAATCGCCCCAGGCCGTGTCGAGCGCCGCATCGTCGGGGCCGTCACCGAAAGCCATGTCCGTCTCTCCTGTCAGGCGCCGAGATCGGCGAGCAGCGCGCCGATCACCCCGGCGGCGCGGGCGGCGGCGGCCTCATGCCCCTCGGCATCGATGCGCGGGCCGAGCAGTTCGAGATCGAAGGCGCCGGCATAGCCCGCCGCCAGCAGCCAGCGCAGCACCTGACGCCACGGGATCGCCCCGTCGCCCGGCACCGCGCGACACGGCAAGGAACGGTCGCCGAGGACGTAATCGCTGACCTGCACCAGCGCGAGCCGCGGCATGGCGCGGGCGATCTGGCCGGGGATGTCCGCCTCCGCCCAGCAGGCGAAATAATCGATGCAGACGCCGATGCCGGCGAGTTCGGCCAGCGTGATCGTGTCGCGCAGCGTGTTGCCGAGATGGCCGTGGGCGAAGAAGGGCGTGGTATTCTCGATCGCCAACGCGATCCCGGCGTCGCGCGCCCGCGGCAGGCAGGGGGCGACCGCCTCGGCGAACAAAGCGGCAGCCTCCTCCCATGTCCGCTGGCCGCGCCCGCCGGTCAGCATGTAGATCGATCGCGCGCCGATCGCGGCGGCGAGGTCGATCGCCTGCGTCAGCCGCGCGCGATCGGCGGCGATGGCGCCCGCCTCGCCGCTTAGCGGGCCGGGCGCGAAGACGTGGGTGACCGTCTCGACCGCATGGCCGCCCGCCGCCAGCGCCGCGCGCAGATCGGCCGGGGCATGGCCCTCCAGCTGCCCGGTCGAAAAGCTCACCCGCCCGGCGCCCAGCGCCCGCCAGTGGCCGAACAATTCCTCCACCCCGGCGCCGGGGAAGCAGATGCTGTGGACCGACAGGCGGGGATGCATCGCGATCAGCCGCGCTTCTCGATCTCGACCCCGAAGCGTTCGCGGAAGGGCGCGAATTCGGCGTGGAGCGCGGCGATATCCTCGCCGATGTCGGTGAGCAGGGACGTGGAGTATTGGAACTTGCCGTAGCGATCGCCGCGATTGTTCGCGAGATAGTCGCGCATCGCCGCCTCGGCCTGCGGGCTCAGCGTGCGACCAGCGAAGGCGTAATAGTCGCGGATCGTGCCCACCGGATCGGCGACGAAATCGGTGTAGCGGACATGGTGGATGCGCGGATCGTGGATCAGCGGGTTGGTCATGGTGTTGGCGATGCTGGCGCGGGTCATCGCCAGATGCAGCTTCGCCGCTTCCTTCAGGTCGATCGGACCGACGATGCCGTCGAGGATATCGGCCATCATCATCGTGCGCGAGGCCGCCACCTGCACCGGATCGCGGTGGAGATAGACCAGGGTCGCATCGGGATAGGAATCGAAGAAGGCGTCGAGCCGGAGACCGTGGAAGCCCTTCAGCACCCAATATTTCTCCGGCCGGCCGTATTGCAGCTGCTGGAGCATCATCCTGTGCAGGCGATATTGCGCCGCCGGGTCGGTCGGCAGGCCGCCCACCAGGGTCTGCATCGGCACGCGCCACCAGGCCGTCGGCGTCATCACCCGGAAATCGAACGCCCAGGTGCGCTCGTCTTCCGGCAGGCCGTTGCCCAGCATGTCGTTATAGGGGTGGCTGTGCAGCCATTTGGGCATCTGGCGATTGATCTCGCGCCAGTCGGCATCGGCGCGGGCGATGCGCGGATCGTCCCCCTCCCCTTGCGCCGCGACCACGCCGGGCGGCGGCGAGGGATACATCACCTCCCAGAAGCGCAGCGCGCGCGCATCGGGATCGACCGACATCAGGGCGTGCATCAGGGTGGTGCCCGATCGCGGCTCGCCGGTGGCGAACATCGGCCGGTCGATCACCTCGTCGGCGATCGGATAGAGGATGCGATCGCCCAGCATCGCCAGCCGCGAGGTGAGCAGCCAATGGCAGACCTCGGCCGCCTTGGCCTGCCCCGCCGCGTCCAGCCCGATGCCGTTCAGATGGTCGATCGCCTGCGCGAAGCGGGCGGGCAGCGTGGGATCGCCATAATCCGACAGGCCCGTCTCCGCCTCGGCGCGCGCGAGGATCGCCTCCGCGTCCAGCCGCTCGATCCCGTCGCCGCTCATGCCGCATCCCCCACCAGACGCATCAGTTCGTCCTCCGCCTCGCGCACCTTGGCGGCGGAGCGGGCGCCATATTTCAGGCCGGCCATGCCGCCATAATCCATGATCTTGGGCACGCGCAGGCCGGCGTCGCAGAAGTCCTTCACGATTTTGGCGATCTGCTTCGGCGTGCCGTGCGGGATGATGGCGAAGAGCATCTCGGGCGTGACCTGTTCGCAGAAGCGGATGATCCGCTCGCGGGTCAGCACGCCGGGGTCCATGTCGACGAAGCCGCGCCAGCCGTCGCCCATGGGATGTTCGTGGCCGTAGCGGCGCAGCTCGGCCGACGAGACCTGGAGGATGATCGCCTTGACCAGCGGCGCGGCCGTGATCTCCGCCAGTTCGGCATCGTCGCCGATCAGGCAGGTCTGGATGAAGGCCGGGGTGATCGCCATCGGATCCCGCCCGGCCTTCTCGGCGGCGGCGCGGACCACGCCCAGCTTCTCGGCATAATCCTCGGGCGACCAGGCGCCCGCCGGCCACCAGCCATCGGCGAAGCGGCCGGTGATCTCCAGCATGCGGGGGCCGCCCGCGCCGATCCAGATCGGCGGGCATTGGCCGTCATACAATTCGGTATCGAGCCGGGCGTGGTGGAGGGTGAAGAACTGCCCCGCGAAATCGACCGGGCCGTCGCTATCCCACAGCAGGCGGATGACCTTGAGCGCCTCCTCGAACCGGCCGACCGGCCTGGAGAAATCGAAGCCGTAGGGGACGGTATTCTCCGCCTCGCCGCTGCCGAGGCCGAGGATGAAGCGCCCCTTCGACAGGTGATCGAGCGTCAGCGCGGTCTGCGCCAGCATCGCCGGGTGGCGGCGCACCGTATCCACCACGCTGGTCGCGATCGGCACGTTCTGGGTCAGCGCGGCGGCGGCGCCCGCCACCGCCAGCGCATCGAGATGGCGGTGCGGCGAGGGCGAGGCCGTCGCCAGATCGGTGAATTCCGGGGTCCAGATCGAATCCGGCCAGAAGCTGACCATATGATCGGGCAGCCAGATCGAATGATATCGGCCGCTGTCGAGCGCCGGCAGGACCGACAGGTCGAGCGGCAAGGTGGTCCGCAAAAAGGCGGCGGGCTGAACCCTCATATGATCCCCTCCTCGGTGGGGCGTTCGCGCCCCTTGTGCTTGTGTCAGGTGGTAAGCTGCGGTTCCTCGTCGTAGAGGCGATAGAGCGTCGAGCGGCGGCGCAGGGTGCGGCCGGCGGCGGCGGCGGTGGCGCGCAGATCGTCGGCGGTGACCTCCTGCCCGTGGGCGGCGCCAGCGGCGCGGCTGATGCTCTCGTTCATCAGCACGCCGCCCAGATCGTTGCAGCCGGCCGCCAGCATCGCCGCCGCGCCGTCCAGCCCGAGCTTGACCCAGCTGCACTGGATCGATCCGATCGCGCCGTGCAGCGCAAGCCGGCTGACGGCGTGCATCAGCACCGTCTCGCGCCACGTCGGCCCCTTGCGCGCCATCCCCCGGCGATAGAGCGGCGCCTCCATATGGACGAAGGGCAAGGGCACGAATTCGGTGAAGCCGCCCGTCTCCAGCTGGAGCCGGCGGATGGCGAGCAGGTGGCGCGCCCAATGCTTGGGCTGATCGAGATGGCCGAACATGATCGTCGCGGTGGTCGGCAGGCCGACCTGATGCGCGGTGCGGACGACATCGAGCCATTCCTGTGTGCTGAGCTTGTCCGGGCAGATCAGCGCGCGCACCTCGTCGTCGAGGATTTCCGCCGCCGTGCCGGGCAGCGAGCCGAGCCCGGCATCCTTCAGCCGCAGCAGATAGTCGCGCACGCTGACGCCCAAGGTCTCGGCGCCCGAGCTGACCTCCAAGGGCGAGAAGGCATGGACGTGCATGTCCGGCCGGGCGCGCTTCACCGCCGCCAATATGTCGGCATAGGTGTCGCCGGTGTAGCTGGGGTGGATGCCGCCCTGGAGGCAGACTTCGGTGGCGCCCGCCGCCCATGCCTCGACCGCGCGGCCGGCGACCTCCTCGCCGGTCAGCACATAGGGCTTGTCGCGCGTGCCGGCCTTGATCGACGTCTTGGAGAAGGCGCAGAAGGCGCACGCGTAGGTGCAGATGTTGGTGTAGTTGATGTTGCGGTTGATGACGTAGGTGACGGTGTCGCCGCGCACCTCGGCGCGCAGCGCATCGGCCGCCGCGACCACCGCCTCGGCCGCGCCGTCGCGCGCCGCGAACAGGGTGACCATGTCGGCTTCGGACAATTCGGTCGCGTTCGCGGCCTTGGCGAGGATCTCCGACAGGCCATGGTGGCGGGCGAGCGCGGGGGCGCCGAGCGGGCGGCGCGGGCTGCCGGGCGCCGGCAGGGTCGTGCCGGGGCTCCAGCTGCCCTCGCGCGCCAGCCCCTCGGCATCGGCCAGCTTGAGGACCGGCGCGCGCATCTTCGCATCCAGCCAGCGATCCGGCGCCTGGATGAAGCGGGGATAGACCGTCAGCCGCTCGACCAGCGGCCGCCCGGCATCGGCGCAGACGCGGGCGAGCCGGTCGATATGCGGCCACGGCGCCTCGGGATTCACATGATCGATCGTGACCGGCGAAATGCCGCCCCAATCGTCGATCCCGGCATCGAGCAATTCGGTCAGCCGGCCGTCGTTCAGGTTCGGCGGCGCCTGTACCGACACGTCATCGTCGAGGATGATCCGCGCCCAAGCGATCGTGCGGTACAGATCCTCGTCGCTCGGCTCGGGCGCGTCGGCCATCTTCGTGCCGGGCTTGGCGCGGAAATTCTGGACGATCACTTCCTGAAGATGGCCGCCCGCGCGGTGGAGATCGCGCAGCGCGAAGAGCGTGTCGAGCCGCTCCTCCTCGGTCTCGCCGATGCCGATCAGGATGCCGCTCGTCACCGGCACGCCCATCCGGCCCGCCTCGGCGAGCGAGGCCAGCCGCACCGCCGGGCGCTTGTCGGGCGATCCGAAATGCGGGCCGCCGCGCTCGGACAGCCGATCCGACGCACTCTCGAGCATCAGCCCCATCGAGGCCGAGACGGCGCGCAGCCGGGCATAATCCTCCGCCCCCAGGATACCGGCGTTGATGTGCGGCAGCAGCCCGGTTTCCTTCAGGACGACACCGGCGACATGCGCGAGATAGTCCACCGTGCTGGCGAAGCCGAGCGCGTCGAGCGCGGCGCGGGCGGCGGGATAGCGGCGCTCGGGCGCGTCGCCCAAGGTGAACAGCGCCTCCTTGCAGCCCCGCGCCGCGCCCTCGCGGGCGATCTGAAGCACCTGTTCGACCGACAGATAGGGCGCATCGAGCCGGCTCGGCGCCTTCGCGAAGGTGCAATAATGGCAGACGTCGGCGCAGAGCTGGGTGAGCGGGATGAAGACCTTGCGCGAATAGCTGGTCCGCGCCGGCCCGCGCCCGTCGCGGCGGGCACGCGCCTCGGCCAGCAGCGCCGATGTCGGGGCCGTCAACAGGCGGCGGCTAAGCTCTTTCACGATATCATTCCTCCCTGGCGGTCGGCGGGCCGGAGCCCGATTGCGCCTGTTTCCGAACTGACATAGCCACCGCTCCCAACGGACCTCCCAAATGGGGGGATGGAGAGACGCGATGGCCGATGACGACATGGCCGATCTGGCGCTGGCGCTGCTCGACGGCCCGTTCGAGGAGCCGCTGTGGCAGGGCTTCCTCGATCTGTTTCGCGCCCGGCTCGGCGCGGATTATGCCAGCCTGATCTTCCGCGCTCAGGCGCCGTTGCGGCCGTCGCTGGTGCATCTGTATTCCGGCGAACCTTATTCCCCGTTGCTCGAGCGGCTCTATCGGGAGAGCATGCATCAGAGCGATCCGGTGGACTATCACCGGCTGACCGCCGACCGGGTTTACCGCCTGGGCGATTTCATCAACGGCGACGATCCGGCCCACGAGGCCTTTCGCCAGACCCTGCTGACACCGGGCGGGGTGAACGACAGCCGGCTGCTGCGTGTGGTGGAACCGAGCGGGGTGAACATCTGGCTGAATGCGTCACGCAAGGCCGGCATGTTCCGCGCCGAGGACGACCGGCTGATGGCCCGCCTCGCCCCCTTCCTGCGCGCCTCGCTGCGTGGTTTCGTCGCGCTGGAGCAGGAGCGGTTCAACGCGGCGGTGGCCAGCGAGGCCATTCGCCGGCTCAGCTTCGGCTGGCTGGCGCTGGACGCCAAAGGGATCGTACTGGACGGCGATGCCGAGGGGCGGCGGATGCTGGAGCAATCGGGCGTGTTCCAGCGCGGCGCCGGCGGGCGGCTGGCCGCGCGCGACGGCGAACTGGATCGCGAGATCGTGGCCGCCATCAAGGCGATCGCGCGCGAGCCGCAGAGCCGGCCGCGCGCCCTCGTCCTCAACCGCGATCCCTGGCTGGACATGCTGCTGGTGCCCGCCCATCGCCGTGCGCTGCCGAGCGCGACGCCGCCCGCCGTGATCGCCTATGTCCATGGCGACGGCTGGTCCTCGGCCGATCGCTGCGACCAACTCGCCGAACTGTTCGAGCTGTTGCCGAGCGAGGCGCGGCTGGCGCTGGCGCTGAGCCGGGGGATGACGATCGCCGAGGCGGCGGACGACCTGGGCCTGACGATCGAGACCGCGCGATCCTATTCCAAGAAGATCTACGCCAAGACGGGCGCGCGCGGGCAGCCCGATCTGGTGCGCTTCATCCACCGCAGCGTGTTGACGATCGCCTGAGGCCGTCGGCGCGGCCCGTCAGCTCACGGCTTCGGTGCCCGCGACCGAGGTGCGGTGCATCATGCGGCCGGTATCGTCGTACGGGATCACGCGGTGCATCGCGGCGGTATTGTCCCACACGACGAAGTCGCCCTCCTCCCACTGATGGCGGTAGGAGAAATCGGGCTGGGCGGCCCATTCGGTGAGGCGGTGGAGAAGGGCGCGGCCGTGGGCGACAGGCATGCCGACGACCGTATCGGCGGTGGTGCCGATCACCATCGTCGTGCGGCCGCTCTCGCGCTGCCACACGATCGGATGTTCCTTGACGAGGCCGATCGAGGTGACCCGCTCGCGATCTTCCTCGGGAATGGCATCGGCGATCGGGCTGAGGCTGGCGGCGACGCTGTGCACCGCGCGCAGGCCCTTCAGCTCGGCCTTTTCCGCCTCGGGCAGATGATCGTAGGCCGCCGCCGTGCTGGCGAATTCGGTCTGGCCGCCCTTTGCCGCCACCTTGCGCGCGGAGAGCAGGCTCGCCTTGGGCGGGGGCATGTCCACCGTGATGCCATCCATGTGCCAGAAGAAGGTGCCCAGCACATATTCGGGCTGGCGGTTGATCTTCTTGTCGAGCGTGACCTGATAGACGTCCTCGGCGGCCGTCTGGTTGGCCTTCTGGCGGGTCGTGAAATCGACGCGCGCGCCCATCAGATCGGTGAAGGCGAGCTGTTCGGCATCGGTGAGATTGGCGCGCGGAAAGACCAGCACGGTGCGCTCGTCGAGCATCTCGCGGCACTGGCGCGCGACCTCCTCGGTGAACATCTCGTCCTTGCTGACATGGACGATCGAGCCGATGTACGGCTTGATCGGTTCGAATACGGCACCCATGGAACTACCCCTCCGGTGATTTTCTGAACCGGCGGTATAGCAAATCTGGCGGCCGGGCCTGTAGCTGTCCGGAAATTTTCGCCCCCGCGATATCGCGCCGCAGGTGGCTCAGGGGCGCGGGGCGAGACCCCGGACCAGTACGTCCACCATCGCCTTCGCGATCGCCTCGGGCGGCATCGGCCCGCCGCTGTCGTGCCAGCGCGCCGGCCAGTTGAGCGCGCCCGCCAGGGTGAAGGCCGCCATCTTCACGTCGACCGGCCCGATCGATCCGTCCGCCACGCCTTGCTCGATCAGGGCGCGCATCGCGGCATCGATCTCGCTTTTCAGCGCGCGGAATCTGGCGCCGCCCTCGGGCGAGAGTGCCTCGTCGGCGGTGCGGATCACGCAGCGGCCGAAATCGTCCATGATCGCCTCGGCATAGGCCGTCAGGAAGCGGGTGAGCCGTTCCAGCCCGCTGCCCTGCCCGCTCTGCGCTTTGGTGGCGGCGCCGCGCAGGATCTCCAGCCCGCGTGTCACGCATTCGAGCAGCACCTGCTCCTTGTTGCCCAGATAATGGTAGATCGTCGGCTTGCTGATCTTCAGGCGGGCGGCGACATCGTCGAGCGAGGCCGCCTGGAAGCCGCGCGCGTTGAAGGTCCGCACCGCCGCGCGCAGCACCGCTTCCCGCTTGGCCGCGCGCTCGGCCACCCGCTGTTCGGGCGAGCGGAACGGCGAGACATCGCCGGCGGCGGCATTTTCGACGGATTTCGGCACGGCAACTCCTCGTCCGTTTCTATTGACAGAAATCCATCGATATACAATCTACTCACCAGTAGGTTTTTCACCGAGGCGTTTCATGATTCGGTCGATCAGGTCGCGAAACGGCACCATCCGCTGTAGGATGCGCGCACGAGACGGCGCCATTTGTCGCCCCGGCGATATTCGGCGCGCCTCGATTTCGCGACCGGACGGCCTCTGCCAGAGGGAAATTCCGGTCTCCGCCACCCCGCGCGCGATCGCCGCGCCTGCCGCTTGAGGAACGCCATGACCCAATCCGACCCGATCATCATCGCCAGCTACGCGCGGACGCCGATGGGCGGCTTCCAGGGCGCCTTCTCGTCGGTGAAGGCGACAGATCTGGGCGCGGCGGCGGTGAAGGCCGCCGTGGAGCGCGCCGGCGTGCCGGCCGAGGCGGTTGATCGCATCTACATGGGCTGCGTGCTGCCCGCCGGCCTGGGCCAGGCGCCCGCCCGGCAGGCGGCTCTGGCCGCCGGCCTGCCGCTGTCGGTGCAGGCGACCACAGTGAACAAGATGTGCGGATCGGGCATGCAGGCGGCGATGATGGCGTGGGATGCGCTGGCCGCCGGATCGGTCGACGTGGCGATCGCGGGCGGCATGGAAAGCATGACCAACGCGCCCTACGCGCTGCCCAAGCATCGCGGCGGCGCGCGCATCGGCCATGACCGGATCATCGACACGATGATGATGGACGGGCTGGAGGACGCCTACACCCCCGGCAAGCCGATGGGCGCCTTCGCGCAGGACACCGCCGATCACTATCAGTTCACCCGCGACATGCAGGATGCCTATGCCATCCGTTCGCTGGAGCGCGCCCGCGAGGCGATCGGCAGCGGCGCCTTTTCGGGCGAGATCGTGCCCGTCGAGGTCTCCTCACGCAGCGGCACCGCGACCATCGATACCGACGAGCAGCCGGGCGGCGCCAAGCCGGAAAAGATCCCGAACCTGAAGCCCGCCTTCGCCAAGGACGGCACGATCACCGCCGCCAGCTCGGCCTCCATCTCGGACGGCGCGGCGGCGCTGGTGATGACGCGGGCGAGCGTGGCGGAGCGGCTCGGGCTGAAGCAGGTCGCGAAGGTCGTCGCCACCGCCGGCCATGCGCACGAGCCGGCGCTGTTCACCACCGCGCCGGTCTTCGCGATCCAGAAGGTGCTGGATCAGGCCGGCTGGACGGTGGACGACGTCGATCTGTTCGAGGTGAACGAGGCGTTCGCCGTGGTGGCGATGATCGCCGCCAAGGATCTGCGCATCCCCGACGACAAGATCAACGTGAACGGCGGCGCGACCGCGCTGGGCCATCCTATCGGCGCGTCGGGCGCGCGCATCATCGCGACCCTGCTGGCGGCGCTGGAGCGGCGGGGCGGCAAGCGCGGCGTGGCCAGCCTGTGCATCGGCGGCGGCGAGGCGACCGCCATGGCGTTCGAGCTGGTCTGATCGCATGGCCGACGACGCCCCCCTGCTGGTCTCGGTGGCCGACGGCGTCGCGTGGCTGACGCTCAACCGGCCGCAGGCGGGCAATGCGATCGACCTGCCGATGGCGCAGGCTTTGTTGAAGGCCGCCATCGCCTGCGAGAATGACGCGGGCATCCGCTGCGTCGTGCTGACCGGCGCGGGGCGGCTGTTCTGCGCGGGCGGCGACGTGGCGGCGATGCGGACGGCGGGCGATGGCCTCGCCGCGATGCTCAGCGAACTGATCGCCACTTTGCATGCCGCGATCAGCCGGCTGGCGCGGATGCCCAAGCCGCTGCTGGTGCTGGTCAACGGCCCGGCGGCGGGCGCGGGCTTCAGCCTCGCCATGCTGGGCGATGTCGTGATCTCGGGCCGGGCGGCGCATTATACTGCCGCCTACGGCGCGATCGGCCTCACCGCCGACGGTGGACTGAGCTGGCTGCTGCCGCGCCTCGTGGGGCTGCGAAAATCGCAGGAGATCATCCTGACCAACCGCCGCATCGCGTCGGCGGAGGCCGAGGCGATCGGCCTCGTCACCCGTACCGTCGAGGACGAGGCGCTGGCGGATGAGGGCGAGGCGATGGCCCGCAAGCTGGCCGACGCGCCGGTGGCGGCGCTGGGCGCCGCCCGCGCTTTGCTCAAGGAAAGCTACGAGAGCGGGTTCGAGACGCAGCTCGATCGCGAACTCCGCTCGATGACCATCGCGGCGACGGGGGAGGCGCGCGAGGGCCTCGCCGCCTTCTTCGCCAAGCGCGCACCCGATTTCAGAGGAGTCTAGGGACATGGCGGAAGCCTATATCGTCGAAGCGGTCCGTTCTCCGGGGGGCAAGCGCAAGGGGCAGTTCGCCGGCATCCACCCGGCCGATCTGGCGGGCGACGTGCTCAACGGCCTGCTCGACCGCACCGGCATCGACCCCGCCATCGTCGAGGATGTCATCATGGGCTGCGTCACGCAGGCCGGCGAGCAGGCTTTCGCCTTCGGCCGCAGCGCGGTGCTCGCCTCCAACTTGCCGGAAAGCTGCCCGGCGGTGACTATCGACCGCCAGTGCGGTTCCTCGCAACAGGCCGTGCAATTCGCGGCGCAGGCGGTGATGTCGGGCACGCAGGACGTGGTGATCGCGGCCGGCGCGGAGAATATGACCCGCGTGCCGATGTTCTCCAACTACCTCCTCCACGAAAAGGAAGGGGTCGGCACCGGCCCGTGGAGCGAGCGGATCAAGAAGAAATATGGCGTGGAGGCGTTCAGCCAGTTCGAGGGTGCCGAGGCGATCGCGCGCAAATATGGCTTCGATCGCGAGACGCTGGATCGCTACGCGCTCGACAGCCACCTGAAGGCCGCCGCCGCCACCGCCGCCGGCGCCTTCAAGAACGAGATCGTGCCGATCGCGGTGGAGGGCCATCTGGTCGATACCGACGAGGGCATCCGCGCCGGCGCCACCCTCGAGGCCATCGCCTCGGTCAAATTGTTGCAGGAGGGCGGGGTCATCTCCGCCGCCAACGCCAGCCAGATCTGCGACGGCGCATCGGCCGCGCTGATCGTGTCCGAGCGGGCGCTGAAGCAATATGGCCTCACGCCGCTCGCGCGCATCGTCAACCTCACGGTCACGGCGGGCGACCCGGTCATCATGCTGGAGGAGCCGATTCCGGCGACCCGGAAGGCGCTCGCCCGCGCCGGCATGACGATCGACGACATGGATCTGTACGAGGTGAACGAAGCCTTCGCCTCGATCCCGCTGGCGTGGCTGGCGGGGATCGGCGCCGATCCGGCCAAGCTCAACGTCAACGGCGGCGCCATCGCGCTCGGCCACCCGCTGGGCGCCAGCGGCACCAAGCTGATGTCCACCCTGATCCATGCGCTGAAGGCGCGCGGCAAGCGATATGGGTTGCAGACGATGTGCGAGGGCGGCGGCATCGCCAACGTGACGATCCTGGAGGCATTGTAATGGTCCTGCGCACGCGCTTCACCGAATTGCTCGGCATCGAATATCCGATCGTGCAGGGCGGGATGATGTGGGTCGGCCGCGCCGAACTCGCCTCGGCCGTGTCCAACGCGGGCGGGCTCGGCATCCTGACCGCGCTGACCCAGCCGACGCCCGACGATCTGCGCCGCGAGATCGATCGCTGCCGGACGATGACCGACAAGCCGTTCGGCGTGAACCTCACCATCCTGCCCTCGGTCAGCCCGCCGCCCTATGCCGAATATCGCCGCGCGATCATCGAAAGCGGCGTGACGATCGTCGAGACCGCCGGCCACAAGCCGCAGGAACATGTCGACGACTTCAAGGCGCATGGCATCACCGTACTCCACAAATGCACCGCCGTGCGCCACGCTTTGTCGGCCGAACGGATGGGCGTGGACGTGATCTCGATCGACGGCTTCGAATGCGCCGGCCATCCGGGCGAGGACGATATCCCCGGCCTCGTGCTGATCCCCGCCACCGCCGACAAGGTGAAGATCCCGATCATCGCCAGCGGCGGCTTCGGCGACGGTCGCGGCCTCGTCGCGGCGTTGGCGCTGGGTGCCGAGGGCATCAACATGGGCACGCGCTTCTGCGCGACCAGGGAAGCGCCGATCCACGACAATGTGAAGCAGTTCCTCGTCGCCAACGACGAGCGGGCGACGAACCTGATCTTCCGCCGCTTCCACAACACCGGCCGGGTCGCGCGCAACAGCGTGTCCGACCGGGTGGTCGAAATCTCCAACCGCGAGGGCGCGGTGTTCGAGGATATCCGCCCGCTCGTCGGCGGGGCGCTCGGGCGGCAGGCGCTGGAGACGGGCGATCTGGATGCGGGCCTCGTCTGGGCGGGGCAGATCCAGGGGCTGATCCACGACGTGCCGAGCTGTCAGGAACTGCTCGACCGGATCATGGGCGAGGCGCGCGCGGTGATCGCCGAGCGGCTCGCCGGTTTCCTGCCCGTGCCCGCCGCGGTCGCGGCCTGAGCGGCGCCGCGCGGCGGTTGATCCCGCCGCGCGCCACCCCATCTGGCCGCTGAGCCCGTCCGTTCAAAAGGTGACTGCCGTGACGATTGCCCTTCGAGATCCCTCGCTGCTGCGCGCGCAATGCTACATCGAAGGCGAATGGCGGGGCGACGGCGCGCTGCCCGTGACCGATCCGGCGACGGGCGAGACCCTCGCCTCGATCCCCGATTACGGCACCGACGAGACGCGCGCCGCCATCGCCGCCGCAGAGGCCGCGCTGCCGGCGTGGCGCGCGAAGCTGGCCGGCGAACGCTCGCGCATCCTGCGCCGCTGGTTCGATCTGATGATCGAAAATCAGGACGATCTGGCGATGATCCTGACCCGCGAGCAGGGCAAGCCGCTGGCCGAGGCCAAAGGCGAGATCGGCTATGCCGCCTCCTTCATCGAATGGTTCGCCGAAGAGGCCAAGCGCGTCTACGGCGAGGTGATCCCGGCGCACCGGCTCGACAGCCGCATCGTCGTGATCCGCCAGCCGGTGGGCGTGGTGGCGGCGATCACGCCGTGGAATTTCCCGGCGGCGATGATCACCCGCAAGGCCGCCCCGGCGCTCGCCTCGGGCTGCACGATGGTGCTGAAGCCCGCGACGCAGACGCCGCTCTCCGCGCTGGCGCTGGCGGTGCTGGCCGAGCGGGCGGGGATTCCGAAGGGCGTGTTCAACGTGCTGACCGGATCGTCCCGCGTGATCGGCGCCGAACTCACCAGCAACCCCGCCGTCGCCAAGCTGAGCTTCACCGGATCGACCGAGGTGGGCAAGACGCTGATGGCGCAATGCGCGCCGACGATGAAGAAATTGTCGATGGAATTGGGCGGCAACGCCCCCTTCATCGTCTTCGCCGACGCCGATCTGGACGCGGCGGTGGAGGGCGCGATCGCCTCCAAATACCGCAACAGCGGGCAGACCTGCGTGTGCGTCAACCGCATCCTCGTCCAGCGCGAGGTGGCCGAAGCCTTCCAGACCAAGCTGGCCGCCGCCGTCGCCAAACTGGCGGTGGGGCCGGGAACGCAGGCCGGCGTGACGCAGGGGCCGCTGATCGACAATAACGCCGTCGCCAAGATCGAGGAGCATATCGCCGACGCCGTCGCCAAGGGCGCCACGATCGTCGCCGGCGGCAAGCGCCACGAACTGGGCCACAGCTTCTTCCAGCCGACGGTGCTGGCCGGCGCCACGCCGGACATGCTGCTGGCCCGCGAGGAAACCTTCGGCCCGCTCGCCCCGCTGTTCCTGTTCGATACCGAGGAGGAGGCGCTGGCGCTGGCCAACGATACCGAAGTGGGCCTGGCCGGCTATTTCTACACCCGCGACCTCTCCCGCGCGTGGCGGGTCGGCGAGGGGCTGGAGGTCGGCATGGTCGGCATCAACACCGGCCTGATCTCGACCGAGGTGGCGCCCTTCGGCGGCATCAAGGAATCCGGCATGGGCCGCGAAGGATCGCGCCACGGCATCGACGATTATACCGAGATCAAATATCTCTGCATGGCGGGGATCTGAGCCAATCCGTCATTGCGAGCGCAGCAACGCGATCCAGCGGTGGAACTGGATTGCTTCGCTACGCTCGCAATGACGAAGTCTAATGCCGTATTGTCGCGAAACGCGGGCGGGGCAGGGTCAGGAGGGCGAGGCTGCTGGCGATCATGAAGGCCAGGGTCAGCCACAGGAATGGCGAATAATTGCCGAACCGGTCGTAGATCGCCGCCGCCGTGAGCGGGCCGGTGGAGGTGCCGATCGAGAGCGCGGTGAGCAGGCCGCCGTAGAGGCCGCCGAAGCGACGCAGGCCGAAATGCTGCGTGGCGAGGTAGACGATCACGTCCACCTCCGCGCCCATGGTGAGGCCGATCATCGCCGCCGCCGCCGCCTGGCCCCAGAATTGGCCGCCGGCGAACAGCAGGCACAGCGATCCGATCGCCGGCAGCATGAACACCACCGCGCCCACCAGCGAGGCGCGGAAGCGATCGAGGAGCAGCCCGGTCGTCAGGCGGCCCGCGATCGAGGTGATGCCGATGATCGAGGCGATGCCCGCCGCGCGCAGCGGATCGCTGCCCATGTCCGTCAGGATCGGCACGAAATTCACGACGAGCGCGATGATCGTGAAGGTGAAGAGCAGGCTGGCGAGGAACAGCCGGTGGTAGATCGGGGACTTGAACCCCTCCGCCAGCGTCGTGCCCTCCAATTCCCTGACAGGCTCGGCCGCGACCTTGGCGATGCGGCCGCGCCGGTCGTTGGCGCCGGCGAAGAAGATCAGGGTGATGGGGAAGACGATCGCCGCCCAGATCGCGCCCTGTACCACGAAGGCGCTCTGCCAGCCGTAGGCGCGGATCAGCCAGGCGCCCATCAACGGAAAGATCGCCGCCGCCACCGAAGCGCCGCACAAAGTGATGGCGAAGGCGAGGCCGCGCGACGCCTCGAACCGGGTGGCGACGGCGCTGGTCCACACCGTCGCCTGCACCGGCAGGGTCGCGATGGCCAGCACGCCCCACAGCAGATTCCACTGGGTCTGGCTGCCTGAGGCGATGCTCAGCAGCGCGAAGGCGCCGGTGGTGAGCAGCACGCCGATCAGCGCGAAGCGGCGCGGGCCATATTTATCGACCGCCAGCCCGATCGGCACCGAGCAGACCGCCTGAACCAATGTCGAGAGGGTCAGCCCGAACATGATCTGCGTGCGCGACCAGCCGAAGGCGGCGCTGAGCGGCTCGATATAGGCGCCGATGCCGTAGATGTGGATGACGCTGGTGGCGTAGCCGAAGGCCGCCGCGATCGGCAGCATGTAATGGCGGCGCCACTCGGCACGCGCGCTCAGTTCGGCCGCCATCGGCAGGCTCCCTTGGATCAAAGATACTGGCGACCGGACTATCGCTTTCCCGATGAAACGGAACCGGCGGGGCACGCCGGGGCCGCTTTCATCGCCGGGGCGGGAAATCAGGCGAGATTGATGCCGATCTTGCCGCCGATCCGGCCCGGATCAGGCCGGTCGATGCGCAAGCGAGGTCAGGCTTCGCCGGGTTCGCGGGCCAGAAAATCGAGCCCCGTATCGATCAGGGCAACGGCATCGGCATAGCCATCGTCGAAGCCGATCGCCGTATCCTGCTGCACCGCGCGGGCCAGCGCGTTGGCGATGGTGACGATTCCCGCGGCCGGAAAGGCCGTGATATCCACGCCGCGTTCGATCAGCAGGCGTTCGACCGCCGCGATCTGCATCGCGCGAAACTCCTTGGCGCGCGCCACGATCACCGCGCGGATCGACTCGCGGTGATTGGCCATGGCGAGCAGCTCGGACGTCATCGGGCCGGAGGGATCGCCGGTCATCGTCCACAGATCGCGCAGGGGATCGGCCGACGCGAGCGCCTGCTCGAACCGCGCCATGCGCTGTTCGTTGTTGCGCACGATCAGCGCGGTGACGAGATCGTCCATCGTCTGGAAATAATAATAGACCAGGGGCACCTTCAGCCCCGCTTCGGCCGCGACCCGCCGCGCGGTGACGGCGGCATAACCCTCGCCGCACAGCACCCGTTCGGCCGCGTCGACCAGCAACTGGCGGTTCTTCGCCCCCTCGGCCCCCATCCTGCGCGGCGTCGTCAAACCTGATGCTCCCTTAGGCCCGGTGTCGCCGCCCTAGCAGCTTTCGCCGCGACATGCCCGGTCGGCGGGGCTGATTGACCCATGCCGAACCGCGATGCTAATGTAGTGTTCAGCATTTCGGAAATCCGGGCGGATGATCCGGAGACGGCAGGAGCGGCGACGATGAACTACCAACCCGGTGCCCTGACGGGCGAGCCCATCGATACAGCGGAGGAACTGGCCGCGCCGGTGACGATCGGCCCCGAAGCCTATCTGTCGCGCGACTATGCGGCGGCGGAGGCCGACCGGCTGTGGCGCAGGACGTGGCTGAACGCCGGCCGGCTGGAGGATATTCCCGAGGTCGGCGATTACATCACCTACGACATTCTCGACGATTCGATCCTGATCGTCCGCACCGCGCCCGATGCGGTGAAGGCCTATTACAACGTCTGCCCGCATCGCGGCCGCAAGCTGGTCGATACGCCGCCGGGGATGCGCAACGCGCGCGGCCACAAGATGCGCTTCGTCTGCGGTTTCCACAGCTGGACCTTCAATCTGGAGGGCAGCTGCACCCACATCGCCGATCGCGAGCATTGGCAGGGGCGGCTCGACGACGCCAACACCCGGCTGGGCGAGGTCAAGTGCGACAGCTGGGGCGGCTGGGTGTGGATCAACATGGACCCCGGCGCGATGCCGCTGCGCGACTATCTGGAGCCGGCCGCCACCCTGCTCGATCCCTTCCAGCTCCAGAACATGCGCTGCCGCTGGCGCAAGTGGATCATCTTCGACTGCAATTGGAAGGTCGCGCTGGAGGCGTTCAACGAGACCTATCATGTCGCCGGCACCCACCCGGAATTCATCGCCTTCGGCGACTTCCCCGGCTGGGCGCGCAACCAGGGGCGGCACAGCAATATCGGCTATGACGCGCCCAAATCGATGGACGCCAACCAGCAGGCCAAGCTGCGCATCGGCACCGGCGACGCGCGCATCTCCACCGCCGAGATGCAGCGCTACACCTGGGAAGCGGCCAACACGAACACGACGCAGACGCTGGTCGACGCGGCGATGCGGCTGAAGGACGAACTGCCCGAGGGCACGCCATCCGGCGAGGTGCTCCAGCACTGGCTGAAATCGGCCCGCGCCGACGATGCCGCGCGCGGCGTGATCTGGCCCGACGTGCCGCCCGCGCACAATGCCGAGGCGGGCACGTCGTGGCAGATCTTCCCCAATTTCCAGATCGGCCACGCGGTCAACAACATGCTCTGCTACCACGCCCGCCCGTACAACGGCGACCCGGACAAGTGCATCTTCGAGGGCGCGGTCTACCAGCTCTATCCCGAGGGCGAGGCGCCCGAGACCGAGTGGGAATATACCAGGGCCGAGGATTGGCCGTTCGTGCTGCAACAGGATTTCGCCAATATGGCGTCGGTGCAGCAGGGCATGAAGAACGCCGGCTTCCGGGGCACCCAGCCCAACCCCTATCGCGAGCGGGCGATCGCCAGCCTGCACTACAATCTGGCGAAGCATATGGGCGAGGGCGCGCCGCGGAAGTTGTGAGGGGGCGGCAAAAATCGCCACCAACAACCGTTCATCCCGCGCGAAGGCGAGGGCGGGTTGCCCGGTCATCCGCATCTCGGCTCCGCTCGATGCTGGCGGTCCCTAGACTTCGCTCGGGATGAACGGGAAAGGGGGAAATATCGCGGGCAGGAAAAAGCGGGTCGATCGGGGAGCCGCTTCGCGCCTGCCGGGTTCTTATATCGCGTCCGACCCCGATCGGGATGACGCCCCCTCAGGAGAGCCCGCATGATGACCGCTCTTGCCGCCGCCGCGCTACTCGTCGCCCCGCTGACCGCGATCCCGGAGATATATCAGGGCCATTGGACGACCGACCGCGCCGCCTGCGGGGGCGAGGATACCCAAGGCGTCCATATCGAGCCGCTGGCGATCACCTTCTACGAAGCGCGCGGTGTCGTCCGCCATGTCTCGCAGGGGTCGAAGGGTGCCTCGGCCCGGGTGGATTTCACCGGCGAGGGCAAGAGCTGGAACGAGGGCGTGCGCTTTCGGCCGCTGCCCAAGGGCGATCTCGAACTGACCGCGCTCGGCCGCACCCAGACACTCGCCCGCTGCTCAAGCTGACGGTCGGTCAATCAGACTGACCGGCCGCCAGCCTGCAAGGACGCGGAGAGCGGAGGCAAGCAGCGCCCCGGCGATATCGCATCGCACGGGATAGCCCCGAACGCCCGCCCCGCTACCCCTTCCCGAAACGGAGGAGAGACAGATGGCGGACGATATTCGCTTCGACGGGCGCGCGATCCTCGTGACCGGGGCCGGGCGCGGCATTGGCGCGGCGCAGGCGATGCTGCTGGCGGCACGCGGCGCACGGGTGGTGGTGGCCGACAAGGGCGCCGCGCTGGATGGCGAGGGCAAGGATCAGGGACCGGCCGACAGCGTCGTCGCGGCGATCCGCGCCGCCGGGGGCGAGGCGGTCGCCTGCGCCGCCGATATCGCGACCGAGGCCGGCGCCACGGCGGCGGTTCACGCCTGCATCGACGCCTTCGGGCGGATCGACGGCCTGTGCCACTATGCCAGCACCTCGCCCGATCTGACGACGGCGGACGCCCTCTCCACCCCCGATCTCGATCTGGTGATGCGGATCAACCCGATGGCCGGGCTGTGGCTGGCGCGCGCGGCGTGGCCGCACATGGCGGCGGCGGGCTATGGCCGGATCGTGCTGACGACCTCGGCCGGCATCTACGGCAGCTTCGGCAACGCGCCCTATGCGGCCGCCAAGGCGGCGGTGATCGGCGCGATCCGCTGCCTGGCGATCGAGGGCGCGGCGCATGGCATTCTCGCCAACGCCGTCGCCCCCGCCGCCTGGACGCGCATGACCGACCGGCTCCACGAATCGGCCTTCACCCGCTGGTTCAGCGAGACGATGACGCCCGACAAGGTCGCCCCGCCGGTCGCCTTCCTGCTGAGCGACGCCTGCGCCACCTCCGGCGAGACCTTCGCGATTGGCGGCGGCAGGGTCGCGCGGATCGCCTTCGCCGAGACGGGCGGCGCGTTCGACGTGGCGACGATCGAGCAGGCGCGCGATGCCCTGCCGGGGGTGCTGTCGGCCGACGACTGGCTGTTTCCCCGCGACCTGACCGAGCGATCGGGCGCCGTCACCGCGCTTTACGGGCTGGATTTACGGCTGGAAGCCAGCGGCGGGATCGCGGTAAGGCCGATCGCGAAGGAGTGAGCGTCTTTCCCCGGATTTCCGCGCGCCGCTCAGCCTGCCTTCATGTTTCATCGCTGAAATCGGCAGCAACGCCGGCGCGATAATCGGGCGCCGACCAGGGTATTTGGGGGACATTCGTTGAAGACGGGCATCGCATTGCTCGGCCTGATGGCCGGCACCGCACCGATCGCGCTTGGCGCGCAGACGCAGGCCGGGGCGCAGACCGCGCCCGTGACGCCCGCGCAGACGGTGCAGGCCCCCGCGACCCCGGCGGCGTCGACCCCGCCCGCCCCGACGACCGCGCAGGCCGCCACCGCCCAGCACACCGCCGCCCAGCAGGTGCCCGATCCCTATGATTCGGGCGAAACCGTCGACATCACCGTCGTCGGCCAGCGCGAGCGCGGCGCGGTCGCGGGCGACATCAAGCCCGAGGAGCAGTTGCGCCCCGCCGACATCCGCGCCTACGGCGTGTCGAGCGTCGCCGATCTTCTGGCCGAACTGGCGCCGCTCACCAACAGCGGGCGCGGCCGCGGCGGCGAGGCGCCGGTCGTGCTGCTCAACGGCAAGCGCATCTCGGGCATGAACGAGATTCGCGATCTGCCGACCGAGGCTATCGAGCGGGTCGATATCTTGCCCGAGGAAGTCGCGCTGAAATATGGCTATCCGGCCAATTCGAAGGTCGTGAATTTCGTGCTGCGCCGCCGCTTCCGCGCGATCACGACCGAAGGCACCGGCACCGCCGCCACCGAAGGCGGCCGCCAGACCGGCCGCGCCGAACTCGACATGCTGCGCATTCGCAACGACAGCCGCTTCACTTTGGGCGTCGATTACAACCAGTCGGGCGCGCTGACCGAAGGCGAGCGCGGCGTCGCCGCCCGCGCCACCTCCCGCCCCTACGACTTCACCGGCAACGTCACCGCTATCGCCAACGGCGCAATCGTCGATCCGCGCGTGGCGGGCGCCACCGTGCTGGGCGCGCCGGCCGCCGCCGCCACCGGTGCGGTGCCGATCGGCGCCTTCGCCACCACCGCCAACACGAGCGACATCGGCGACTGGCGGACGCTTTCGCCGCGCACCCAGTCGCTCAGCGTCAACAGCGTTTTCGCCCATCCGCTGTCGAGCAAGATTTCCGCGACAGTGAACGCCACGCTCGACACCAGCAACAGCGAGAGCCTGCGCGGCCCCGCGACGGCCAACCTGCTGCTGCCCGCCGGCAACCCCTATTCGCCCTTCGCCGCCGACACGAACGTCTATCGCTACATCGGCAACCAGAATCCGCTCACCCAGAGCAGCACCAGCACCAGCGGCCACCTGGGCGCCACGGTCAACGGCGAGTTCAGCACGGCGTGGCGCTGGAACGTCACCGGCCAGTATGACCGGGGCTACAGCCGCACCATCTCCACCACCGGCGTCGATACCAGTCAGGTTCAGGCGCTGCTCAACGCGCGCTCGGCCAGCCTCAATCCGTTCGGCCCGATCGACCCCGCCCTGCTGCCGGGACGCGCCGCCGATCGCGCGCGATCGACCACCAACAGCGGCGACCTGAGCTTCGTGACGAGCGGCCCGCTGGCGCGGCTGCCCGCCGGCACCGCCAACGCCACCGTCAAGGTCGGCGGCGCGTTCAACGGGCTGGACGGCTATTCGGTGCGCACCGGCATCGCCCAGTCCACCGACCTCACCCGGCGGCAGGGATCGGGCCAGGTCTCGGTCGATCTGCCGCTCACCAGCCGCAAGGAGGATGTGCTGGCGGCGATCGGCAATCTTTCGGCTAACATCAATGCCTCGATCGATCGCTATTCCGATTTCGGCACGCTTTCGGCCTATGGCGCGGGCCTGCGCTATTCGCCGCGCGACCGGATCGACTTCATCGGCTCCTACACCCACGAACAGGGCGTGCCGACGATCCAGCAGCTCGGCAATCCGCAGGTGCTGACCGCCAACGTGCCCTATTATGATGCGACGCTGGGCCGGCAGGTGACGATCTCGCAGATCAGCGGCGGCAACCCCAATCTCCTGCACGACACGCGCGAGGTGTGGAAGCTGGGGCTGACGGTGAAGCCGTTCGAGAAGACCGACCTGACCTTCACGGTCAATTACAACAACAGCCGCACCCGCAACGGCGTGTCGCAGCTGCCGCTGGCGCTGGCCGAGGCCGAGAGCGCCTTCCCCGATCGCTTCACCCGCGACGCGACCGGCACGCTCACCCGCGTTGACGCCCGCTCGATCAACCTCGCCAGCCAGGATCGCCAGCAACTGCGCTGGGGCTTCAATTTCTCCAAGCCGCTCAAGTCCAACACCCAGGCGCTGATCGCCGCCTTCCGCGCGGCCTATCCCAACGGCATGCCGGGCTTCCAGCGCCCGCCGGGCGAAAGCGTGCCGGGCGCGCCCGGCGGCCAGCGGCCGGAAGGCGCGCCGCCGATGGGCCAGGGCCAGCAGGCCGGCGGGCAGCCATCGGGGGGTCAGGCGGCGGGCAACACGGGCGAGCGGCCGGCCGGTGCCGGTCCGGGTGGCGGCGGCGGTGGCGGTGGCCAGCGCGGGCCGGGTGGCCCCGGCGGGCGCTTCGGCGGTGGGCCGGGCGGTGGCGGCGGCCGGCTCCAGCTCGGCATCTTCCACACCTGGATCATCGAGGACCAGATTCGCATCCGCGACGGGCTGCCGGTGATCGATCTGCTCAACGGGGGTGCCACCGGCACGTCGGGCGGCACCTCGCGCCACCAGTTCGATCTGCAAGCGGGCTACAACAATAACGGGATCGGCATGCGGCTGACCGGCACCTACAAGACCGGCACGACCGTCACCACCGGGCTCGGCACCAGCGGCGGCACGGGCAATCTGCGCTTCTCTGGGCTCACGACCGCCAATTTCCGCCTGTTCGTCAATCCGATGCAGATGCCTTCGATGGTGAAATACCCATGGGTGCGCGGCATGCGCGTATCGTTCAACGTGACCAACATCTTCAACCAGCGCCCCAAGGTGCGCGACGCCACCGGCGCCACCCCGCTCAGCTACCAGCCCGCCTATCTCGACCCGCTGGGCCGCACGGTGAGCATCAGCGTGCGGAAACTGTTTTTCGGGAGCTGATCGACCCCGCCGGGCTCCCGCTTTCGCGGCAGCCCGGTTGGCGCTAAGCGACCCGGCATGAACGATCACGCAATCCATATCGTCGGCGGCGGGCTCGCCGGATCCGAGGCCGCCTGGCAGCTGGCCGAGGCGGGGCACAAGGTGCGCCTGTCCGAGATGCGCGGCGTGGAGGGCACGCCCGCGCATCATACCGATCATCTCGCCGAACTCGTCTGTTCCAACAGCTTCCGGTCGGACGATCCCAACCGCAACGCCGTCGGCCTGCTCCATGCCGAAATGCGGTCGCTGGGGTCGCTGATCCTGCGCGAGGCCGATGCCCACAAGGTGCCGGCGGGTTCGGCGCTGGCGGTGGATCGCGATGGCTTTTCCGCCGCCGTCACCGCCGCGATCGAAGCCCATCCCAATATCGAGATCGTGCGCGAGCGGATCGACGCGTTGCCGCAGGGGCCGGCGATCCTCGCCACCGGGCCGCTCACCGCCGCCCCGCTGGCCGCCGCCATCGCCAGCGAAACGGGGCAGGACGCGCTCGCCTTCTTCGACGCGATCGCGCCGATTGTCCACCGCGACACGATCGACATGGAGATCTGCTGGTTCCAGTCGCGCTGGAACAAGGGCGATGGGCACGATTACATCAACTGCCCGATGAACAAGGACGAGTATCTCGCCTTCCACGCCGCGCTGCTGGCGGGTGAGAAGACCGAGTTTCGCGAGTGGGAACGCGACACGCCCTATTTCGAGGGCTGCATGCCGATCGAGGTGATGGCCGAGCGCGGGCTCGATACGCCGCGCTATGGGCCGATGAAGCCGGTCGGGCTCGACGACCCGCGCACCGGCCGCTGGCCCTATGCGGTGGTCCAGTTGCGGCAGGACAATGCGCTGGGCACCTTGTGGAACATCGTCGGCTTCCAGACGAAGCTGCGCCACGCCGAACAGGTCCGCATCTTCCGCACCATCCCCGGCCTCCAGAGCGCCGAATTCGCGCGGCTGGGCGGCATCCATCGCAACACCTTCCTCAAATCGCCCGAGCTGCTCGACAGGGAGTTGCGCCTCAAGAGCCGGCCCAACGTGCGCTTCGCCGGGCAGATCACGGGCTGCGAGGGCTATGTCGAAAGCGCGGCGATCGGCCTGCTGGCGGGGCGTTTCGCGGCGGCCGAGCTGGCGGGCGGAACGATGGCCGCACCGCCGGTGACGACCGCGCTGGGCGCGCTGCTGGGGCATATCACCGGCGGGGCGGAGGCCGACACCTACCAGCCGATGAATGTGAACTTCGGTCTCTTCCCGCCGCTGGAGGGCAAATCGAAAAAGGCCGACCGCAAGGCGCTGATGAGCGAGCGGGCACGCGAAGCGCTGGCGGGGTGGATGGCTGTGTGAGCGCCATCCACTCGTCATTGCGAGCGTAGCGAAGCAATCCAGCGGCGGAACCTGGATTGCTTCGCTACGCTCGCAATGACGAGCACAAAAAAGGCCGGGATCGCTCCCGGCCTTTTCGTTTCCGTATCTCCCGCCGACCTTATTGGTCGAGGAAGCTGCGCATCTTGCGGCTGCGGCTCGGGTGCTTCAGCTTGCGGAGCGCCTTCGCCTCGATCTGGCGGATACGCTCGCGGGTCACGCTGAACTGCTGGCCCACTTCCTCCAGCGTGTGATCGGTGTTCATGCCGATGCCGAAGCGCATCCGCAGCACGCGCTCCTCGCGCGGGGTCAGGCTCGCCAGCACCCGCGTCACGGTTTCCTTGAGGTTCGCCTGGATCGCGGCATCGACCGGGATCACGGCATTCTTGTCCTCGATGAAGTCGCCCAGATGGCTGTCCTCCTCGTCGCCGATCGGCGTTTCGAGGGAGATCGGCTCCTTGGCGATCTTCATCACCTTGCGGACCTTCTCGAGCGGCATAGAGAGGCGCTCGGCCAGTTCCTCCGGGGTCGGCTCGCGGCCGATCTCGTGGAGGATCTGGCGGCTGGTGCGGACCAGCTTGTTGATCGTCTCGATCATGTGGACCGGGATGCGGATCGTCCGCGCCTGATCGGCGATCGAGCGGGTGATCGCCTGCCGGATCCACCACGTCGCATAGGTCGAGAATTTGTAGCCACGGCGATATTCGAACTTATCGACCGCCTTCATCAAGCCGATATTGCCCTCCTGGATGAGATCCAGGAATTGCAGGCCGCGATTGGTATATTTCTTGGCGATGGAGATCACGAGGCGCAGGTTCGCCTCGACCATCTCCTTCTTGGCGATGCGCGCCTCGCGCTCGCCCTTCTGCACCATGTTGACGATGCGGCGGAATTCGGTGAGCGCCATGCCCGTAGCCTGGGCGATCTCGCCGATTTCGGCGCGGATGCGATCGACCGCGTCCACCTCGTTGGTGGCGAAGGCCGTCCACTTCTTGTCGAGCTTGGCGACCGTGTCGAGCCAGCCCTCCTCCAGTTCGTGGCCGACGTAGCGATCGAGGAAGTCCTTGCGGTTGACCTTGTGGCGCTCGGCCAGACGCAGCATCTGCCCGCCGAGCGCGGTCAGGCGCCGGTTGAAGGCATAGAGCTGATCGACCAGATATTCGATCTTGGCGCCATGGAACTGGACGCTCTCGACCTCGGCCGTCAGCTCCTCGCGCAGCTTCTGATATTTGTTCTCGTCGCCGACGGGAAAATCGTCGCCCACGCCCAGCGTCTCGATGCGGACGGCCTGGAGCTTGGAGAATTTCTTGTAGAGCGAGGTGATCGTGGCGAACCGCTCCAGCGCGATCGGCTTGAGCTGCTCCTCCATCTGCGCGAGGCTGAGGGTATTGTCCTCGTCCTCGTCGTCGGACGGGCGCGGCGCGCGGCGCTCGACGCCATCCTCGTCCTCTTCGTCGACCGACGCCTCTTCGGGCTCGGCCTCTTCCTTGAAGGCGGGGCCGGCGGTGGCGGCGGATATCTCGCCGGTGCCGTCATCCTCCTCGGCCTCGGCGACCTGCTCGGCCGACGGACCCTTGGAGACCATCGCGTCGAGATCGAGGATCTCGCGCAGCTGCATCGTGCCCTCGTTGAGCGCGGTCGACCAGTCGATGATGGCGTTGAAGGTGATCGGGCTTTCGCACAGGCCCATGATCATCGTGTCGCGGCCGGCCTCGATGCGCTTGGCGATGGCGATCTCGCCCTCGCGGCTGAGCAGCTCGACCGCGCCCATCTCGCGCAGGTACATCCGCACCGGATCGTCGGTGCGGTCGATCGTCTCCTTCTTGGTGACGTTCGTCAGCTGCTGCGGCGCGGTGCCGTCGTCCTCGGGCTGGGCCTCGTCGGCGGAATCGTCGGCGTCCTGCGATTCGCCGTCCTCGCCGGCATCCTCGTTCTCGACGATGTTGACGCCCATCTCGTTCAGGGCGGACATGATGTCCTCGAGCTGGTCGGAGGACATCTGGTCCTGCGGCAGCGCCTCGTTGAGCTGGTCGATCGTGATGTAGCCGCGCTTCTTGGCGCGCGCGAAGACCTTCTTGATCGACGCGTCATTCAGGTCGATCAGCGGCGCATCGCCCCCGTCGCCTCCTTCGCCGCCGCCGCCGCTCGCCCCTGCCGTAATGGTTTTCGCCATGCCGCCTACTAATCCTTACAATCCCGCGCCGTCGTCCCCCGCCAGCGCGGCGAACCCGTCCTGCAACTTCCGTTCCTCGGCCCGGAGCCGAACCTGTTCCAGGAAATCGGCTTCCTCGCCGGTTTCCATGAAACGCCGCGTCGCCGCCGCCTGATCCTTGCGAACCTCGAAAATCGCCACGACCTGATCGATCACGGCGCCAAGGTCCCGCTCCGCACGTTCCGGTTCCGCATTGCCGCGCAGGAAGGAAAAGGCAAGATTTGTTCGCCGCACCGCGTCAAGGAACGGTTCGAGGCCATCCTGCCTTAAGTTGGTGGCGAGCGCCGCAGAGTCAAGGTCGGGCACGATCAGCGCGGCTTCCAGCATCGCCTGTTGCACCAATCCCAGCTGCCGATCGGCGATCGCGACCCGCGCCAAGGTCTCGGCATGGCGCGCGATCACCTGGGGATGGCGGAGCAATCCGGCAAGGATCGCGGCGACGGTCGCGCGATCGATCCCCTCGTCGGCGATGGCGCGCAATTCCGGCGGCGGCGGGGCGGCGGGGGCGAACGGGCGGCCGAATGGCCCCTTGCCCTTGCCCGGCCCGCGCTGGCCGGGATCGAAGCGGCGGGGCGAGCGCAGGCTGTCGAAATGTTCGTACAGCCGCCGGTTGAATTCGGCGAGATATTGCCGCTGGAGGAATTCGTCCGACACCAGCCGGGCATGATCGCGCAGCCTTTTGCCGAGCCCGGCGCGTGCCTCGGGCGTGGCGAGGGCGCCCGCTTCCTCCAGCTCGCTGCGCCAGACCAGCTCGTCCAGGCTGATCGCGGCGGCCAGCACCGCCTCGAACGCGGCGGCCCCGCCTTCGCGCACCAGATCGTCGGGGTCCTTGCCGGCCGGCAGCAGGGCGAAACGAAGGGTGCGGCCGGGCTGGACCAGCGGCAGCGCGCGGATCGCGGCGCGCAAGGCGGCCTTCTGCCCGGCCTTGTCGCCGTCGAAGCAGAGGATCGGGATGTCGGCCAGCCGCCACAGCCGCTCCATCTGCGCTTCGGTCAGCGCCGTGCCGAGCGGCGCCACCGCCTCGCCGATGCCCGCCTGATCCAGCGCGATCACATCGAGATAGCCCTCGACCACCAGCACGCGCCCGGATTTGCGCGAGGCGGGGCCGGCGCGATCGAGATTGTAGAGCGTGCGCCCCTTGTCGAAGAGCGGCGTCTCGGGCGAGTTCAGATATTTGGGCTCGCCCTGCCCGATGATGCGCCCGCCGAACGCGATCGTGCGCCCGCGCTGGTCGCGGATCGGGATCATCAGCCGGCCGCGAAACCGGTCATAGGGCTCACGCTTCGCCTCGTCGGGCTGGATCAGCAGGCCGGCCTCGACCAGCCGGGCCGGCTCGGTGGGTGCGAGGGCCGGGGCGAGGCGGTTGCGGCCATCGGGCGCGAAGCCGATCGCGAAGGCCTTGCGCGTCGCCTCCTTGATGCCGCGCTTGTCGAGATAGGCGCGCGCTTCGGCGCCGGCGAGGCCTTGCAGCTGCTCGCGATACCAGGCGGCGGCCGCCTCGGTGATATCCACCAGCCCCTGCGCGCGTTCGGCCTTGTCGGCGGCGGCGCGGTCCATCGCGGGCAATTCCATCCCCGCCGCCTGCGCCAGCTCCTTCACCGCATCCATGAAGGGCAGCCCGCGCTGATCGGTCATCCACCGGATCGCATCGCCATGCGCCGAGCAACCGAAGCAATGGTAGAAGCCCTTGTCGTCGTTGACGTAGAAGCTGGGCGACTTCTCGTTATGGAACGGGCAGCAGGCCTTATACTCGCGCCCCGCCTTCTGGAGCTTGAGCGTGCGGCCGATAAGGGTCGAGAGCGTGGTGCGGTGGCGCAGCTCGTCGAGGAAGGCGGGGGAGAGGGTCATGGCTGCGGGGGGCCGAGGGGCACGTCCCTCGACTTCGCTCGGGACGAATGGGATTCTTGGGGGAGAGCCCCTTCTTGGAGAGCCACCCCACCTCCGTTCGTCCCGAGCGAAGTCGAGGGACGCTCACGCGGCGGCCGGGCGAAATACGACACTGAGTTCCAGTCCCCCGCTATCAGGCCCTCCTTCTTGGCGCGCGACCAGCCTTTGACACGGCGTTCGGCCTCCAGCGCCTCGATGCGGGTGCCGAAGGCTTGGCTCCACACCAGCACAACGGGCTGGCGGCGGGCGGTGAAATCACAAAACCCACCCGTCTGGTGCTCCGCCACGCGCCGCTCCAGATGGTCGGTATGGCCGGTGTAATAAGCCCCGTCCGAGCAGCGCAGAATATAGGCCCAGAACGTCATCGTGGTCCTTCGGGGCACGTCCTTCGACTTCGCTCAGGACGAACGGTGGAGTGAAGAGGCTATCACCGGCCGGGCGATTCGCCAGCACCCCCCAACCCCCTCCCTTGGCAGGGAGGGGGCTTTCATTCACCCCAACCGCGCCTTCACCAGCGCGCTCGCCCGGCTCATGTCCATCTTGCCCGCGTGGCGGTCCTTCACGGCCGCCATCACCCGGCCCATGTCCTTCACGGAGGCCGCGCCCAGTTCGGTCGCGATCGCGTCGATCGCGGCGGCGGCTTCGGCCTCGCTCATCTGCGCCGGCAGGAATCGCTCGATCACCGCCACCTCGCCCTTTTCGGCGTCGGCGAGTTCCTGGCGGCCGCCTTTCTCGAACATCTCGATCGATTCGCGGCGCTGCTTGATCATCTTCGACAGAACTTCGGTGATGAGCAGGTCGTCGTCCGGCTGGACGGTGGCGGTACGCAATTCGATGTCTCGGTTCTTGATGGCGGCCTGGATCAGGCGGATCGCGGCCGTCGTCGGCTGGTCGCGTTCCTTCATCGCGGCAATCAGCGCCGCCTTGATATCGTCTCGGATCATGTGGGTCTCGAACGGTTCGGGAAACGGCCACCATAGCGGGCCGCGCGCTTTCCTGATAGTCATTGACCCTCGGGATGGAGCCCCCTATCGACCCGGCCGTTTGCCGCCCCCGCCACCCCGATTTCAAGGAGAGCCACCCATGGCCGATGCTGTGCGCCCACCCGAAGGCGCGACCGGCGTTCTGGTCCTGGCGGACGGTTCGATCGTCTGGGGCCGGGGCTTCGGCGCGGAAGGCGCCGCCGTCGGCGAGGTGTGCTTCAACACCGCCATGACCGGCTATCAGGAGGTGATGACCGATCCCTCCTACGCGGGCCAGATCGTCACCTTCACCTTCCCGCATATCGGCAACGTCGGCGCCAATGCCGAGGATGTCGAGGCGATCAACCCGCACGCTTTGGGCTGCATCGTGCGCGAGGACGTGACCGCGCCGTCCAGCTTCCGCTCGACCCAGCGGTTCGACGCCTATCTGCGCGCCAACGGCCGCATCGGGCTGGCGGGCGTCGATACCCGCGCGCTCACCCGGCTGATCCGCGTGGCGGGCGCCCCCAACGGCGTGATCGCGCATAACGCCAAGGGCGAGTTCGATGTCGACGCGCTGCTAGCGCAGGCTCGGGCCTGGCCGGGGCTGGAGGGCATGGACCTTGCCAAGGAAGTCTCCGCCACGCAGAGCTACAAATGGGACGATGGCCTGTGGACGCTCGGCCAGGGCTACGCCACCCATTCGGCCAACCCGGACGGGCCGCACGTCGTCGCGATCGATTACGGGCTAAAGCGCAACATCCTGCGCAATCTGGTCGGCGCCGGCGCGCGGGTGACGGTGGTGCCGGCGACGGCCACGTTCGACGAGGTGATGGCGCACCAGCCGGACGGGGTGTTCCTCTCGAACGGCCCCGGCGATCCCGCCGCGACCGGCATCTATGCGGTGCCGGTGATCCGCGAATTGCTCGACGTCGGAACTCCGATCTTCGGCATCTGCCTTGGCCACCAGCTGCTGGGCCTGGCCATCGGCGGCAAGACCTACAAGATGCATCAGGGCCATCGCGGCGCCAACCATCCGGTCAAGCGCAGCGGCGACGGGCGGGTCGAGATCACCAGCATGAACCACGGCTTCGCGGTCGATGCCGAGAGCCTGCCCGCCAACGCCGAGCCGACCCACGTCTCGCTGTTCGACGGATCGCTCGCCGGCCTGCGCCTGACCGACAAGCCGGCGTTCAGCGTGCAATATCATCCCGAGGCCAGCCCCGGCCCGCAGGACAGCCATTATCTGTTCGATCAGTTCGTCAGCCAGTTGGGGAAAGGCGCCGCATGATCCTGTTCGCTCTCACGCTCCAGGCCGCCGAGCCGGTGGCGCCCGCCCCGGTGGAGGCCGCCGCACCCGTCGCGCCGTCTGAAATGCGGATCGCGACCGAGGCGAAGGCCAAGGAATGTGGGCTGAAGCCGGCGCAGATGGTGTGGAAGCCGACCGAGGATCACACCGGCGAGCGGCTGTTCCTGTGGCAGATCGGCAAGAACGCCACCAAGCCGGCCGCCGCCACCTGTCTACTCGGCTGGGCGCAGGAAAGCCGCGCGAACATCGAATGGGTCGCGCTGGAACCGGCGGAATAATGGCGATGGCCCGCCCCGTGGACCCGAAGCGTCTTGCCGAGGAATGGGCGGCGGATCAGGACGTGCTGGCGCAGATGGCGGCCGGCGGCGACATCGCGTCGATCGTCCGCACCATCGACGTGAGCTTCACCGGCCCCGAAAAGGCGCTCGACCGCCTCGCCGACGCGGCCGCCGATTACGGCTTCGAGGTGGCGGAGTTCGCCGAGACCGCGCCCGGCACCTGGCAGCTCGACTGCGACATCGACCAGACCACCGAACCCGAGGCCATCAAGGCCCTCACCACCAAATGCCTCGAAATCGAGGCGGCCTTCCCCGGCGTCGCATATGACGGCTGGGGCTGCCTCGCACAGACGGATTGAGTTGTAATATTTTTCCTGGAGGACGGCGTGGCGACAGTCAGGCAGCTTGAGACGAAAGATCTTGCTCGCGTGCAGCCCCAGGGCGATGTGGCAGCGACCGTCAGCCTTGTTGAGTTGGACGGTGAGAAGTTTTTGCAGATTGATACCTACGGCTCACCCGACCGCGTGCTGGTGGGCAAAACGTCGCAAAGCCTGCGTCTTTCAAAGGCGGCTTTTGAGCAACTCTCCAAACTAGCAGGCAAGCACTTCTGATGCCCAAGCGCACCGACATTTCCTCCATCCTCATCATCGGCGCCGGCCCGATCGTCATCGGCCAGGCGTGCGAGTTCGATTATTCGGGGACGCAGGCGTGCAAGGCGCTGCGCGAGGAAGGCTACCGGATCATCCTGGTCAATTCCAACCCGGCGACGATCATGACCGACCCGGACATGGCCGACGCCACCTATGTGGAGCCGATCACCCCCGAGATCGTCGCCAAGATCATCGAGAAGGAGCGGCCCGACGCCGTCCTGCCGACGATGGGCGGCCAGACCGCGCTCAACACCGCGCTGGCCCTCGCCAATGACGGCACCTTGGAGAAATATGGCTGCGTGATGATCGGCGCCGATGCCGAGGCGATCGACAAGGCCGAGGACCGGCTGAAATTCCGCGACGCGATGGACAAGATCGGGCTGGAATCCCCGCGCAGCCGCATCGCCCATTCGCTCGACGAGGCGCTGGCCGCGCTCGATTTCGTCGGCCTCCCCTCGATCATCCGGCCCAGCTTCACCATGGGCGGGCAGGGCGGCGGCATCGCCTACAATCGCGAGGAATTCACCCGCATCGTCCTGAACGGCCTCGATCTTTCCCCGACGACAGAGGTGCTGGTCGAGGAAAGCGTCCTCGGCTGGAAGGAATATGAGATGGAGGTCGTGCGCGATCGCGCCGACAATGCCATCATCATCTGCTCGATCGAGAATATCGATCCGATGGGCGTCCATACGGGCGATTCCATCACCGTCGCGCCGGCGCTGACGCTGACCGACAAGGAATATCAGATCATGCGCAACGCAAGCATCGCGGTGCTGCGCGAGATCGGCGTGGAAACGGGCGGCTCCAACGTGCAGTTCGCGGTCAACCCCGCCGACGGCCGGCTGGTCGTGATCGAGATGAACCCGCGCGTGTCTCGTTCGTCCGCGCTGGCCTCCAAGGCGACCGGCTTCCCGATCGCCAAGGTCGCGGCCAAGCTGGCGGTCGGCTACACGCTCGACGAGATCGACAACGATATCACCGGCGCGACCCCGGCCAGCTTCGAGCCGACGATCGATTACGTCGTCACCAAGATCCCGCGCTTCGCCTTCGAGAAGTTCAAGGGCGCGTCGAGTGACCTGTCCACCGCGATGAAGTCGGTCGGCGAGGTGATGGCGATCGGCCGCAACTTCCACGAGAGCCTGCAAAAGGCGCTGCGCGGGCTGGAGACGGGACTTTCCGGCCTCAACATCGTCGATCACCTGAAGGGCGCGCCCCGCGCCGAGATCGAGGCGGCGCTCACCCGCCCGACCCCCGACCGGCTGCTGGTGGCCGCGCAGGCGCTGCGCGAGGGCTTCACCGTCGCCGAAGTCCACAATCTGGCGAAATATGATCCCTGGTTCCTCGAGCGGCTCGAGGAGATCATCGACGCCGAGATGGACGTCTGCCGCGACGGCCTGCCCAACGACGCGCAGGGCCTGCGCCGCCTGAAGGCGATGGGCTTTTCCGACAAGCGCCTCGCCTGGCTGGCGCTCAATTCGGCCAATCTGGCCGGCATGCGCCGCGCCCAGGCGCGCGGGTCGGGCATCGTCCATGATGCGATCCGGGCGATGACCGGTGGCGTCAACGAGGCCGAGGTGCGCGCGCTGCGCCACAAGCTGGGCGTGCGCCCCGTGTTCAAGCGGATCGACACCTGCGCGGCCGAGTTCGAGGCCAAGACGCCCTACATGTATTCCACCTACGAGGCGCCCGCCTTCGGCGAGCCAGAGAACGAGGCGCAGCCGAGCGACCGGAAGAAGATCGTGATCCTCGGCGGCGGGCCCAACCGCATCGGCCAGGGCATCGAGTTCGATTATTGCTGCTGCCACGCCTGCTTCGCGCTGGAGGAGGCGGGCTACGAGACCATCATGGTCAATTGCAATCCCGAGACCGTCTCGACCGATTACGACACCTCCGACCGCCTCTATTTCGAGCCGCTGACCGCCGAGGACGTGCTGGAAATCCTCCACGTCGAAATGTCGCGCGGCGAGTTGGTCGGCGTGATCGTGCAGTTCGGCGGGCAGACCCCGCTGAAGCTGGCGGCCGAACTGGAGCGCGCCGGCATCCCGATCCTGGGCACCAGCCCCGACGCGATCGATCTGGCCGAGGATCGCGAGCGGTTCGCCGATCTGATCCAGCGCCTGGGCCTCCGCCAGCCCGCGAACGGCATCGCCCGCAGCCGCGAGGAAGCGGTGATCGTGGCCGAGCGGGTCGGCTATCCCGTCCTGATGCGCCCCTCCTACGTGCTGGGCGGCCGGGCGATGGAGATCGTCGAGACGCAGGCCGCGCTCGAAACCTATATCGCCACCGCCGTGCAGGTGTCGGGCGACAGCCCCGTGCTGATCGACCAATATCTGCGCGACGCGGTCGAGGTGGACGTGGACGCCATCTGCGACGGCACCGATGTCGTCGTGACCGGCGTGATGCAGCATATCGAGGAGGCGGGCGTCCATTCGGGCGACAGCGCCTGCTCGCTGCCGCCCTACAGCCTGTCCGCGGCGGTGATCGCCGAGATCGAGCGCCAGACCGACGCGCTGGCCCGCGCGCTTTCCGTGCGCGGCCTGATGAACGTGCAGTTCGCGGTGAAGGACGAGCTGGTCTATCTGATCGAGGTCAATCCGCGCGCCAGCCGCACCGTGCCCTTCGTCGCCAAGGCGATCGGCGCGCCCATCGCCAAGATCGCGGCGCGGGTGATGGCGGGCGAGATGCTGGCCGCCTTGCCCCAAATCAACCGCCACATCGATCATATCGCGGTGAAGGAAGCGGTGTTCCCCTGGGCGCGCTTCCCCGGTGTCGATCCGGTCCTGTCGCCGGAGATGAAATCCACCGGTGAGGTGATGGGCATCGATCTCGATTTCGCCACCGCCTTCGCCAAGTCGCAGATCGGCGCGGGCACCATCCTGCCGACCGGGGGCACCTGCTTCGTCTCGGTCAAGGATGGCGACAAGACGATCGTGCTGCCCGCCGTGCGCGAGCTGATCGATCAGGGGTTCAAGGTGATCGCCACCACCGGCACCGGCGCCTATCTGCGCGAGCAGGGGCTGGACGTGGAGACGGTCAACAAGGTGGCGCAGGGTCGCCCCCACATCGTCGACCGGATCAAGGACGGCGAGGTCGCGCTCGTCATCAATACGACCGAGGGCGCGCAGTCGCTGAAGGATTCCGCCTCGATCCGCGCCTCGGCGCTGGCGCTGCGCATTCCGAACTTCACCACGGCCGCCGCCGGGGTGGCCGCCGCGCAGGCAATCCGCGCCTTGAAGTCCCGCCCGCTTGAAGTACGCCCCCTTCAATCCTATTATCCTCAATCCCGCGGCTGATCCCCAGACATAGGTGACGGTGCCGAAGGCCTCGCCCCGGCGAGGCCGGGGAAAGACGTTTTATGCGAAGGGTGGACGATCAGATGGCGACCGGCGAAAAACTGCCGATGCTCGAAGAAGGGCAGCGGATGCTGAACGCGGAGCTTTCGCGTCTCAAGATCGAGCGCCCGCAGATCATCGACGCCATCGAGGAAGCCCGCGCGCACGGCGATCTTTCGGAAAATGCCGAATATCACGCCGCCAAGGAGCGCCAGGGCCAGATCGAGGCGATGATCGCCGACATCGAGGACAAGCTGAGCCGCGCGCAGGTGATCGATCCGACGACCCTGTCGGGCGACAAGATCGTGTTCGGCGCGACCGTCCATCTGATCGACGAGGACGACAAGCCCGTCACCTATCAGATCGTCGGCCAGACCGAGGCGGACGCCAAGATGGGCAAGATTTCCTACAATTCGCCGCTCGGCCGCGCGCTGATCGGCCGCAAGGTGGGCGAAGACATCGAGGTGACGGTGCCGTCGGGCGACCGTTACTATCAGGTCGACAGCATCGAATTCATCTGATCCGGCGGACGGTTAGGCCCGCTTCATGAAGATGCCGCCTGCCAAGGCGACGGTCGCCCTCGTCGGCCTGTCGTGCGCGGTCTATCTGATCGAGGCGGGCACCGGCGCGACCGAGACGCTGGCGATGCTGGCGGGCTTCATCCCCGCCCGCCTGTCGGGCGCGATGGTGTTGCCGCAGGCGGTTCCGGCCTTCCTGACCCCGCTCACCTCCGCCTTTCTCCACGGCGGGCTGCTGCATCTGGCGTTCAACATGCTGCTGCTCGGCTATTGTGGCCGGGCGGTGGAGCAGGTGCTGGGCAGTTTCGGGCTGGTGGCGCTGTATGTCGTCGGCGCGATCGCGGCGGCGGCGGCGCATTATGCGATCGGCCCGGCGAGCCCGGTCCCGCTGATCGGCGCGAGCGGCGCCGCCTCGGCGGTGATCGCCGCCTATGCGATCTTCTATGGCGAGCGGAAGCCGCTGACGAAGCATCCGGGGCTGGCGCGGGCGCTCAACATCCTGTGGCTGGCGGCGGGCTGGATCGGCGTGCAGCTGCTCGTCGGCATCGCGACGGCCGGG
The DNA here is from genome assembly GCF_028607085.1 of Sphingomonas naphthae. Taxonomy (NCBI): domain Bacteria; kingdom Pseudomonadati; phylum Pseudomonadota; class Alphaproteobacteria; order Sphingomonadales; family Sphingomonadaceae; genus Sphingomonas; species Sphingomonas naphthae. The sequence continues at coordinate 3,848,802 of NZ_CP117411.1, read as the reverse complement.
GGCGACATGGTGATCGCCGTCGCCGCGCATATCGGCGGCTTCGTCGCGGGGCTGGCGCTGGCGCAGCCACTGCTGCGCTGGCGCTACCGGAAGGCGTAAGCGCCCAAATCGTCATTGCTAGCGTAGCGAAGCAATCCAGTTCCGCCGGTTGCATCCGGTCAAAAGGCTGGATTGCTTCGCTACGCTCGCAATGACGAGCAAATCTTACTTCGCGACCGGGGGCAGTTCCGGCTCAAGCAGGCGGTGGAGGTGGACCACGACGTAGCGCATCTCGGCATCGTCCACGGTGCGCTGGGCGGCGGCGCGCCAGGCGTCCTCGGCCGATTTGTAATCCTCGAAGAAGCCGACCACGTCGAGCGCCTTCAGATCCTGGAAGTCGAGACCCTGCGGGTCCTTCACGCGGCCACCGAAGACGAGGTGCAGCTTGCTCATCATATCCCCTGGAAATCTGACGGGGCCGGCAGGCGGCCCGAATGGAAAACGCCCCCGCCGCTTAGCAGCGAGGGCGCATTTCCGCCACCGTCGATCGTGTGACATAGGATTGCGTGACACGCACGGACGGTTGCGCGCGGCGTCACCCACCCGTCATCCCGGCACAAGGCCGGGGTGACGGTCCGGCTATTACGACGCCGAGCGCGACTTCATCATCGCCACCAGCGCGTCGAAGCCTTGGCGCTGGACGATCGCATCGAAATCGGCCGCCTGCGCGATCGCCAGATTGATCCCGGCGACCTTCAGGTTGGTCACCTTGTAGCCCGCGCCGGCCTTCGCGACCGACCAGACCGCCACGATCGGCTGCTGGCCGGGCTTGATGACCTGCGTGGTGACATCGACCGTGCCGCCGGCCGCCGGGGTCGCGCGCACCACCTTCACCTGGGCATTGGCATATTCGAACAGGCGATCGGCGTAGGTGCCGATGATATAGTTGGGGAAGGCGGCTTTGTAGGCCGACTTCTGCGCCGGGGTGATCGTCGGGCTCCAGCGACGGATCAGCCGGTCGCCGATCGCGTCCACCGCGAAATATTGGGCGAGCAGGGTGCGGAACTGCGCCTTGGCCGCCGCGCGATTGCCGCTGCGCAGCGCACCGAGGCCATCGGTGGTCAGCGTGGTGATGAAACGCGACGGATCGCTGGCATCCACCGCCGCCGAAGCGGGGGCGAGCGCGATCGGCGAGACGAGACCGGCCAAGCCGAGCGTGGCCGCGATCAGGGAACGGGAAATCTTCAAGTCGAGAACTCCGAATGACATGCGCCAGCCTGTGGCACCTGCGCGCTGAACGCGGGCTGACGGGAAGGGTTGCGCCGGGGGCTTTCCATGCGGTTCACCCTGAACACCTCGCAGGAAGTTTGGGGCCGCCCATTCACACCGTTCGTCCCGAGCGAAGTCGAGGGGCGTGCCACGCGCGCAGATGTCTCGACTTCGCTCGACACGAACGGTTTGGGAAAGACCGGACAGATGCGGGCTTACCCCCGCGTGTCGCGCGCCGCCTTGAGCGCCGCCGCGCCGATCGCGCTGGCGACTTCACCCGCGCTCGACGCCAGCTTGCTCACCTGCTCCCTGGCGGCATCGCCGCTAAAGCCGAGCGCGCCGATCTGGCTCTTGCCTTCGGCCTTGCCCGCTTCGAACGCGGCCTTGGCGGCGGTGTTGATCTGGCCGCCGACGCCGCCGAGCAACTCGGTTTCCCTGGCGGTGCGCGGCAGCAGCGCGCCGGCGATCACGCCCAGCGCCAGCCCACCGGCCAGCGCGATCACCGGATTGGCCTCGATGCCGCTCGCCGCCTTGCCGGTGACGGCGGAAATCTTGTCGATCGCGCTGCCATAAGCGTCGGTCGCGGCCTCGCGGGCGGCGTCCGCCTTGTCGCGGATGGCGCTGCTCGCGTCGTGGAAGCGGCTGGCGGGCTCGGCCGCGTCGGTCGTCTTGGTCATGGCCTTCTCCAATCCTTCGGGCCGCGCACGGCCGTTACAGTCGTTCAACGATCTAGTCGGCGTCCGGGTTGCCCTTGCCGACGAACAGCCGGCGCAGCGGGAACCAGGCCACGGCGGCGGTGGCCGCCGCGACCGCCCCGGCCGCGATCAGCGGGCGGCGGCGGGCGAAGCGGCGGGCCTCCGTGGCGGCATCGCCGGCTTTCTCCTTCACCGCCTCGACACCGTCGCGCACCAACGTGGCGGGCGCGGCGCGGCGCTGGAGTTCGCCCAGCACGGCGAACATGTCGGCGCGCGCGGCATCGGCCTTGGCGCGGGCGTCGTTGATCTCCGTTTCGTCGCTCATCATTTCTTTCCCGTCGCCAGTCGCATGGCGATCCAGCCCAGCAGCGCCGCGATCAGCAGCCCGGCGGCGACCGCCGCGAACAGACCGGCGGCAGCCCCCAGCCAGCGCCCCAGCACGATGCCGATCGTCACCACCAGCACCGTCAGAGACGCCTGCACGAACATCAGCGCGACGAAGCCCAGCACCGCCGGCTTGACGAGGCCGGTGACCTTGGCGGTCGCCGTCTCGCGATAATAGGTCACCTCGGCGCGCAGCACGTCCCGCGCGCGATCGATCAGGCGTGAGAACAGCGCACCGATCGATTCGCCGCGAAGCTCCCCCGGCTTCTCCAAGGGTCAGGCCGCCGGTACGATCGGGTCGTCTTCGGCGAGCGTGGGCGCCTTGGACGTCGGCTCGGGCGCGTCGGGCATGCCGGCCTTGATGATCCGCGCCACGACGAAGCCCAATGCTGCGGCCGCGCCGATGGCGATCGCGGGGCTCTTCTTCACGGCATGGCGCGCGTCGGCGAAGAGCGTTTCGGCATCCTTCATCCGCAGCGTCTCGGCGAAGCCCGAGATCGCGCTGGAGGCCTTGCGGGCATAATCGCCATATTGCGCGCCGACCTTCTCGTCGATCGTCGTGGCGGCATCGTCGACCATGCGGACGACATCGTCGAGCGCGGTGACGCCGCGATCGAGCCCTTCGGTCACATAATCCTTGGCGCGATCGCCGGCGGTGTCGAAGAAGCCCTGCGCCTTGGCGCCGAACGCCGAGCGGAAACCTTCGGCCGAGGTCCAGTCGAAGCCGGGCGCCGTCTTGGCGTCGCCATCGAAGGCGGCGCCGGTCGCGGACGAGGCGTCGCTCGATCCGCTCGCGCCGTTGATGACCGTATCGGTGCCCTCGGGAAGTTTCTCGTCAGCCATCGCCAATATCCTCACATCGAAAGCCGGAACGGAAGCGCAACGGTTTTGTGCGCCTGCTCGGCCAAGTCAACCCGCGCCGCCCGCGATACGTTCCATTGCCGGTTCGACATTGTTCGTCGCGCGATCGACAATGTTGCGTGGGGGCGGATCGCCCGATAGAGCCCGGCCCATCTTTCCCGCCCGCCCTTTCCAGAGGCATGCCAGAGGAGTTCCGATGACCGCCATCGTCGACGTCCACGCCCGCTCGATCATCGACAGCCGCGGCAATCCCACCGTCGAGGTCGAGGTGACCCTGGAGGACGGCAGCTTCGGCCGCGCCGCCGTGCCCTCGGGCGCGTCGACCGGCGCCTACGAGGCGGTCGAGCTGCGCGATGGCGACAAGAGCCGCTGGATGGGCAAGGGCGTGACCAAGGCGGTCGATGCGGTCAACGGCGAGGTGGCCGACGCGCTGATCGGCGAGGAGGCCGAGGACCAGACGCTGGTCGACGCGATGCTGATCGAGCTGGACGGCACCGAGAACAAGAGCCGGCTGGGCGCCAACGCGATCCTGGGCGCCAGCCTCGCCGTCGCCAAGGCGGCGGCCGACGCGCGCTCGCTGCCGCTCTACCGCTATGTCGGCGGCGTTTCGGCCTGCGTGCTGCCGGTGCCGATGATGAACATCATCAACGGCGGCATGCACGCCGACAATCCGATCGACTTCCAGGAATTCATGATCATGCCCGTCGGCGCGGAATCGCTGTTCGAGGCGGTGCGCTGCGGCGCGGAGATCTTCCACACGCTGAAGAAGGCGCTGCACGACAAGGGGCTGGCGACGGCGGTGGGCGACGAGGGCGGCTTCGCCCCCAACTTGGCCTCGGCGCCCGACGCGCTCGACTTCATCATGTCGTCGATCGAGAAGGCCGGCTACAAGCCCGGCGACGACGTGCAGATCGCGCTCGACTGCGCCGCGACCGAATTCTTCAAGAACGGCGTCTATGATTTCCACGGCGAGGGCGTGAAGCGTTCGCCCGCCGAAATGGCCGATTACCTCGCCGACCTGTGCGCCAAATATCCGATCGTCTCGATCGAGGACGGCATGGGCGAGGATGATTTCGAGGGCTGGAAGATCCTGACCGACAAGATCGGCGGGAAGGTGCAGCTTGTCGGCGACGATCTGTTCGTGACCAACCCCAAGCGGCTGAAGCAGGGCATCAAGGACGGCCTCGCCAATTCGCTGCTGGTGAAGGTAAACCAGATCGGCACGCTTTCGGAGACGCTCGAAGCCGTCAGCATGGCGCAGCGCGCTGGCTATACCGCCGTGATGTCGCACCGCTCGGGCGAGACCGAGGACGCCACCATCGCCGACCTGGCGGTCGCCACCAACTGCGGCCAGATCAAGACCGGCTCGCTCGCCCGTTCGGACCGGCTGGCCAAGTACAACCAGCTGATCCGCATTGAGGAAGAGCTGGGCCCGATCGCTGTCTATGCGGGCCGCACCGCGCTGAAGGCGCTGCGCTGAGGCGGTCCAAATCCTCCCCTGCAAGGGGAGGTGGCGGCACGCAGTGCTGACGGAGGGGTGACCCGCCATCGATAGCGGGTCACCCCTCCACCCCCGCCTACGGCGGCGGTCCCCCTCCCCTTGCCGGGGAGGATCGGCCCCATCCCGATCGATTCGCCCGCGTTTCTATTGCGACCTTCGCGTCGCATGGCCTTGCAAATTCACGTCATTCATGTTTGCGTAACCGCATGGCGCGCCGCAACACAGCCCAGCTCATTCGATCGGCCTTCTGGCCGGCGCTGGCGATTCTCGTCGTCGCGCAATTCGCGGGCTATGCGCTGCTCGGCCAGAACGGGCTGATGTCGCTCGGCACCTACAAGACGCAGATCGCCGAGCGGCAGGCGCGGCTGACGGTATTGCAGGCGCAGCGCGCCGAACTCCAGCGCCATGCCGAGCTGCTCAATCCGCGCCGGGTCGATCCCGATTATGCCGACGAACTGGTGCGCCGCTCGACCGGACAGGTCCGCCCCGACGAGGTCATCATCCCGCGCGGCTGATCCCCGCGCGATCCCACCCGTAAGTTTTTTGCACGACGGATTGCGCGAACTGCAATCGTCGAGCGTTGCGGTCCCTTCCGTTGCCCGCGTATAGGTTGCGGCATCAGGACGAGGAGAGGTCCGCTTGGCCCGTACATCGACGTCGCGTAGCAAGTCCGCCACCCCCAAGGCCGAGAAGCCGGCAGAGGCGGTCCCCGCAACCCCCAACCGCGAGCGCCCGGCCGAGCCGACGCGCTACGAGGGCTCGAAGGACGAGCTGCTCGAATTCTACCGCCAGATGCTGCTCATCCGCCGCTTCGAGGAAAAGGCGGGCCAGCTTTACGGCCTCGGCCTGATCGGCGGTTTCTGCCACCTCTACATCGGCCAGGAGGCCGTCGCCGTCGGGCTCCAGTCCGCGCTGGAGGTCGGCAAGGATTCGGTCATCACCGGCTATCGCGACCATGGTCACATGCTGGCCTATGGCATCGACCCCAAGGTCATCATGGCAGAGCTGACCGGCCGCGCCGCCGGCATCTCCAAGGGCAAGGGTGGATCGATGCACATGTTCAGCGTCGAGCATGGCTTCTACGGCGGCCACGGCATCGTCGGCGCACAGGTGTCGCTGGGCGCTGGCCTGGCCTTCAAGCACAAATATGCCGGCGACGGCGGCGTGTGCCTGGCCTATTTCGGCGACGGCGCGGCCAACCAGGGGCAGGTCTACGAAGCCTTCAACATGGCCGAGCTGTGGAAGCTGCCCTGCATCTTCGTGATCGAGAACAACCAATACGCCATGGGCACGAGCGTCAACCGCGCCTCGGCCGAGGACCAGCTGTATCGCCGGGGCGAGAGCTTCCGCATCCCCGGCCTCCAGGTCGACGGCATGGACGTGCTGGCGGTGCGCGGCGCGGCCGAGACCGCGATCGAATGGGTGCGCGGCGGCAAGGGGCCGATCCTGCTCGAACTCAAGACCTACCGCTATCGCGGCCACTCCATGTCCGATCCGGCGAAATATCGCTCGCGCGACGAGGTGCAGGCGGTGCGCGACAAGTCCGATCCGATCGACCATCTCGCCAAGGAACTGGGCGCACTGGGCGTGGGTGAGGACGAGCTGAAGGCGCTCGACAAGGACATCCGCAAGATCGTGGCGGACGCGGCGGCCTTCGCCGAGGAATCCCCCGAACCCGAACTCTCCGAACTGACCACCGACGTGCTGGTGGGGAGCTACTGATGGCGATCGAACTCAAGATGCCCGCCCTTTCCCCCACGATGGAGGAGGGCACCCTGTCCAAATGGCTGGTCAAGGAGGGCGATTCGGTGAAGTCCGGCGACATCCTCGCCGAGATCGAGACCGACAAGGCCACGATGGAATTCGAGGCCGTGGACGAGGGCACGATCAGCAAGATCGTCGTTCCCGAGGGCACCGATAACGTCAAGGTCGGCGCGGTGATCGCGATGATCGCCGGCGACGACGAGGAGGCCGAGGCCCCCGCCGAGAAGCCGGAACCGAAGGCCGAGGAAGCGCCGAAGGAAGAGGCCAAGGCCGACGAGTCGAAGGCCGACGCCAAGGTCGCCACGCCGGAGGGCGGCGAGGCGCCCAAGCAGATGGAGACCGGCGCGCGCGATCTGGTCGCCTCGACCGAAAAGACCGACGACAGCCCCGAAGTGCCTGAAGGCACCGAGATGGTGAAGACCACCGTGCGCGAGGCGCTGCGCGACGCCATGGCCGAGGAAATGCGGTCGGACGAGCGCGTGTTCGTGATGGGCGAGGAAGTCGCGCAATATCAGGGCGCCTACAAGGTGACCCAGGGCCTGCTCGACGAATTCGGCGACAAGCGCGTGATCGACACGCCGATCACCGAATATGGTTTTGCCGGCATCGGCACCGGCGCCGCGATGGGCGGTCTGCGCCCGATCGTCGAGTTCATGACGTTCAACTTCGCCATGCAGGCGATCGACCACATCATCAATTCGGCCGCCAAGACCAATTACATGTCGGGCGGACAGATGCGCTGCCCGATGGTGTTCCGTGGCCCGAACGGCGCGGCCGCCCGCGTCGGTGCGCAGCACAGCCAGAATTACGCGCCCTGGTATGCCAGCGTCCCCGGCCTGATCGTCATCGCGCCTTGCTCGGCGGCCGATGCGAAGGGGCTGCTGAAGGCGGCGATCCGCAGCGAGGATCCGGTCGTGTTCCTCGAGAACGAACTGCTCTACGGCCAGAGCTTCGACGTGCCCAAGCTCGACGATTATGTCCTGCCGATCGGCAAGGCGCGGATCGCGCGGGCCGGCAGCGACGTGACGCTGGTAAGCTATTCGATCGGCGTGGGCGTGGCGCTCGACGCCGCGAACCAGCTGGCGAGCGAGGGGATCGAGGCCGAGGTGATCGATCTGCGCACCCTGCGCCCGCTCGATACCGAGACGGTGCTGAAGAGCCTCGCCAAGACCAACCGCATCGTCGTTGTCGAGGAAGGCTGGCCGACCTGCTCGATCGCGTCCGAGATCATGGCGGTGGCGATGGAACAGGGCTTCGACGACCTCGACGCCCCCGTCCTGCGCGTCACCAACAAGGACGTGCCGATGCCCTACGCCGCCAACCTCGAGAAGCTCGCGCTGCTCAAGGCGAGCGACGTGGTCTCGGCGGCGAAGAAGGTCTGTTACAAGGATTGAGGCCGGGCGCCAGCCTCGCTTTCTTCCGTCGCCCCAGCGTAGGCTGGGGTCCATGTCTCTCGATCCCGGACGGCATCGCCCGTGGAAATGGAGATGGACCCCAGCCTGCGCTGGGGTGACGATCATTTGATATGACCGACATCGCCGATCCCGAACGCGCCCTCGTCCTGGCCTACGCCCCCGCCGAGCGGCGCGAGGCGCTGACGGTGCTGTGGCGGCTCGACGAGCGGCTGGGCGGCATCGTCGCCGCCACGCGCGAGGCGATGATCGGCCGCATCCGCCTGGCGTGGTGGCGCGAGGCGCTGGAGGCACTCGACACCGCCGAGCCCCCCGCCGAACCGCTGCTGCGCGACATCGCCCATGACATCCTGACGCTCGGCATCAGCGGCACCGATCTGGCCGCGATCGAAGGCGGCTGGGCGGCGCTGATCGACGAGCCCGATATCGACACCTACGCCCGCGAACGCGGCGGCACTCTCTTCACCCTCGCCGCGCGCATCCTCGGCGGTTCGGCGGCCGATGTGGCCCGCGCCGGAGAAGGCTGGGCGCTGGCCGACCTCGCCCACCGCTCCACCGAGCCCGCGCTGTGCGCCGCCGCCCGATCCGCCGCGCAGGCCCGGCTGGCCGATCCACCGCGCCTGCCGCCCCGCCTGCGCGCCCTCGGTGCGCTCACCACGCTGGCCCGGCGCGACGCGCGGGCGGAGAGCCGACAGCAAGGCGCGCCCGGCCGGGTCGCGCGCATCCTCTGGTACCGGTTGACGGGCCGCTAGGTCCGATCGGATAGTGCGCCCCGGCAAAGGGGGGGGACGATCATGTGGCGCTATCTGGTCGGGGCCGTGGGGGCGCTGCTGCTGGTGACGGCGGGCGCCTTGTGGTGGAAGAGCCGCGCCGTCGCCGACACGCCGATCGGCCGCGCGCCCTCGCTGCTGGCCGGCGCACCCGTTGCCGACGCCGACGATCCCCTCCCCCCGCCCGCCAGCGAAAAGACGCGCGAGGAGCGCCGCTTTGCCCGCAACGACAAGGACAAGGACGGAAAGATCGCGCGCGAGGAATATCTGGCGCCGCGCCGCAAGGCGTTCGCCCGGCTGGATGCGAACGGGGATGGGCGGCTGAGCTTCGAGGAATGGGCGGTGAAGTCGCTCACCAAATTCGACGGTGCCGATGCGGACAGATCGGGCGCGCTGACGCCGGCGGAGTTCGCCGCCACGCGGGTGGCGCGCAAGGCGGCCGCGAAATGCGCCTGTCCGCCGGCCAAGGGCGAGGAGGAGTAAATTCCTCCCTTGTAAGGTGAGTTTCGGGTCGATCATGCCCCCGGCATGATCTTGGATTGCCGGGGGCATGATCGACCTGAAACTGGACCGCCGCCGCAGGCGGTGGTGGAGGGGTGACGCGCTCTCCAATAGCGCGATACCCCTCCGTCATGTCTGCGACATGCCACCTCCCCTTGCAGGGGAGGATTTGGAATTAGCCGCGCAACACCGCGCCGGCCTTGCCCGCCGCCGCGACGATCTTTTCCGCGACCGCCTTCAGCTCGGCATCGGTGAAGCTCTTCTCCGCCGGTTGCAGGGTCACGCCGATCGCGACCGATTTCTGGCCCTCGGGCACGCCCGTGCCGACGAACACGTCGAACAGGGCCACGTCGGTGATCGCCGCCTTGTCCGCGCCGCGCACCGCGCGCAGCAGATCCTCGGCCGGCTTGTCGGCGGGGATGAGGAAGGCGAAGTCGCGGGTCACCGCCTGCAACGCCGGGGGCGCGTAGGCGCTGCGCATCCGGCCGGTGTCGCGTTTGGCGGGGATCGCGTCGAGGAAGATTTCCGCCGCGATCACCGGCCCGTCTAGATCGAGCGCCTTGAGGGTCGTCGGGTGCAGTTCGCCGAATTCGGCCAGCACCACCTTCGGCCCGAGCCGGAGCGAGCCCGACCGGCCGGGGTGGTAGACGTTGGACACCGCCGGCATCACCATCAGCCGATCGGCGGGCGCGCCCGCGACCGCGAGCAGCGCCAGCGCCTCGGCCTTGGCGTCATAGGCGTCGAAGCCCGCTGCCTTGCCGCCGCGCCAGTCGCGCGGGCTGCGCTCGCCGGCCAGCAGCAGGCCGAGGGTGGGCCGCTCAGCATCGGCCAGATAGCGGCGGCCGAGTTCGAACAGGCGCACGCTGGCGGCACCGCGATCGAGATTGCGGCGCGCGGCGGCGGCGAGGCCCGACAGCAAGGTCGGGCGCATCACCTTCAGGTCTTCGCTGATCGGATTGGCGAGCGTCCACGCGCCGCCGCCGAAGATGGCGGCGTCGCCCTCGGCGATGAAGCTCCACGTGACCGCTTCGTTCAGGCCGCGCGCGGCGGCGGCGCGGCGGACGGCGCGCTCGATCTTCTGCGCAGGCGTGGCGGTCGGCCGTGCGACGCCGTCCATGCGCGGCAGCGGGGTGGAGGGGACGTGATCGAGCCCGACGATACGGATGACCTCCTCGACCAGATCGGCGGGGCCGTCCACGTCGCGGCGCCACGTCGGCGGCAGTACGTTCCACGCACCATCCAGCGCGAAGCCGAGGCTGGCGAGGATCTGGCGCTGGCGATCGGCGGGCACGGCGAGGCCGGCGAGCTTCTCGGTCAGCGCCGGATCGTAGCGCATCGTCTGGCGCTGGAGCGGGGGCTCGCCCGCCTCGATCGCCTCGGAGGGCGCGCCGCCACAGATCGCCTTGACCAGCTGGGTCGCGATGGCGAGCCCGTCGGCGAGGAAAGCGGGATCGACGCCGCGCTCGAACCGCTGGCGCGCATCGGAGGTGAGGCCGAGCGCCTGCCCCGTCCGCGCGATCGTCTCGGGCGTGAAGTAAGCGCATTCGATCAGCACATCGGTCGTCGTCTCGGAGACGCCCGATCCTTCGCCGCCCATGATGCCGCCGATATCGTGGACATGCGCGTCGTCGGCGATGACCGTCATCGCCGGGGTGAGCGCATAGCTCTTGCCGTTGAGCGCGACGAGGCTCTCGCCGTCGCGCGCCTTGCGGGCCACCAGGCGCCCGGTGAGCTTCGCCACGTCATAGACATGGAGCGGCCGGCCGAGATCGAGCATCACATAATTGGTGATGTCGACCAGCGCCGAGATCGGCCGCTGGCCGACCGCGATCAGCCGCTTGGCCATCCAGTCGGGCGAGGCGCCGTTGGCGACGCCCTTCACCACCCGGCCGAAGAAGGCGGGGCAGCCCTCGGAATCCTCGGTCGCGATCTCGACGGGGCATGGGAATTCGGGCTTGATCGTCGGCACGATCAGCGGCTTCAATGTGCCGAGGCCGGCGGCGGCGAGGTCGCGGGCGATGCCGCGCACGCCCATGCAATCCTGCCGGTTGGGGGTGATCGCCACCTCGATCATCGGATCGCCCAGCTCGGCCCAATCGGCGTAGCGCGCGCCGATCGGCGCGTCGGCGGGCAGCTCGATGATGCCCTCATGCGCGTCGGACAATTCCAGTTCGCGCATCGAACACATCATGCCGCGGCTCTCGACACCGCGGATCGCCGCCACCTTCAGCGTCACGTCGAGTCCCGGCACATAGGTGCCCGGCGCGCCGAACACGCCGACCAAGCCCGCGCGCGCGTTGGGCGCGCCGCACACGACCTGCACGGCATCGCCGTCACCCACCGCGACGGTCAGCACCTGCAACTTGTCCGCCTGCGGATGGCGCTCGGCTGTCAGGACGCGGGCGATGACGAAGGGGGCGAGGCGCGCGGCGGGATCGTCGACCCCTTCCACTTCGAGGCCGACGCGGGTGAGCGCATCGACGATCTCGTCGAGCGAGGCGCTGGTCTCGAGATGCTCGCGCAGCCAGCCGAGGGTGAACTTCATGCGCCGATCCCCCCCGAAAGCGTGGGCACGTCGAGTGCCGCGAAACCATGATGCTTCAGCCAGCGCAGATCGCCGTCGAAGAAGGGCCTGAGATCATCCATGCCATACTTCAGCATCGCGAGCCGATCGACTCCGGTGCCGAAGGCGAAACCCTGCCATTCGGCCGGATCGAGCCCGGCGGCCGCGATCACCTTGGGGTGGACCATGCCGGAACCCAGTACCTCCATCCAGCCCTCCGATCCGCCGATCACGCGGCGGCCGTTCTCGATCGAGTAACCGACATCCACCTCGGCGGACGGCTCGGTGAAGGGGAAATAGCTGGGGCGCAGGCGCAGGACGATATCGTCGCGCTCGAAGAAGGCCTTGAGGAAGGTCTCCAGCGTCCATTTGAGGTGGCCCATGGTGATGCCGCGATCGATCACCAGACCCTCGATCTGGTGGAACATCGGCGTATGGGTCGCGTCGCTGTCCGATCGATAGACCCGGCCGGGCGCGATCACGCGGATCGGCGGGGCCTGCGTGGTCATCGTGCGGATCTGCACCGGGGAGGTGTGGGTGCGGAGCAGCATCTTGCGCCCCTCGCCATCGACCCGGTCGAAGTAGAAAGTGTCGTGCATCGCGCGCGCCGGATGGGTCTCCGGGATGTTGAGCGCGGTGAAATTGTGCCAGTCGTCCTCGATCTCGGGGCCGGTCGCCACGGCGAAGCCCAGGTCGGCGAAAATCTCGGCCAGTTCGTCCATCACCTGGCTGACCGGGTGGACCGAGCCCTGCGGCGCGGGCGCGACCGGCAGGGTCATGTCGATCGCCTCGGCGGCCAGCTTCACCTCCAGCGCGGCGGCATCCAGCACGGCCTTGCGGGCGGCGATGGCGGTGGTGACGGCCTCGCGCAGCCCGTTGATGCGCGGCCCCTCGCTCTGGCGCGCCTCGGGGCTCATGCCGCCCAGCGTCTTGAGGAGGGCGGTCACCTGCCCGCTCTTGCCCAGCGCCGAGACGCGCAGCGCCTCCAGCGCGGCGAGGTCCGGCGCGGCGTCGGCCTGCGCGGTCAGCGCGGCCTTCAGTGTGTCGAGGTCGGTCATCGGTCTCGGTTCATGATTGTCCGGGTCGCTTTAGGAGTCGGGCCCGAAAAAGCAAAGGGCGCGGCAGGTGTCCCTGTCGCGCCCCTTGGCCATCAGCTGTGGATGAAGGCTTACGCCGCCACCCGCGCCCCTTCCGGAAGCGCCGCCTTCGCCTGGGCGATGATGGCGGAAAACGCCTCGCCCTCGTGCATCGCGATGTCGGCCAGAACCTTCCGGTCGAGTTCGACGCCCGCGAGCTTCAGGCCGTGCATGAACACGCCATAGGTGAGGCCTTCGGCGCGAACCGCGGCGTTGATGCGCTGGATCCAGAGCGCGCGGAACGAGCGCTTCTTAACCTTGCGGTCGCGATAGGCATATTGCCCGGCCTTCTCCACCGCCTGGCGGGCGATGCGGATCGTATTCTTGCGGCGACCATAATAGCCCTTCGCCGCATCCAGGATGCGGTTATGCTTGGCCTTGGTGGTCGTACCGCGCTTGACGCGTGCCATCTGTCAGTACCCCTTAGTTCAGACCGTACGGTGCCCAGAGCTTCACGCGGGGCGTATCCGCCTCGGAAAGCACGCTGGTGCCGCGGTTGGTGCGGATGTACTTCGAGTTGTGGCTGATGAGGCGGTGGCGCTTGCCGGCCACGCCATGCTTCACCTTGCCGGTGGCCGTGAGCTTGAAGCGCTTCTTCACGCCGCTCTTGGTCTTGAGTTTGGGCATTTTCGTCTCCTGAATATGCGACGTTCGAAGACGGCCACGGCAGCCCATACCGGCCGGGCAGTCCATCAAATCGCTGGAAGACGGCGCCCCTACGCGAAAGGCGCCCCCTTTGCAACTCGACGAATCGGAACCGTGGCGCGGCGAAGCGGTTGAGTCGCCTCATGGCAGACGGAACCCCCAGCGCGACCCTCCGGTCATCCCCCGACGCGCCGCCGGAAGCGCCGAGACGCACGCGCGATCCCGCCTCGACGGCGTTAGCCTCGACGATCGCGCTGGTCGCGACGGTCATCGGCCTGATCTTTCTGGCCTGGCTGATCCTCTACGTCACCAAGGGCCGCTTCCTGAAGCATCCGTTCGAGCGGATCGCCAGCCAGTATAGCGAGCGCAAGGTAAGCGTGGCGGGCGACTTCCAATTCTATTTCGATTTCATCGACGCCAAATTCCTCGCCGAAGGGATGCGCGTCTCCAACCCCGATTGGGCCAAGAGCCCAGACCTGTTCACCGCCAAGCTGATCGATACGCGGATCGAGACCATCCCGCTCATCTTCGGCAGGCGCCGGGTGGAGTGGCTCAATCTGGTCGATGGCGACGTCGATCTGGAATGGGACGCGACCGGCAAGCGCAACACCTGGACCTTCGCGGGCGACGAGCCCTTCCAGATGCCGCTCATCAGCCGCGCCGTCGTGGACGGTACAGTGATTCATTACCGCCAGCCGGCGATGCAGCTCTTCGCCGACGTGAAGTTCGACACGATCAAGGCGAAGGACAGCCGCTTCGCGACCCGCATCGGCTTCGACGGCAGCGGATCGTTCCGGGGCAACAGCCTGAAATTGTGGGGCAGCCAATCGACCCCCAACGAGTTGCTCGCGGGCGGCCGCAACCAGTTCGATTTCCACGCCGCCGTCGCCCGATCGCGGATCGACGTGGCCGGCACCCTGCCCGGCGCCACGATCATCGAGGGCGCCGATCTGCGGGTCGGCGTGCGCGGGCAGAATATCCGCAACCTGTTCGATCTGGCCGGCATCGCCGTGCCGGACACGCGCTCCTACCGCCTGACCTCGCATTTCACCAAGGATGGCGGGGCGTACAAGTTCACGCGGATAGCGGGCGTCTACGGCAACAGCGATCTCGGTGGCAGCATGACCGTCACCTTCCCGGACAATCGCCTGCTGCTGGAGGCGGACCTCGCCTCCAAGGTGGTCGATATGGTCGATATCGGGCCATTTATCGGCTACAATCCGAACGCGCTCGCCACGCAGGGCGCGGTCGCGGCGGTCAAGCAGACCGGCGGCAGCCCGCGCATCCTGCCCGACGCGCCACTGCGCATCGAGGCGATCAAGGCGTTCGACGCCAAGATCAACTACAAGGTCGCCGACGTGCGGCAGAAGTTCGTTCCGATCTCGAACATCGTGCTGGGCTTCGGCCTCGATCACAGCCTGATGACGTTGAAGCCACTCAACTTCGATGTCGCGGGCGGCCATCTCGATTCGGATATCTCGATCGACGCGCGCCAGCCGGCGGTGGTGACCGATTACGACATCCGCCTCTCGCCGACACCGCTCGGCACGCTCCTTTCGCGCTTCGGCGTGGCCTCGTCGGGCACCAACGGCACGATCAAGGCGCGCGTCCAGATGAAGGGCACCGGCGACACGGTGCGCGAATCGCTCGCCACCTCGAACGGGCGCATCGCCGTCGTCCTGCCGCGCGGCACCTTCTGGACGAGCTACACCCAGCTCTCCGAATTCGACATCGGCGTGTTCGTGCAGAAGATGTTCCAGAAGAAGCTCAAGGAGCCGGTGCAGGTGAATTGCGGCCTGATCGCCTTCACCGTGCGCGACGGCGTGGCGGCGGCCGACCCGATCCTGATCGATACGACCAAGAATGTCATGACGGCCAAGGGTGGCTTCAGCTTCAAGGATGAATCGCTCGACATGGGTTTCCGCGCCGACGGCAAGAAGTTCAGCCTGTTCTCCGGCCAGTCGCCGGTGGGCATCAACGGTTATTTCGCCGCGCCCGGCATCAACATCATCAGCCCACAGCTGCTGACCCGCGCGGGCGCCGGCATCGGCCTGGGGCTGGTCGCGAGCCCGCTGGCGGCGGTGCTGGCCTTCGTCGATACCGGCAACGCCAAGGCCGCCGCCTGTGGCCCGGTTCTGGCCGGCGCGACTGCCGCGCAGCAGCGCACGGTGAAGGGCGAAGCCCGCAAGGACACCGGCACGCGCGCGGAGAATCGCGAGCGGGCGAAATAAGGGGCAAGCGGCCAGCCAAACCGCACCGTGCTCCTGCGAAGGCAGGAGCCCAGAGTCACGAACGCCGCGCTCTGTAACCCTGGGCTCCTGGCTTCGCAGGAGCACGGCCGAAAAAAGGGGCCGTGGCATCGCGCCACGACCCCTTTTTCGTTCGCAGCCTAAGCGTTCTTAGAACGCGATGCCGACCGAGCCGACCACGCCGGCCTTCGCGGCCTGCTTGCCGTTGGGCAAAGTGAACTCGCCCTTCTTGATGTCGGTATCGACATAGCTGACGCCGAAGGTGAGCTTGTTCCAGGTGTAGTTGGCAGTCAGGCTCCAGTCGAAATAGGACTTGAGGCCGGCGGTGAGCAGGCTGCGGCCCTTGTTGTAGCCGGCGTGGCCGGTCAGGCTGATGCCGGTATCGGGGATGCTGCCCGAGACTTCGCCGTACAGGTAGAGATTGTCGTCCTTGGTGTGCGGGAAGCCGATCGCCTTCTGCTTGGGAGCGTAGGTGACGCCGCCCTTCACCGTGACCGGGCCGTAGGCATATTTCACCGAGGCGTAGGGCTCGAAGAAGTCGGTGTTCGCGGTCTTGGCGGCACCCGGATAGAAATAATAGAGGACGCCGCCGTCGACGGTGAGCGCGTCGATCGTCTTGGTGTAGCCGGCGATCAGATCGACCTCGGCATCGGAGCCCGCCGCGACATAATCGTCGATCGTGGAGGTCCAGCCCGACACGTAGAAGCCGGATTCATGGGCGAAGGTGATGCCCGCCTGCGCCGCATAATGCTTGCTGGTCTGGCTGATGCCGCGGAAGCGATAGTCGGTGACGACCGTGGCGCTGCCCGAAATGGTGAAGGGCGCGGCCGGCGCGTCCTCGGCGAAAGCGGGGGCGGCAACGGACGCCGCGAGGACGGTCGAGGCGAGAAGGAAGCTGCGCATCGTGTCTTTCCTTGAAAGTGAAACCACGTTGCTCCTGCGCCGACGGGCGCGATCCTCTCCCCGCGAACGGGTGGGTCGGCTACCGCTGGTCGGCAGCCGCATTGCAACATAATGTTGCGCTCAGCAATGATCGAGAAAGACTTTGTTACGGAATAGCGACGGCTGTTGCGGGTTCGCAACAGCTGTGCGGTGCGGGGTAAATGTCGAAACGGACGGCACGGGGACTGGTCGAATATCCCCGTTCGTGTCGAGCGCAGTCGAGACACGGCCACGGGTGATGGCGCTTGGGAAACGTCCCTCGACTTCGCTCGGGACGAACGGAACGTCGTTCGGCTAGATTGCCGCCAGCGCCCGGCCGAGATCGGCGATCAGGTCGGCGGGGTCTTCCAGGCCGATGTGGAGGCGGACGCCGAGACCCGCCCCCGCCCAGGGCCGCGCGGTGCGGATGCTTTCCGGGTCGATCGGCAGCGCCAGGCTCTCGAACCCGCCCCACGAAAAGCCGATGCCGAACAGCTCCAGCGTATCGACGAAGCGGACGCGGCCGGCATCGTCGATCGCGGGATCGAGCAGGATGGTGAACAGGCCCGACGCGCCCGCGAAATCGCGCGCGAACAGGGCATGGCCGGGGCAGTCGGGCAGAGCGGGGTGCAGCACCTTCGCCACCTGCGGCTGATCCGCCAGCCAGCGCGCCACGATCAGGCCATTCTCGCCATGCGCCTTCAATCGCACACCCAGCGTGCGCAGGCCGCGCGCCGCGAGATAGGCGTCGTCGGGGGCGACCGAATGGCCCAACTGCGTCGTCATCCGCCGCAGCGCCGGCATCCGCGCTGCCGTCGCCGTGACCGACCCCAGCATCACATCCGAATGGCCGACGATATATTTGGTCGCGGCCAATATGGTGAGATCGACGCCATGGCCGATCGCCGGGAACAGCAAGGGCGTGGCCCAGGTGTTGTCGAGCAATGTGACGACGCCCGCCGCGCGCGCCGCCGCGCACAGGCCGGGCACGTCCTGCACCTCGAAGGTGAGGCTGCCGGGGCTTTCGAGGAACAGCGCGCAGGTCCGGTCGCCGAACAGCGCCGCCACGTCGGCCGCGCCGAGCGACGGATCGTAATAGCGCGTCGTCACGCCGATCGATTTCAGCAAACCGTCACAGATGAAGCGGGTCGGCGCATAGGTGCTGTCGACCATCAGCAGTTCGTCACCGGGTTTCAGCACCGACAGCAGCGCGGTCGAGATCGCCGCCACGCCGGAAGGATAGAGCAATGTCGCCTCGGCGCCGGGCTCCAGATCGGTCAGCGCCTCGGCCAGCGACCACTGCGTCGGGGTGCCGCGCCGGCCATAATAGAGGCCGCGATCGGGATGGGTCTCGGCCTCGCGCAGCGCGGCGACGCTGTCGAACAGGATGGTCGAGGCGTGGATCACCGGCGCGTTGACCACGCCATTGGTCCATTCCGGGCGCCGCCCGCCGACCACCAGCTTCGTCGCGGGGCGCAGATCGCCCGATGGCCGGCCCTTGCTCATGCGATCAGACGCCGACCGCCTTCTCGGTCGAGGGATCGGCGCCCCATTCGCGCCACGAGCCGTCGTACAGCGCCACGTCGGTCTTGCCGAAGAGGTTGGCGGCGAACAGCAGCGAGGAGGCGGTGACGCCCGAACCGCAGGTCGTGACCAGCTTCTCCTTCAGATCGATGCCGGCATCCTCGAACATCGCTTTCATCTCGTCGGGCGATTTCCAGGTTCCGTCGGCGTTGAAGAGGCGGCCGGCGGGGAGGTTCTTCGATCCGGGGATATGGCCCGCCGCCAGCTCGGGGCGGGGATCGGGCTCGGCGCCGGAAAATCGCGGGGCGGAACGGGCGTCGAGGATCTGCTCGCGGCTATATTCCACGATCTCCTTCATCTCGCCCAGCTCGCGGATCAGCTTGGGATCGCGCCAGACGGTGAAGTGGCGGTGGCGGACCTGCGGCTTGCCCTCCTCCAGCGGCCGGCCCTCGGCCTTCCACTTGGCGAGGCCGCCGTCCAGGATCGCGACTTCATGCGCGCCGAACAACGTGAGCAGCCACCAGGCGCGGGCGGAGGTGTGATAGGGGCTGTCGTCGTAGAGGACGATGCGGCTGCCGTCGCCCAAGCCCAGCGACTGCATCCGGCTGGCGAATTTCTCCTCGCTCGGCGCATAGCCATCGGGCGCGCCCAGCTCGGCCAGGTTCATGAAGACCGCGCCGGGGATGTGGCCGGCGGCATATTCGGCCGCGAAATCACGATCCGGGGCGAAGGGATCATAGCTGGCGTCGACGATCCGCAGATCGTTGGCGCCCAGTTCGTTCTCGAGCCATTCGGTCGAAACCAGCTTATCCATCGTGGGCCATCGCTCCCTGATACGGTCGGGGTCGCTCTATCGGCGGCGGGGGGGCTCTGTCGAGCGCCGGTTGCGGGGAGCGGGTGCGCGACCTAGATCAGCGCGCATGAATCCGCTCCATCTCGGCCAATCCTCTTCGCTGCCCGCCTCCCCGGAGGAAGCGGTGCTGGATTATGTGCCCAATCCGCGGCCCGGCCGCCCCTATCTGGTGCGCTTCACCGCGCCCGAATTCACCTCGCTCTGCCCGGTCACCGGCCAGCCCGATTTCGCGCATCTGGTGATCGATTACGCGCCGGGCGCGACGATCGTCGAATCGAAGTCGCTGAAGCTGTTCCTCGGCGCGTTCCGCAACCATGCCGGCTTCCACGAGGATTGTACCGTCGGCATCGGCGAGCGACTGACGGCCGAGATGCAGCCGCTGTGGCTGCGCATCGGCGGATATTGGTATCCGCGCGGCGGCATCCCGATCGACGTGTTCTGGCAATCCGGCCCCCCGCCCGAGGGGATGTGGTTGCCGCCGCAGGACGTGCCGGGGTATCGCGGGCGGGGCTAGAGGCACAATGTTATGGATGCGTGTGAGGAGAGAGACATGACCCGCTGGATCGCTTTCGCTGCCGCCCTCGCGCTCACCGCCCCCGCCGTCGTGCAGGCCGCGCCGGTCAACGCCTATCAACAGCAGCTCCTGCGCCTGCCGGTCGTTCAGCAACGGGCGGCGTTGCGGTCGTCGATCCTGGGTTCGGGCCTCTATTGCCGGCGGATCGGCGATGTCGCCTATCAGCAGCCGTACAAGAATCTCTTCATGTGGGTCGCGCGGTGCGACAGTGGGGCGGATTATGGCCTGTTCGTCGGGCCGGACGGCACCGTCCAGCCACGCCTGTGCCGCGAACTGCCCAAGCTGAAGCTGCCCGAATGCCGCATCGGCGCGCTCAAGGCCGGGCCGAAGCCGCCGCCGCGCCCGAAATCCCCGGCGCTAACGGGCAGCTAACAGCAGCGTCAGTTCCGGCCCGGCTGCGTCGCTCAACTGGAGCGCATAGGTTCCGGGCTTGAGATTGAAATCCACGATCTGGCGAATGCCGCTGCACGGTGGCCCTTCGCTTGCGGCGCCCGCTTCGACCGGCCTCCCGTCCTTTACCATCGCCACCGAGGCGCGGGCCGATGTCGCGAGGCGGTAGACGCCCGCGCGCCAGATGGTGACGGCCACGACCGCTCCATAGGTGCCGCCGATGGGTGCACGAACGGGCGGCGTCGCCCAGCGCAGATCGACCACATCGACCAGCATCAGATCGGCGGCGGTGCCGGCGACGATGCCGCGCGTGGCGGGTACGGGCCTCGCCCAGCCCTCCATTCCGGCGGGCAGGACGACGGCCTCGCTGCACAGGGGCAAAGCGGATGCGGACGGTGGCGCGGCCTCCATCGCAAGGGCCGCCCACCACAGGATCATACGAGCTTGATCTCGCGCAACCGCTGCCAGAGATAGTCGTCCGCCGTGATCGGATCGGGGTAGAGGTCCGGCCGATCCGCGCTGATGCAAGACGGCAGCGTCTCGATCAGGAAATCGGGGCGGAAGTGGAGGAAGAAGGGCATCGAATAGCGCGAATAGCCGCGCCGCTCGGGCGCCGGATTCAGCACGCGGTGCGTCGTCGAGCGCAGGACGTTGTTGGTCAGCCGCTGGAGCATGTCGCCCACGTTGATCGCCAGTTCGCCCGGCTTGGGGCTGACGGCGATCCACTCGCCGCTGGTGTCGAGCAACTGCAGCCCGGCCTCCTCGGCGCCCAGCAGCAGCGTGATGGTGTTGATATCCTCATGCGCGCCGGCACGGATGTTGGGGCCGTCCTGCGGCACGGGCGGATAATGGAGCAGGCGGAGGACCGAATTGCCGTCCTCCACCTTGTCGTCGAACCAGTCGGCCGGCAGATCGAGATAGAGGGCGACAGCCGACAGCAGTTTGCGGCCGGCTTCCTCGAAGGCGGCGAACAATTCCAGCTGGGTGTCGCGGAATTCGGCGATCTCGGCGGGCCAAAGATTGGGCTTCATCACGCGCTCGAAGCGGTGGCCGGCGGGCAGTTCGCGACCGACGTGCCAGAATTCCTTCAAGTCGAACGCCTTGGCGTCCTTGGCGGTCTCGATCCCGAACGGGGTGTAGCCGCGCGCGCCGCCGGTGCCGGGAATGTGGTATTGCGCCTTCACCTCGACCGGCAGCGCAAAAAAGGCCTTGGCGGCGTTTTCGGCGCGCGCGATCAGATCGGCGGGGATGCCATGATCCGCCACGACGGCGAAGCCATAGCGTTTGAAGCTGTCGCCCAGCTCCTGCGAGAAAGCGGTCGGGTCGCGCTCATAGGCCGCCAGCGAGACGGCGGCGACGCCCTTGTCGACAAGTGTAGCCATGGCCCCGATTTACGCCGAAACGGCGGGCGGCGCCAGCCGGGGAGATGGTGGACGCGGCGTAAACCGCGAATAGGGCCTCAGCCGTGCGGATCGGCGCGGCGGACGCCGATCAACGTGCCGGCGGGGCCATCGATGCGCCGCCAGTCGAAATCGGGCCATTCGCGGCGCCAGCGGCGCGCCACCAGCCGCTCGCCGGGGCGCGCGGCATCGTCGAGCAGCACCACCCCGCCCGGCGCGATCCGGCCGAACAGGGATGCGGCGGCGCCGCGTACCATCGGATGGATCGCCCAGGGCGGGCCATCGACGATCATCATGTCGATCTGCGCCGGCAGGGGGCCGTGATCATACCATTGGCCGGGCCAGCCATCAGGCGGATCGGCGAGCGGCACGGCGCGGATGTCGGCGCCGAGCCCCTGCCGCGCCAGCATGGCGCGCGTATCGGCGGCGAATCCGGTGTCGCCATCGACGCTGACGAAGCTGCCGCCCTCCCCCACATTGGCGAGGCAGCGCGCCGCGACGAGGGTGGTGGTGCCGCCGCCGAATTCCACGATCGTGCGCGGGCGGCGGGTAAGAATCTCGTCGGCGATCAGGGTGAGGAAATTCGCGTCGGCCCGCCAGCTTCCGAGTTTGGCGGGCAGGGCATCGTCGGGCAGGCCGGTGCGGGCGAGCAGCGTGGCACGCGCGGCGGGCGATCCGCCGCCGAGGCTGCGCAACAGCCACGGCCAGCCGATCCCGCCGAACACGATGACGACCAGCATATCCCAGGCGGCGCGAAGCTGGGGCAGCAGGCGGACGATCTGCGGGGCGATGGCCGAACCCTGACCGAAAAGGATCAACCCACATCTCCCTCGCCGCGCCGGAAACGGCGGCACAGGCCCACATTGGCGCGGATCGCGACGGACTTGTGAAACTATTCCATAGGCTTGCCGCAAATCCGGCACGGTCCGTCGTTGCAACCGGAAGCGGGCAGGCCCGTTGGACAATCAGCGAAAACAGAAACCCAGGAGATATCCCATGCGTAAATTCCTGCTGACGGGCATGGCGCTTGCCGCCCTGCCGGCGATGGCTGGTGCCCAATTGCTCGGCGGACAGGCCGGCGGCGGCCTCGGCGGCACGGTCGGAGGCGTGACCGGTGGAGCCGGTGGCATGGCGGGCGGCACGATCGGCAGCCCCGGCCTGCCGACCGACCGGATCGACGGAACCGTCGATCGGGCGCAGGGCGTGACCGGCGCCACGGTCGATCGATCGCAGCGGGCCGCGAGCCGCGCGGCGGATCGCTCGCAGCGCGCGGCGGATCGTACGGTCGATCGCAGCCAGCGCGCCGCCGATCGGGCGACCGAACATGCCGACCATCGCGGCCACGACATGCCGGCCACCGGCGCTTCGGTGAACGGTTCGGCCAACACCGGCGTGGCGACGTCGAACGGCAGCACCGATGCGACCGGCGCGGCCGGCGTCTCGGCGGGCACCTCGCCCGGCGGGGTGAGCGCGAGCGCCGGCGCCTCGACGGGCGCGACGACCACGCCGCGGTGATCGCCGACTGATCCTCCCCCTGGCGGGGGAGGATTAAAGGTGGGGCACCCCCAAATCTGTTGATTTCCCGCGCGATCCGGCTTGCCAATCCCGGCGCCGGCCCCCAATCCCGGCGCATGAGCGCCAAGCCCCCGATCCTGCCCGCCGGCCAGAACGCTACCCGCCTGTGGGGCCTGACCTCCGAGCAACGGCTGGCGCGGATCGGCGCGGCGCAGGGGCATATGCTGTCGGGCGGGGCGCGGGCGACGACGGCGGCGATCGTCGCCAATCTCGCCTTCGTGTTCGATCCGGCCTGGCTGCGCACGATCAGCGCGAAGCCGGGCGCGGTGCTGATGCGCGACGGGGTGCCCGTCCTCGCCCATTGCCGCGACCAGCGCGAGGCGGCGGCGATGGCGCTCGCGATCGAGGGCAAGGCGCCGATCCCGGCCGATCTGGAGCGCATCCGCTTCGAGGAGGCCGACGCCCAGACCAACAACGAACTGCGCAAGAAGGAAAAGCCCTTCGTCGAGCGGCTGGTGCCCGAGGCGGTGCCCGCGCTGGAGCGCGCAAGCTATTTCGGCGCCTACAAGGGCGTGACCGATCTGCTCACCAAATATCTGTGGCCCGAATGGGCGCTGGTCGCGACCCGCTGGTGCGCGGCGCGCGGCATCACCCCCAATCAGGTGACGAGCGTGGGCATCGCGCTCTGCCTCGCCGCGACGGTCGCCTTCTGGTTCGGCTATTATTGGGCCGGCATGGCGATGGGGCTGGTGTTCATGGTGCTCGACACGGTGGACGGCAAGCTCGCCCGCTGCACCATCACCTCGTCCAAGCTGGGCGACTTCCTCGATCATGGCGTCGATCTCGTCCACCCACCCTTCTGGTGGTATGCCTGGGGGGTGGGGCTGCACGCCTATGGCCGGCCCCTCAGCCCCGCGAGCTTCGCGATCGTGATGGCGACGATCCTGGCGGGCTATGTCGTCCAGCGGCTGATCGAGGGGGCGTTCATCGCCCAGTTCAAGATGCACATCCATGTGTGGGAGCGGTTCGACAGCTGGTTCCGCCTCATCACCGCGCGGCGCAATCCGAACATGGTGATCCTGTTCGCCAGCGTCGTGATCTTCCGCCCCGATTGGGGGCTGATCGCGGTGGCGGCGTGGACCGGCCTGTCGTGCCTGGTCCATCTCGTCCGGCTGGTGCAGGCGTGGATGGTCCGCGCGAAGGGCGGCGAGATTCGGAGCTGGCTGGCATGAACGACACCATCGTGCGCTTCGGCTATCCCGCGACCTTGATCGCCGAGCATGAGCATTGGGTGGTGCTGCTGCGGCCCGACCAGCCGACCCTGGGATCGCTGGTGCTGGCGGCCAAGGCCGAGGCGACCGCCTTCCACGCCTTGCCGCCGGCCGCCTTCGCGGAAATGGGCGCGGTGGTCGTCTCGATCGAACGCGCGCTGAAGGCGGCGGTGGATTATGCGAAGATCAATTATCTGATGCTGATGATGGTGGACCCGCACGTCCACTTCCACGTCATCCCCCGCTACGATGGCGAGCGGAACGCCGAGGGCGTGACGGTCGGCGACGCGGGCT
Source organism: Sphingomonas naphthae (assembly GCF_028607085.1). Lineage (NCBI taxonomy): Bacteria > Pseudomonadati > Pseudomonadota > Alphaproteobacteria > Sphingomonadales > Sphingomonadaceae > Sphingomonas > Sphingomonas naphthae. Next base: position 3,824,331 of record NZ_CP117411.1, on the reverse strand, counting down.
GGCCCAAGGCGCCGGCGCTGGGCGAGGCCGTGTCGCTGGATGCCGCGCGGACCGACGCGCTGGTGGCGTGGCTGAAGGGCCATTTCGCGGGCTGAGGCCGACATTGGCCATATTCTCAACCCGTTCGTGTCGAGCGTAGTCGAGACACCTGCGCGCGGGGCCGTACCTCGACTTCGCTCGGTACAAACGGTGGGTGTTGACGCCGGCGATCAAAAATCCTTCGCCAATGTGAGCGCCACGCCCGACCCCGGCCTGGCGTCGCCCGCCACCTTGAAGCGCTGCTCCACCGCCAGCACGCCCGCCCCGCCCGGCAGGCGCAGCGCGGCGCGGGGGCCGATGTCGAGGCGGCTGACGCCGGGTTGCGCGGCGCCCCACACGCCGCCGCCCAGCGCCGCGCCCTTCGAGACCGGGCGCACCACCCGCACCGCGCCGTCGGCGAAAAGATCGCGGCGGTTGGCGCCGACCACGCCGGCCTGGCCGTAGCCGTCCATCACCAGCCCCTTGCCCTCGCCGTAGAAGCCGCCCGCCAGATAGGCCGCCCAGGCATCGCGCCCGCCCGCATCCAGCGCGAAGCGGCGTTCGGCGGACAGGCGCGCGGCGTTGCCGGCCAGCAGCCAGTCGATCCCCAGCGCCGCCTCGCGCCCCGGCACGCCGAGTGCCGCCGACAACCGCCCCGCCGCGACGATCCGCGCGCCGAGGCGATAGGCGATCCGCACCCCCGCCTGCGATCCGCCGAGCTGCCCGCCGGATGCCAGCGCGCGCGGCCCGCTGCCCTGCCGCACATAGGCCCAGGCGGACCCCGTCCAGCGGCTGGTGGCACGCAAGGGCGCGACGGGGGCATCGGGCGGGAGCGGGACATAGGGCATGGCCTCCGCCGCCGCGATATCGGCGGGGGTGAGGTAGAGGCCCTCGCGGGGCATGTCGCGCCCGCCGCTCTGCGCGGCGAGCAGGACGAACTGGAGATCGCGATCGACGCCGGGCGGGGCTTCGTCGGAGCGGCGCGCGGTCTCCAGGATCGTCGGTCGAAGATAGGGCGTGAAGGGCGGCAGGGGCGCGGCGACCGCTGCGGGCGGCGCCACGCGCACCGTCTGCCGCACCGCCTCGACCGGCGCTTCCTCCGCCACCCACGGCACCAGCAGCGCCGCGCGCAGCCCGCCCCAGCCGGCGAGCGTGCCGATGATGAAGCGCAAGGGGCGGGATCGCAGGTTCAGCCGCACGGCAGATCCCGCGGGAAATGGTGGCGCGTCTTGTCCCAGCGGGGCGGGCCTTCGGGCGTCACCAGATAGGCCATCACGGCGCGGCGGGCGGCGGCCATGGCGATGATGTTCGCCGGCACGATGCGCAACAGCGAGCGCGCGCCCTCCGCCAGCCCGTAAAGCCGCGTGACCATCGCCATGCGCATCCCCGCGCGCCAGAAGAGCAGGCCGAAATTGAACCAGAGCAACCCTTCGAACCACGGCCCGATCGCGGGCGCGACACCGAAAGCGATGCTGAGGATCAGCAGCAGCGAGGCGCCGTAGCCGCCGGCCGTCACGACGGCGGCGAGGATCGAGCGCCGGTCGCGCAGCCGCATCCACCCCTCGGCCAGCCCCCCGGCCCAGCCGAGCCGGTCCCACCCCGCCAGCGCGATGCCGGTAAGCCAGCGGGTCTTCTGGCGGACGGCGGTGTCGAAGCTGGCGGGGAAATAGGCGCGCACGGCGACCAGCGCGCCGCCGGGGGCCGATCGCATCGAAACGAACACGCCGCGCCCGCCGAAATTGGCGAGCCGCAGCCCCATTTCATAATCTTCAGTCAGGCTGCCTTCGTCGAACGGGCGCCCGCCGTTCGCTTCGGCCATCCGCGCCATCGCGGCGCGGGCGATCGCGCAACCGACCCCGGCGGAGGGCACGCCAGCCCCCAGCGCCTCGCGCACGATCAGGGTGCGGCCATGGGCCTCGGCGAACTCGTCGGCATAATGGCCGGAGACGAAGCGCCGCCACCCGCCCTCGATCAGCGGCAGCACGGGCAGCTGGACCAGATCGAACCGCTCGATCAGCCGGTCGAAGATCTTCAACTCGGCCGGATGCACCACATCCTCGGCATCGTGCAGCACCACCGCCTTGAACGGCCGGCCCTCGATCCGCTCGTCGAGCAGCAGCCGGCGCCACAGCCGGTTGAGACATTCCGCCTTGGTGGTCGGGCCGGGCAGGGTGCCGCCGACCATCGTGATACGCGCATCGTCCACCGCGCGGATAGCCGCCTGCGTGTCGGGATCGTTCGGATAGACGCCGACATAGAGGCGGTAATCGGCATGATCGTAGCGATCGAGCGCGGCGCGCAGCATCGGCCCGATCACCTCGGCCTCGCGCCACGCGCCGACGAACACCGCGATGCGGCCGGGAGCGTCGGGCGGGGGCAAATCGGCCGCCGTCATGCGGGGATGGCGGCGATAGACGGTCACACGCCGCCACCCCGCCCGCGCCAGCCAGATCAGATCGACCGCGAGATCGTCGATCCCGCCGATCGCCAGCCCCACGGCGGCGAACAGCATCAGCTCGTAGGTGGCGCCCGCCAGCACAGCGCCGGCCAGCGCGCCGAAATCCGCCATATCATGCCCCCCGCGAGCCGATCATGGCCGGGCGGGGAGGTTTCTGTAAATCCCTGATTTTTGCAGCGCAGCACGCTTCGACGGTCGATCGGCGTTGCCCGCGCGGGCAACTTGGGGGAGGAGGGGGCATGCGCGCACCCTCGATCCTTCGCTCCTTCCTCCACAACGAAGCCGCCGGCGGGCTGCTGCTGATGGGCGCGGCCGCGCTGGCGATGGTGATCGCCAATTCGCCGCTGGCGCCGGGCTATTTCGGCCTGCTTCACGCTTATGCCGGCCCGCTGAGCGTGCATCACTGGATCAACGACGGGCTGATGGCGCTGTTTTTCCTGCTCGTCGGGCTGGAGATCAAGCGCGAGCTGATCGTGGGGCATCTCTCGCAACCCAGCGACCGCGTGCTGCCGGTGATCGCGGCGGTGGCGGGGATGGCGGCGCCGGCGATCGTGTATCTCGCCATCGCCGGGGGCACGCCGGGGCTGGCGCGCGGCTGGGCGGTGCCGGCGGCGACCGATATCGCCTTCGCGCTGGGCGTGCTGGCGCTCCTCGGGGGCCGCGCGCCGACATCGCTGAAGCTGTTCCTGACGACGGTGGCGATCGTCGACGACATGGGCGCGGTCGTCATCATCGCGGTGGCCTACACGGCTTCGTTGAACCTGCTCGCGCTCGCCGCGGCGGCGGGCGTGCTGGCCTTGATGGTCGCGCTCAACCGGCGCGGGGTGCGGCGTCTCGGCCCCTATCTGCTGCTGGCGGCGCTGTTGTGGCTGGCGGTGCTGCTGTCGGGCATCCACGCCACGATCGCGGGCGTGCTGGCCGCCCTCACCATCCCCCTGCGCGCGCCCGACGGCGAGCATCGCGACGGGCCGCTGTCGAGGCTCGAACATGGTCTCCACCCCTGGGTCGCGTTCGGCATCGTGCCGCTGTTCGGCCTCGCCAACGCCGGCGTGCCGCTGGGGGGGCTGGGGCCGGAGGTGCTGATCGCCCCCGTCACCCTCGGGATCGCGGCGGGGCTGTTCGTCGGCAAGCAGGTGGGCGTCTTCGCCGCGATCCGCGCCGCCACGGCGCTCGGCCTGGCCCAACGGCCGGCCGGGACGAGTTGGGCGCAATGCTATGGCGTAGCGCTGCTTTGCGGCGTGGGCTTCACGATGAGCCTGTTCATCGGCGCACTGGCCTTCACCGATCCCTTGCTCGGCGAGGAAGTGAAGATCGGCGTGCTGGGCGGATCGATCCTGTCCGCGCTGGCGGGGGCGGCCGTGCTGGCGTGGGCGGGGCGGGCGAGCAAAAGCTGACCGTGCTCCGGCGCAGGCCGGAGCACGGTGTTGTTACGCTTCGGGCGGCGTGTCCTCGTTGACCGGCTTCGGTGTCACCGTCGCGCCCGCCACCAGCGCGTCGAGGGTCGAGCCGTCGAAGCCGAGTTCCTTCATCAGCCCGTCGATCACCGGGGCCTGCGCGCGATAGCGGAGCGCCGCCGCGACGGCCGAGTCGGCGAGGTTCTGGTCGCCGGCGGGGCGGGTGCCCCCGGCGCCGGCCGCGCCACCAGCGCCGTTGCCCGTCAGCCCATCGACCTGCACGATCCGGATCGAATCGATCGCCTCCATCGGCCTGGCCGCCTCGCGGATGATTTCGGGCAGCACCTTCAGCAGCGCCAGCTTGGTCTGGAGCGAGACCTGTTCGGAGGACAGCAAATTGGCGGCGTCGTTCACCGCGCGCTGGCCGGCGGCCTCCACCTCGAAGCGGACGCGGGCCGCGTCGGCGCGGAGCTTGTCGGCGTCGGCCTCGCCCTCGGCGGCGGCGCGCAGCGCGGCGGCGCGGTCGGTGGCGGCGTTCTTCTCGGCCTCGGCCTGCACCTGGATGCCGATGGCGCCGCGCTCGGCCTCCTTGGCGGCCTCGATCAGCTCGATGCGCTTGGCGCGCTCGGCGATCTCGGTCTGGCGGGCGGTGGCGACCTGCTCCTCGGCGGCGACGGCGGCGGCGCGGGCCTTGTCGGCCTCGGCGCGCGCCTGACTTTCCTCGCGACTCTTGTTCTGCACCGCGATCTGCTGCTCCTGCCGCGCGATCTCGAGCGACTGGGCCTGCGCGATCTTGGCCTGCTGGACGGCGCGATCGGCCTCGATCTGGGCGGAGTCGGTCAGCTGCTTGGCGGAGATGCGGGCGGCATCGGCCTCGCGCTGGCGCTCGGATTGCTGGCGCGCGATCTCGGAAGACTGCTCGGCACGGCGCATCTCGACCTCGCGCTCCTGCTCCAGCCGGGCGAATTCCGTGTCGCGGCCGATGATGAAGGACTGGCGCTGCGCCTCCAGATTTTTCGCCTCGATCTGGACGCGGGTATCCTGCTCGATGTCGTTGCGCGCCTTCTTGCGCAGCTCGATCTGCTCGGTCAGCTTGGTCAGGCCCTCGGCATCGAAGGCGTTGTTGGCGTTGAAATGTTCGATCGAGGTCTGGTCGAGCCCGGTCAGCGACACGCTCTCCAGCTCCAGCCCGTTCATGGCCAGATCGGCCGACGACACCTGCTGCACCTTCTGCACGAAATCGCTGCGCTGCTCGTGGAGCTGGTTCATCGTCATGCCCGCCGCGACCGAGCGGAGCGCATCGACGAACTTGCCCTCGACCAGCTCCTTCAGATGCTCGGGCTGCATCGTGCGGAGGCCGAGCGTCTGCGCCGCCATGGCGATCGCCTCACGATCGGGCCGGACGCGGACGTAGAATTCGGCCTTCACGTCGATGCGCAGGCGATCGAGCGTGATGAGCGCGTCGGCATTCTTGCGCTCCACCGCCAGCCGCACGGTGTTCATGTTGACCGGCATCGTCTCGTGAAAGACCGGCAGCACCAGCGCGCCGCCGTTCATCACCACCTTCTCCCCGCCGAAGCCGGTGCGGACGAAGGCGATCTCCTTGGAGGCGCGGCGATAGAGGCGGGCGATGATGAGGCCCAGGATGACCAGCGCGACCACCGCGACCGCCGGCACCAGCACATAGGTGCCGCCCAGCTGGCTCAGCAGCCCGGGCTCCACCAGCGGGCCGGCGGTGGTGGCGGGGAGCGTGGTCGTATCGGTCATCGGCTGATCCAGTCGGAGAAGTCCGCGCGGCCGCTGGGGATGGCGCGGAAGATGGAGTTTTCGAGGCGGCAGAGGCGGACCTGCTCGCCCTCGGCGAAGGCGAGCGCGGCGTCGTCGGGCTCGACCATGACGTAGTGCGACTGGCCGTGGAAATCGCGCACCCGCGCCTTGGCTGGCGAGCCCCGCGTGGCGCGGCCGACGACGATCTCGCCCGTCAGCCCGACGAGCTGGTCGATGCCGATGGCGCTGGTTTCGTCGCGCGGGATGATGCGCGCCGCGACCCGGCCGAGCAAAGCGGTAACGGGCCACGCCGCGACCGCCGCCCCCGGCACCGCGATCGCGGGCGAGAGCAGCCCGCCCAGATGATCGAGCGCGAACTGCTGGCCGACGAGGCCGATCGTGCCGAAGGCGGCGAGGAACAGCACCAGCGTCATCAGCAGCGGCAGGCGGCCGAGCCCAAGCCAGTCGAGCCAGTGCAGGTCGCCATCGGCGCCCAGATCGTGGCCGAGCGCGCTCGAGCCGAGGCCGATCGCCTCCAGCACCCCGATCAGCAGCATCGTCACCAGCGCCACCACGAACGCGACATTCGGCCCGGCGCCCAGAAACTCCAGCATCGAATCCCCCCGGAACGGGAGCCTAGCCGAGCCGCCCGCATCGTCCAACCACAGGCTTGCCCATTTCGGAACCCTATGCTGCGCCGCACGTATCACAACCATCATATGGTATGGCCGGGGGCCGTCGCACCTTTCGCGCGCGACACCCCGTTGCTACACGCGCCGCCACATACCGCATCGCACAAAGGGGACTCACCCAATGACCGCCGTCGGACAGGACACGCTCAACACTCGCGATACGCTGGACGTCGGAGGCAAGACGATTGCCTTCTACTCGCTCGCCAAGGCCGCCGAGACGCTGGGCGATGTAAGCCGCCTGCCTTTTTCGATGAAGGTGCTGTTGGAGAACCTGCTGCGTTTCGAGGACGGATCGACCGTCACCGTCGATGATCTGAAGGCGATGGTGCAGTGGATCAGCGATCGATCGTCCGAGCGCGAGATCCAGTATCGCCCGGCGCGCGTGTTGATGCAGGATTTCACCGGCGTGCCTTGCGTCGTCGATCTGGCGGCTATGCGTGACGCCATGTCGAAGCTGGGCGGCGATCCGCAGAAGATCAATCCGCTGGTGCCGGTTCACCTCGTGATCGATCATTCGGTGATGGTCGACGAGTTCGGCAATCCCAAGGCGTTCCAGGACAATGTCGATCTCGAATATCAGCGCAACATGGAGCGTTACGAGTTCCTGCGCTGGGGCAGCAAGGCGCTCGACAATTTCAAGGTGGTGCCGCCCGGCACCGGCATCTGCCATCAGGTGAACCTCGAGAATATCGCGCAGACGACCTGGGTGTCGAAGGGCGTCGATGGCGAGCTGATCGCCTATCCCGATACTTTGGTCGGCACGGACAGCCACACCACGATGGTCAACGGTCTCGGCGTGCTCGGCTGGGGCGTCGGCGGGATCGAGGCGGAGGCCGCCATGCTCGGCCAGCCGGTGTCGATGCTCATCCCCGAAGTCGTCGGCTTCAAGCTGACGGGCACGCTTTCCGAAGGTATCACCGCGACCGACCTTGTGCTGACGGTGACGCAGATGCTGCGCGCCAAGGGCGTCGTCGGCCGCTTCGTCGAATTCTACGGGCCCGGCCTCGATTCGCTCAGCCTGGCGGATCGCGCGACCATCGCCAACATGGCGCCCGAATATGGCGCGACCTGCGGCTTCTTCCCGGTGGACAGCGCCACGATCAACTACCTCCGCCTGACCGGGCGCGACGAGTGGCAGATCGAGCTGGTCGAGGCCTATGCCAAGGCGCAGGGCATGTGGCGCACGGCCGGCGCGCCGGACCCGGTGTTTACCGATACGCTGGCCCTCGACATGTCGACCGTGCAGCCGTCGCTGGCGGGGCCGAAGCGACCGCAGGATCGCGTGCTGCTGTCCAACGTGGACGACAATTTCAACAACGAGCTGGTCAAGGGCTACAAGAAGACCGGCGAGGCCGACGTGCGCGTCGATGTCGACGGTGCCGAATATCAGGTCGGCCATGGCGACGTGGTGATCGCCGCCATCACCAGCTGCACCAACACCTCCAACCCCAACGTGCTGGTCGCGGCCGGCCTCGTCGCGCGCAAGGCCCATGCGCTGGGCCTGACGAGCAAGCCGTGGGTCAAGACCTCGCTGTCGCCGGGCAGCCAGGTGGTGACGGACTATCTCAACAAGTCCAAGCTGACCGACGATCTGAACGCGCTCGGCTTCAACCTGACCGGCTACGGCTGCATGACCTGCATCGGCAATTCCGGGCCGCTGCCCGCGCCGATCAGCAAGGCGATCAACGAGAACGACCTCGTCGCCGCCTCGGTCCTGTCGGGCAACCGCAATTTCGAGGGGCGCGTGTCGCCCGACGTACGCGCCAATTTCCTCGCCTCGCCGCCGCTCGTCGTCGCTTATGCGATCAAGGGCACCGTGCGCGAGGACATCACCACCGAGCCGATCGGCCAGACGCCCGAGGGCAAGAACGTCTTCCTGAAGGACATCTGGCCGACCAACCAGGAGGTGACCGACGTCATCACCTCGGTGATCGACAGCGAGATGTATCGCACCCGCTACGCCAACGTGTTCGAGGGCGACCGCAAGTGGCGCGCGATCAACATCGAGGGATCGGATCGCTACACCTGGTCGGCGGGCTCGACCTATGTCGCCAACCCGCCCTATTTCGAGGGTCTCTCGATGACGCCGGCGCCCGTGTCCGACATCATCGAGGCGCGGCCGCTCGCCATCCTCGGCGATTCGATCACGACCGATCACATCAGCCCGGCGGGCTCGATCAAGGCGGACAGCCCGGCCGGCCGCTACCTTCAGGAGCATCAGGTCGCCCGCGCCGATTTCAACAGCTACGGCGCGCGGCGCGGCAACCATGAAGTGATGATGCGCGGCACCTTCGCCAACATCCGCATCAAGAACGAGATGGTGCCCGGCATCGAGGGCGGGATGACCAAATATATCCCGACCGGCGAGGCGATGGCGATCTACGACGCGGCGATGCGCTACAAGGCGGACGGCACCCCGCTGGTCGTGGTGGCCGGCAAGGAATATGGCACCGGCTCGTCGCGCGACTGGGCGGCCAAGGGCACCAACCTGCTCGGCGTGCGCGCCGTGATCGCCGAGAGCTTCGAGCGCATCCACCGTTCGAACCTGGTCGGCATGGGCGTGCTGCCGCTGCAATTCCCGGAGGGCACCGATCGCGCCAGCCTGAAGCTGGACGGCACCGAACGCTTCACCATCGAAAATGTCGCGAGCCTGCGCCCACGCCAGACGGTGACGGTGAAACTGATCCGCGCCGACGGCAGCGAGGAAAGCTTCGACGCGCGCTGCCGGATCGATACCGTCAACGAGCTGGAATATTTCCTCAACGGCGGCATCCTGCAATATGTGCTGCGGAAGCTGGCGGCGTAAACGGCGGATATTGGCGGACGGGAGGGGCGGCCTGAGAGGGCCGCCCTTTCTTATTCCTCCCCTGCAAGGGGAGGGGGACCATCGCGGAGCGATGGTGGAGGGGTGACCCGTTCTCGATAGGGCGATACCCCTCCGTCAGCCCTGCGGGCTGCCACCTCCCCTTGGAGGGGAGAATTGCCACCAAAGTCCGCAAGCCATGGACCGCGCGTCCTCTTGCCCCGCGCTATCACCCCCGGCATCCCCAAGCAGGAGGCCCGACATGCGCGATACGTCCCTCGACCTGTGGCACCAACGGATCGGCCGCGCCGCCGCCTTGCTCACCGCGCGGCTCGACGATCCGCCCGCACTGGAGGAACTGGCTTCGGCGGCGGCGGTGTCGCCCTTCCATTTCCACCGCATCTGGCGCGCGCTGACCGGCGAGACCGTCGCCGAGACGGTGCGGCGGCTGCGGATCGAGGGCGCGCAGGCGATGTTGGCGGCGGGCGGCGGCAGCGTGACCGAGGCGGCGATGGCGTCCGGGTTCGGCACGCCGCAGAGCTTCGCCCGCGCCTTCCGCCGCCAGACCGGCATGAGCCCGAGCGACTGGCGTGCCCGGCCCGCGCTGGCGCTGGTCGGCGATCGGCCGCCCGCGCCGATCGAGATCGTCTGGCGCGACGCAATCGAGGTGGTGGCGCTGCGCCGCACCGGCGGGGCCTACGCCAACCTCAACGCCAGCTTCCAGGCGGTGTGGGACTGGGCCGAGGGCGCGGGGCGGCTTGAGGGGTTTACCGGACTCTACGGCATCCCCCATGATGATCCGGCGAGCGTGCCGGTCGACGCGCTGCGCTACGACGCCTGCCTCGCCCTCGGCGCGGCAAGCCCGCCCGCCCCCTTCCACAGCGTCACACTCGCCGCCGGCGATCATGCGGTGATCCGCCATGTCGGCGATTACGACGCGCTGGAGGCGATCGACCAATATCTTGTCGGCGAATGGCTCCCCGCCTCCGGCCGCGAACCGGCCGACGCGCCGCTGATCCACCATTTCCTGACCGACCCGGAAAACACCCCGGTCGAGCAATGGACGACCGACGTGCTGCTGCCGCTCAGGCCCTGATCATTCCCGCTGGGCGACGGCGAGCCCCATGATCGCCGTCGCCAGCCGCGCCGCGACGAGGCCCGACAGCCGGTGCGTGTCGTCGCGCTCCGGCACATATTCGACCAGCGCGAGCCCCGCGATCGTCGCCTTGGCGGCCACGCCGCGCACCAGCCGGATCATGTCCTCATAGCTCAGCCCGCCGGGGGTGGGCATGTTGACGGCGGGGAGCACGGCGGGATCGATGCCGTCGCAGTCGATCGAGATGAACACGCGCCCGCCGGCGGGAATATGGTCGAGCGCGGCGGCCGGCCCGCGATCGTGCCAGTCGTAGCTGGTGACGATATGGCTGCCCCAGTTCCGCGCATCGTCATGCTGCCACTTCTCGCCCGAGCCGAGGCCCCGGATGCCGACCTGCACCATGCCGGTGACATGCGCCATCTCGGCGGCGCGGCGCATCGGCGAGCCATAGCCATAGGCATTGCCCCGGATCACGTCGGCCCAATCGACGTGCGCGTCCACCTGGAGGATCGTCAGCCGGCCTTCGTCGGCGAAGGCGGCGATCGTCGGGATCGGCACGCTGTCGTCCCCGCCCAGCATGATCGGCACCGCGCCCGCCGTCAGCACCCGCCGCACCGCCGCCTCGATCGCGGCGCGATTGCCCTCGGCATCGTAGGTGGTGGTTGTCACATCGCCCGCATCCACCATGCCACGATGCTCGCCCTTGGCCGGGAAGAAGGTCTGGTCGATGTCGAAATCATATTGCGCCAGCGACCCGGCGAATTGCATCGACGCGGCGCGCAGCGCGGCCGGCGCCTTGGCGGCATGGCTGGCGACACCCTTCACATAGGGCGAGGCTTCGGCGGCGCCGAGGACGACGGCGCTGGGGCTGTCGAGCGCGGCGAGATCGGCGCGGGGCAGGCCGATGAAGGTGGGGCTGGTCATGCGCGGTGGGACGAACGGTGAGGGCGGGGGTTCCGAATAATCCTCCCCGGCACGGGGAGGTGGCGCGCGAAGCGTGACGGAGGGGGCTCTCCCCGAAGCGCGGCGATCGTGGATCGCCCCCTCCACCATCGCTGCGCGACGGTCGCCCTCCCCGTGCCGGTGAGGATTTACAGCCGGTCGAACAGCGCCGCGATATAGGCGATCGTGCACAGGCCGATCAGCGGGGCGATCGCCTCGTGCAGCCGCCGGTGGCGGGCGATCAGGGCAAGCACCGAAAGGCCGGCGAAGGCGAAGTGGAACGCCAGATTGCGCGGCTCGGGCAGGCGGCCGTCGAGCATCCAGTCCTTCAGGAGACTGGCCGCCAGCATGGCGATGGTCAGGCTGTAGAAGGGGCCGATCTCGCGATAATAATGCGCCTTCAGGTCGATCGTCTCGCCGGCCGGCATGTCGGGCAGGATCAGCGCCGCCAGCATGTAGAGGAAGATCGTCTGCGCGAGGATCACGCTGAAGGTGCCAAAGGTCCACCCCTTGTAATCATTGAGCCCGAAGCTCGCCCACCAGCTCTGCGTGGCGAACAGCAGGATCAGGACGGACCATATGAGCGTCGGCGGATAAAGGATGATCCGGGCGCGGGCGAGCAGCATCCCGCGATAGCCCTGCAATATCTGCGTCATCGCCAGACCGATGATGATCGAGAGCAGCACCGACAGATAGGAAAAGGCGTCCATCGGCAGGGCTCCCGATTGTCGGGAGATCGTCCCTTATTCCGGCGCCGCGCGCAACGCCTGCTCGAGCCAGTCGGGCATCAGCACGTCGTCGGCGCCCGCCAGCGCCTCCACCCGCCGCCGCGCCACCGCGAGGCGGAGATCGGGATACCAGACGTTCGCCGCCTCGCCCGGATCGCTCCCGGCGCGCACCACCACCAGCCGGCGCGACACTTTCTGCCGCCAGTTCATCCGCGCGGTATTCTCCTGGCCGACATAGCAGCCCTTGGTGAAGCTCACGCCGTTCAGTTCGGCGGCGTTAGCCTCCAGCCACAGGGTCTTGTCGGTGCCGAGTTCGGCCATGCCCTCCGTCACGCCGAGCGACAGGCGGTGCGGGCGCCAGCCCTCTGCGGCGGCCCCCGGCGGCGCGATCCAGCGGCGGCCGAGCGCGGGCAGGCGCGGATCGGGCTCGGCGTCACCATCCAGCGCCCAATGCACCGCCAGCGCCGGATCGCGCGCGATCGTGATCGGGCGGCGCAGGCGATAGAGGCCGAGGCGGCGGGCCAGCGCGTCGGCCTGAATGTCCTCGCAATCGATCAGGATGTCGTCGCCATCGGCCCACAGCAGGAAATCGAACAGCGCCTTGCCCTGCGCCGAGAGCAGCCCCGCCCACACCGGCAGCGGCCCGGTCACGTCGGACGTGACCAGCCCTTGCAGGAAGCCCCGCACATCGGGGCCGGACAGGCGGAGCAGGGCGCGGTCGGCGAGCATGGTCATGGCTTCCATAAGGAACGGCGCGCCCCGTCTTTCAAGGGATACGGCCGGAATGCCGGCACTACCGCTTGCCAGCACCGACCCGTTCGTGCTGAGCGCAGTCGAAGCACGGGAGGCGAGGCGCACCGTTTGTGGCCCGTCCTTCGACTGCGCTCAGGACGAACGGAGCCTTTATGCCAGCGCCCACCTACGATCTGATCCTCAAGAACGGCATCGTCTGGACGCCCGGCGGCCCGGTCGAAACCTCCATCGGCGTGCGCGACGGCACGATCGTGGCGCTGGGCGCCACCGGAGACGCGGGCGAGACGGTCGATTGCAGCGGCCTCACCATCCTGCCCGGCGTGATCGACAGCCAGGTTCATTTCCGCGAGCCGGGGCTGGAGGCCAAGGAAGATCTGGAGAGCGGCAGCCGCGCCGCCGTGCTGGGCGGCGTGACGGCGGTGTTCGAAATGCCCAACACCAAGCCCAATACCGATTCGGCCGAGGCCATCGCCGACAAGCTGGCCCGCGCGAAGGACCGGATGTGGTGCGACCATGCCTTCTACGTCGGCGCCACCAACAACAACGCGCCGGACCTTGCCGAACTGGAGCGGCTGCCCGGCACGGCGGGGGTGAAGATCTTTATGGGCGCCTCCACCGGCGACCTGCTCGTGTCGGACGATGGCAATCTCGCCCGCGTGCTGGCGAGCGGCCACCGCAGGGTCGCGATCCACGCCGAGGACGAGGAGCGGATGCAGGCGCGGATGGGCGAGCGGATCGAGGGCGACCCCGCCAGCCACCCCGTCTGGCGCGACGACGAGAGCGCGTTGCTCGCCACCCGCCGCATCCTGCGCCTCGCGCGGGAGGCGAAGCGCCGCATCCACATCCTCCACATCACCACGCCCGCCGAACTGGAGCTGATCGCGCGGCACAAGGATCTGGCAACCTGCGAGGTCACGCCGCAGCATCTGACCCTGGCGGGCGAGGAGGCCTATCCGACGATCGGCACCTTCGCCCAGATGAACCCGCCGATTCGCTCGGCCGCGCACCGCGACGGCCTGTGGCACTGGCTCAACCAGGGCGTGCCCGACGTGCTGGGTTCGGATCACGCGCCGCACACGCTGGAGGAAAAGGCCAAACCCTATCCCGCCTCGCCCTCCGGCATGCCCGGCGTGCAGACCTTGCTGCCCTTGATGCTGAACCATGTGGCGGAAGGCCGCCTTACGCTCGCCCGCCTGATCGAGCTGACCTCCGCCGGCCCGCAGCGCGTGTTCGGGCTCACTCGGAAGGGGAGGATCGCGGCGGGCTATGACGCCGATTTCACCGTCGTCGATCTGAAGGCGCGCTGGACGATCGAGGAAAGCTGGCTCGCCTCGCGCTGCGGCTGGTCGCCCTTCACCGGCAAGGCAATCACCGGCAAGCCGATCGGCACCTTCATTCGCGGCAACAAGGTGATGTGGGAAGCGACGCTCGCGCCTCAGGCGATCGGCGCGCCGGTGCGCTTCGATCCGGTCGTGTGGGGGTGAATCCCGCAGGGCCGCCGTCCGACGGCTGGGCGGAATCAGCCGGGGCGTGGATCGCCGACATGGGCGAGGAGGGCGATTTCGGCCGCCGCTTCGTCCTCGACGAACCGATGCTGCGGCTGGCGACGGCCGCCGCGCCCGCCACCGCGCTCGACGTCGGCTGCGGCGAAGGGCGCTTCTGCCGGATGCTGCGCGCCAACGGCATCGCGACGGTGGGCGTGGACCCGACCGAAGCCCTGATCGACCGGGCCCGCGCGCGCGATCCGGCGGGCGACTATCGCCTTGGCCGGGGCGAGGCGCTTGATTTGCCCGACGCCGGCTTCGATCTGGTCGTCAGCTATCTCTCGCTGATCGACATGCCCGATGTCGCGGCCGCCATCGCGGAAATGGCGCGCGTGCTGCGCCCCGGCGGCACCCTGCTGATCGCCAATCTCAACGGCTTCAACACCGCCGGGCAGACGCTCGGCTGGATGCAGGATCTGTCGGGCAATTCGCATTTCGGGATGGATCATTATCTCGACGAACGCGCCGACTGGATCGAATGGCGTGGCATCCGCGTGCAAAACTGGCATCGCCCGCTCGGCCGCTACATGGAATTGCTGCTGGGCGCGGGCCTCACCTTGACCCATTTCTCCGAACCCGCCCCCACCGGCGGCGATGCCCGCCGCGTCAAACGCTACCGCCGCGCGCCGTGGTTCCTGGTTATGGCGTGGACCCGGCCGGGGGTTTGAGCGACTGTTCGATCAACCGCCGTCGCCGGGTCGCTTCGCGTCCAGCAGCGGCGTGATCCACCGCCGCGAAATCCAGATTACCGCCGCGAGCAACAGCCCCCACGGCAGCAGCGTGATGAAGATCACCAGCAGGGCCGCCGAGCCCCAGACGATGTTCGACCAGCCATCCTTGAGGGCGCCGAGGATCGGACCATCGCTGAAGCCCGGATCCACTTCGCCCGATTCATAGGCGAAGCGCATCGGTGTGCCGGCCAGCTTGCGCTGAGCCTCGTCGCGCGCGGTCTGCGCCTGCCTCCGCCCATCGGCGAGTTGGGCCAGCCGCGTCTGGATTTGCGTGCGCTCGGCCGAGCCCAGCCCCGGCTTCTGGAGTTGCGCCGTCAGGTCGCGCTGCTCCTGATCGACACTGACGCCAGTCCGATCGCCGCTCGCGACCGCCACGCCGACATCCTCGCTGTTTATATCAGCCGAGGTGAGCATCCCGCCTTGCGCCACGACCGCATCGATGCCGCGCTTGCCGAACGCCCGCGCGATGTCGGGCGCCAGCATCACCTCCAGCGATGCCACGATCCGGCGCTGCGGCTGGACCCGATAGGTCATGAAGGCCACGCGACAGCGTGCCACGCCCAGCGCCTCGCATTGTGCGGCATGGACTTCCTGAAGCGCCGCCACCCGCGCGACCGGCACGCGAAAGACGTAGCTGTAGGTCATCGCTACACCCGCCGCCGGCGTGGCGCCGACATCCGGACCCTTCGCCTCCTCGGCGACGTCTGGCGCACCACCGTCGGGCGCAGGCTTGCTGCATCCGGCAAGAAGCAGGAGGCCCATCGCGAGGCCGGCGATCGTCGTCCGCATCATGTGCCCCCCGGCCTGACCCGAATGCTCAGCCCTTCTTCAGCGCACCCTCGATCGCGGCGCGCACTTCGGGGCTGTCGGGGGTCGCCTTGCTGCCGAAGGCGGCGACGATCTGGCCGTTCTTGCCGATCAGATATTTGTGGAAGTTCCACTTGGGCGTGTTGTCCGCGCCCATCTTGGCGGCGGCCCATTTGTAGATCGGGATCGCCTGCGGGCCGACCACGTCGGATTTCTCCGTCAGCGGGAAATTGATGCCGAACTTGGATTTGCAGAAGCCCGCGATCTCGCTGTTCTTGGCATATTCCTGCCCGCCGAAATCGGCCGAGGGCACGCCGAGCACGGTGAAGCCCTTGGGCTTATATTCGGTCTGGATCTTCTGGAGCGCCTCGTACTGCGGGGTGAAGCCGCAGAAGCTGGCGGTGTTGACGAGCAGGACGACCTGTCCCTTGAACTTCTTGAGCGGGAGCGGCGCGCCGTCGATCGCGACGAGCTGGAAATCGGTCGCCTTCATCCTGGCCGCCTGTGCCGCCGCCATCGGCGGAGTGGCCGGGATTTCGGGGTGGGCGGCATAGACCGCCGCGCAGAGGCCCAGGATGGCGAAACCGGCGACCGCGGAAACCTTGCCCATCGTCACTCTCCCAGCGGGCGGCAGGCCCCCCCGAGCCACGCCTTCACCTCGCCTTCCACACGGGGGCCGACGATCGCCAGCACCTGCGCATGATAGGCATTCAACCATGTAAGTTCGGTGGAGTCGAGTAGGGCGACGTCGATCAGGCTGGCGTCGATCGGCGCGAAGGTGAGCGTCTCGAAGCCGAGGCAGGGTTTTTCGGCCCCGGCCACGTCGCGCGGCTCGACGAGGATGAGGTTCTCGATGCGGATGCCGTACTCGCCCGCCTTGTAGTAACCGGGCTCGTTGGAGAGGATCATGCCCGCGCGCAACGGCTCGTCCCCGCCGACATACGCCCCGCCGACCGGGGCGATGCGCTGCGGCCCCTCGTGCACCGCGAGATAGGCGCCGACGCCATGGCCGGTGCCATGGGCGTAATCGAGGCCGTGGCTCCACAGGAACTGGCGGGCGAGCGTATCGAGCTGGCCGCCGCGCGTCCCTTCCGGAAAGACCGCGCGGGCGAGCGCGATATGGCCCTTGAGGACGAGGGTGAAGCGGGTGCGCATCTCCTGCGTCGGCGTGCCCACCGCGATGGTGCGGGTCACGTCGGTCGTGCCGTCCTGATATTGCCCGCCCGAATCGACGAGGTAGAGCGTGCCCGGCTCGATGCGGCGATCGCTTTCCTCGGTGACGCTGTAGTGCGGGCTGGCGCCGTTGGGGCCGGCGGCCGAGATGGTGCCGAACGACAGATCCTTCAGCACGCCGGTTTCGTCGCGCAGCGCGCGGAGGTGCGCGGCGGCGGACAATTCGGTGAGCCCCCCCTTGGGCGCCTCGATCGAGAGCCAGTGCAGGTAGCGTACCAGGGCGGCCCCGTCGCGCGCCTGCGCGGCGCGGTGGCCGGCGATCTCGGTGGCGTTCTTCATCGCCTTCGGCAGCACGGCCGGATCACGCCGGGCGAGGATCTTCGCGCCCGCCTCCTCCAGCGTGCCGAAGATGGCCGAGACGGCACGCTCGGGATCGACGATCACGCTCTTGCCGGCGAGCGAGGCCAGCGCCGGGCGGAAGGCGGCGCGGTCGTGCACGCGCACCGCATTGCCGAGATGCTGGCGCACGCTGTCGTCGAGCTTTTCGGGCGCGACGAACAGATCGGCGGTGCCGTCGGCATGGACCAGCGCATAGGCCAGCGCGACGGGGGTGTGATCGACATCCGCGCCGCGCACGTTGAACGTCCAGGCGATCGAATCGAGCGCGGAGAGGACGGCGGCGTCGGCGCCCGCCTCGGTCAGCGTATCGGCGATCGTCTGGCGCTTGTCGGCCGAGGAGCGCCCGGCGAGATCGTCGGGCTGGACGACAAGGCGCGCGGCCGAGGGCTGGGGCTTGTCGGGCCAGATGGCGTCGATCGGATTGGTGTCCACCGCGACCAGTTCGGCGCCGCTGGCGGCCAGCGCTCGGGTCGCCTGCACCACCCAATCCTTGGTATGCAGCCACGGATCATAACCGATCCGCGCGCCCGACCCGGCATGGGCGCCGAGCCATTCGGCGGCACTGGTCTGCGGCACCGACTGATATTGCCACAAGGCGCCATCGACCTGCTCGCGCACCTGCAACGTATAGCGCCCGTCGACGAAGATCGCGGCGTCGGCCGGCAGCACAACCGCCGATCCGGCCGATCCCTGAAAGCCGGTCAGCCACGCCAGCCGCTGGGCATAAGCGCCGACATATTCGCTCATATGCTCGTCGGTAAGCGGCACGACGAAACCGTCGAGCCGGCGGCGGGCGAGTTCGTCGCGGAGCGCCTTGAGGCGATCTTCATAGGTGGACATGATACTTTCCTCCGTCCTCGCGCGCATCCTACCCCAGCCGCTTCGCCCCGGTCTACCAGGGCCAGGCGAGGCCGACGCGGACGCCATAGCGCGCATAGGGCGCCTGCGGCCCCCGCAAGGCCGGCGGCTCGCCCGGATCGAGGCGGCGGGGGTGCGCCGCGAACAGGCGCCACACGGCGATGGCGCGCTCGCCTTGGGCATCGGGCACCTGATGATAGCGGCCGACATTCTCCAGCACGCCCTTCGCATCGACGATCCGCGCCGGGCGGAAATAGGCCGCGTCCCAGGCCTTGGTGGGCCGACCCTTTTCCCAGAAGCCGGTCGTGTCGCCCCGGAACAGCAGCATCCGCGCGGGCACATCCTCCCCGACCGGCACGGGGATCGGGCGGACGCACATCGCCAGCCCGATCGCCGCCAGCGCCGCGACGGCCGGCCCGCGCCGCCGCCGATCGCGCAGCCCGTCGATCAGGAACCAGCATCCCGCGACCAGCAAGGGGAACAGCCATTTGAAATAATGGGCGTTGGAATGATCCCAGATGCCGGGCGGCTGGAGATCGGTATAGGCGAGGAACAGCAGGCAATAGGGCAATGCGATCAGCGCGATCAGGCCGAGCAGCCGGCGGGCATGGCTGGGCAGCGCCCACGTCAGCGCGATCAGCCCGGCGAGGCCCGGCACGATCGCGGGAAAGCCCTCGATCAGCGAATGGCCGTCCGGAAACCACGGCCTGGCGCTCACCAGCACCACCGCCATCTTCCACGGCAGATCGGGCAGGTTGAAGCCCTGCAAGGCCGCCGCGACGGCATAGTCGCTCGCCCGCGGGCCATAGATCGCGCCATGCAGGGCGAGATAGGGCAGGACGAGCGCGAGGCCCGTTCCCACCGCGCACGCCATCGCGCGCAGCGTCAGGCGGCGCTGGCGATACAGCGTCCAGCCGACGACCAGACCGACCGTCGCGGAGGTCAGCGCCTCGGTCGGCCGCACCAGCGGCAACGCGCCGGCCAGCGCGCCCATCGCCACCATCAGCCGGTCGCGCACCCGATGCGACACCGGCGCCCGCCCCTCGGCGAGCAGATCGCCGGCCAGCGCGAGCAGCCACCACAGCAGCGCGGCCGACAGGCTCGTCGTCCACGGCACCACCCACAATTTGGCGTAGGGCCAGATCAGCAGGTTGGTCGCCACGAAGATGGCGGCCGACGCGCGCGGCCCGAGCCCCAGATGCCGCATCGTCCGCGCGAAGCCGACCAGCGCCACCCCGAACAGCAGGCAATCGGGGATCAGGAACGGGTCCGCCGGCATCACCCGCGCGAACGGGGCGGCGACCAGCGCATAGCCCAGTGGATACCAATGGTCCGCCGCGTCGAGGCCGCCATGCGCCAGCGCCACGGCCGAGCGCAGATAGCGCGCCTGATCGAAATAGCCCCACCATTTGGGGCCGTCGCCCTGCGGCAGCCCCGCCTGCACAACATAGCGCAGCAGAAACGCCAGCGCGGCGACCGACCCCAGCGCCCAGGGCGAGGCGGCGATGCGACGCGACAGCGCGCCGATGGCCCGGAACGGCATCCGGGTCGAAAGGTTGGTCAGGAGCCTGCCCCCGCTGGTCGCCGATCGGAAAGCCGCGCCCTAGCCTTTCCCTCCATAGGAAAGAAGCGTGATCGGCCATATCATGATCGAAAATGAACCAGAAAGGTCCGTCTTGCCCCTGCCCACCCCGCCCGTCGCGCCGACCAAGCCCCACAGCTTCACCCATCACGGCATCACCGTGGAAGACCCGTGGGCGTGGCTGAAGGATCCGAACTATCCGACCGTCACCAACGCGGAGGTGCTGGACTATCTCGCGCAGGAGAACGCCTTCTTCGAGGCGGCGATGGCGCCGCATCAGGCCACGGTGGACGCGCTGTTCGCCGAGATGAAGGGGCGGCTGAAGGAGGATGATTCCTCCGTGCCGCAGAAGGACGGCGACTGGCTCTACTGGTGGGCGTTCCGGCCGGGCGCGCAATATCGCTGCTGGTGGCGGCGGCCGGTGGCGGGCGGCGGGGCCGACGAATTGATCCTCGACGAGCCGGCGCTGGCCGAGGGGAAGGATTATTTCCGGCTGGGCGCGCTCGCCGTCAGCCCGGACGGGCGCTTCATGGCGTGGAGCGTGGACGACAATGGATCGGAACGCTTCACCTTGCGGGTACGCGACCTGATCGCGGGCGCCGACCTGCCCGACACCATCCCCGGCACGCTCGGCGGCGTGGCGTGGCAGGCCGACAGCGCCGCCTTCGCCTACGGCCTCGTCAACGATCAGTGGCGGGTGGACGTGGCGCAATGCCACCGGCTGGGCGGCGATGTCGCCGAGGATGTCGTGCTGTACCGCGAGGCGGACGAGGGCTTCCGCATCTCGATCGGCCAGACCCAGTCGCGGCGGTTCGTGGTGCTGTCGGCCGGCGACCATGTCACCAGCGAGGTGCGGCTGCTGCCCGGCGACGATTTGACCGGTACGCCGATCCTCGTCTCGCCGCGCATCGCCGGCCGCGAATATGAGGTGGACGAGCATGAAGGCACGCTCCTCATCCGCACCAACGATGCCCATGTGAACTTCCGCGTCGCCACCGCGCCGCTGGCGGCGCCGGGCGACTGGGCCGAACTGATCCCCGGATCGGACGATTTCTACATTCGCGGGCTTACCGCCTTCGCCGATTTCTTCACGGTCGAGGGGCGCGAGCGGGGGCTCGACCAGATCGTGCTGCACGATCATGGCAGCGCGGCCGGCCGGCGGGTCGCCTTTCCCGAGGCGAGTTACACCGCCTCCCTCGCCAACAATCCCGAATATGCGGTCGATCGGCTGCGGCTTTCCTACCAGTCGATGGTGACGCCGCCGACGGTGTATGATTTCCACGTCGGCGGGCGGGGGCTGGAAAGCCTGAAGGTGCAGGAGATACCCTCGGGCTACGATCCGGCGAAATATCGCACCGAGCGGGTCGAGATCGCCGCGCGCGACGGCACCGCCATTCCCGTCTCGATCGTCTATCCGGCCGATTTCGCGAAGGACGGCTCCGGGCCGCTCCATCTCTATGGCTATGGCGCCTATGGCCTCGCCATTCCGCCGGGCTTCTCGACCAGCCGATTGTCGCTGCTCGATCGCGGCTTCGCCTTCGCCATCGCCCATATCCGGGGCGGCGACGATCTCGGCTATCATTGGTATCTCGACGGCAAGCTGGAAAAACGCACCAATACGTTCGACGATTTCGTCGATGTGGCGAAGGGGTTGGTGGCGGAGGGCTGGGCCTCGCCCGGTCGGGTGACGGCCTCGGGTGGCTCGGCCGGTGGCGAACTGATGGGGGCGATCATCAACCAGGCGCCCGAATTGTGGGGTGCGGTGGTGGCGCATGTGCCCTTCGTCGACGTGCTGAACACGATGCTCGACGCCAGCCTGCCGCTGACGCCGGGCGAATGGCCCGAATGGGGCAATCCGATCGAGGACAAGGCCGCCTTCGAGCTGATCCGCAGCTATTCCCCCTACGATCAGGTGTCGGCGCAGGATTACCCCCCGCTCCTCATCATCGCCGGGTTGAACGACCCGCGCGTCACCTATTGGGAGCCCGCCAAATGGGCCGCGAAGCTCCGTGCGACCCGCACCGGCGATGCGATCCTGCTGCTCAAGACCAACATGGGCGCGGGCCATGGCGGCAAATCCGGCCGCTTCGATTCGCTGCGCGAGGTGGCGGAGGAATATGCCTTCCTGCTGTGGCAGCTCGGCGTGGGCTGATCCTCAGCCCCGGCGCAACCGCCCCCGCCCGAGCAGCAGCACACGAGAGAGGTGGAAGCGCAGGAACAGTCGGTGGAGCGTGAACGGCAGCGCGAGCGACAGCAGGAACTGGAGCCATAGCGGGGCATCCGCCGAAACCAGCGCATAATGCACCGCCTGATGGAGGAAGAGGATGGTGAGCGCGGCATCGCCGAGCGCGCTGAGCGTCGTCGCCAGCCGCGCGCTGCGCTCCATCACCTTGCTCGCTTCGATCAGCAGCAGCGACAGGCCCGTCGCCAGCATCAGGCCCAGGATCGGCGGCCCATACAGCGCCACCTTCATGTTGAGATCGTAGACCATCCCGAGCGGCAGGGTGGCGAGCGGCACCAGCGCCAGCAGCAGCGCGCCGCTGACCACCCGGCGCGGCGACGGATCGGCGAGGCGCAGCCGGTGACCGATCCACAGGAAGACCGCCGCGACCGGCGCGACCGCCACATTCCACGGCCCCGGCCAGCCGAGCCGGCCCGCGCCATAGCCCAGCGCCAGCCCGACCAGCAGGATCGCGATCAGCCCGGGCGAGCGCGGCGAACCGAACCAATGCAGCAGCGCGAGATAGAAGGCCTGCGCCAGAAACAGGCAGGTGACGAACCAGAAAGCGCCCATATGCGCCGTCAGCTTCGCCCCGCCATAGATCAGGACGAAGGCGATATCGGCCACGCCCTGCCAGTCGCGCCGCAGCACATGCACCGCCAGCAGCGCCCCGCCGATCAGCAGGATGTAGCAGGCATAAGGCACCAGCAGGGTGCGGGCGCGATGGCCGATATCGTCGCCGAGCGTCGCGCGGGGATGGGTGAAATAGCCGGACAGCAGGAAGAACAGGGGCATGTGGAAGGCGTAGATCGCCGCCATCAGCCAGGGCTCGCTATCCTGCCAGACATGGCCGATCACCACGAGCAGGATGCCGATGCCGCGCGCCACGTCCGCCCACAGAACGCGCGCCTTCGCCGTGTCCGCCATGCCTGCCGTCCCCCCGAGCCCCCGCCTGTTTAACGAGGGGGCGTGGCGGCGCAATGCGCGCGGCCCGCCGCCGCGCCCAAAAAACGCTGTCCTACAGCCCCCCGCTTGTGCCAGTGCCGCCGGACCTGATCCTCTCCCGCGAAGGGCCGTGGATCGAAAAGGGGCGATAGGATGCGAACGTCGTGAACTTCCGCCGGGTCGTCCCTATCTCTCCGGCTTGCCCCTGATGGCCCGCTAGGGGCATAAGCCCGCCGCCTTTCAACAATACAGGTCTCCCATGTCCGATATCTCGATCACGCTGCCCGATGGTTCCGTCCGCCAGGTCGCGGCCGGCACCACTCCGGCCGAGATCGCGGCGTCGATCGGGCCGGGGCTGCTGAAGGCCGCACTCGCCGCCAGGGTCGATGGCGAACTGCGCGATCTGAATCGGCCGCTCGACAATGATACGGCGCTCGCGCTGGTGACGGCGAAGGACGAGGCCGACGCGCTCGAACTCGTCCGCCACGATTATGCCCATGTGCTGGCCGAGGCGGTGCAGAGCCTTTTTCCCGGTACGCAGATCACCTTCGGCCCGGCGACGGACGACGGCTTCTATTATGATTTCGCGCCCGCCGAACGCCCCTTCACCGACGAGGACCTGCCCGCGATCGAGGCCGAGATGCGCCGCATCATCGCCGCCAACGAGCCGCTGGTCCGCGAAGTGTGGGAACGCGACGCGCTGATCGCCGCGTGGGAGAAGCAGGGCGAGCGCTTCAAGGCCGAATGGGCCGCGGAGCTTCCGCAAGGCGAGGAACTGACGGTCTATCGCGCCGGCGCCTTCTTCGACATGTGTCGTGGTCCGCATCTGCCCTCGACGGGCCGGCTCGACCCGGCCGCCTTCAAGCTGACGCGCGTGTCGGGCGCCTATTGGCGCGGCGACCAGAAGAATGCGATGCTGAGCCGCGTCTACGGCACCGGATGGCTCAACAAGAAGCAGCTCGACGCGCACCTCACGCGGCTGGAGGAGGCCGCCAAGCGCGACCATCGCCGCATCGGCCAGGAGATGGACCTCTTCCACCTCCAGCCCGAGGCGCAGGGCTCGGTCTTCTGGCACCCCAAGGGCTTCGTCATGTGGCGCGCGCTGGAGGCCTATATGCGCCGACGGCTCGACGCGGCCGATTATGCCGAGGTCAAGACGCCGCAGCTGATGGACGCGCGCCAGTGGGAGCAATCCGGCCATTGGGGCAAATATCGCGAGAATATGTTCGTCGTGCCCGACGAGGTGCCCAACACCGAGGATGAGGGCGCGGTGCTGTCGGGCGAGGGCGACCTGATGGCCTTGAAACCGATGAACTGCCCGGCGCACGTTTTGATCTTCAAGCAGGGCATCAAGAGCTATCGCGACCTGCCGATCCGCATGGCGGAATTCGGCTGCTGCCACCGCAACGAGGCGCATGGCGCGCTCCACGGCATCATGCGCGTCCGCCAGTTCACGCAGGACGACGCCCATATCTTCGTGCGCGCCGACCAGCTCGTCGGCGAGGTGCAACGCTTCTGCGACCTGCTCGACGTGATCTACAAGGATCTCGGCTTCGAGAGCTATGCGATCAAGCTGGCGCTGCGCCCGGAGAAGCGCTTCGGCACCGACGAGATGTGGGATTGGGCCGAGCAGAGCCTGCGTGACGCCGTCGCCGCGACGGGCCGCGCCACGGCGGAATTCGGCTGGGAGGAGCTGCCCGGCGAAGGCGCCTTCTACGCCCCCAAGCTGGAATTCCACCTTACCGACGCGATCGGCCGGACCTGGCAGTGCGGCACGCTCCAGACCGACACGGTCCTGCCCGAGCGGCTCGACGCGAGCTATGTCGGCGAGGATGGCCAGCGCCACCGCCCGATCATGCTCCACCGCGCCATCCTCGGCACGTTCGAGCGGTTTCTCGGCATCCTGATCGAGCATCACGCCGGCAAGATGCCGATGTGGCTGGCGCCGGTGCAGGCGGTGGTGCCGACGATCGTGTCCGACGCGGACGGCTATGCGGCCGAAGTGGTCGCGGCGCTCAAGGCGGCGGGGCTGCGCGCGGAGGCGGATCTTCGCAACGAGAAGATCAACTACAAGGTGCGCGAACATTCGCTCGCCAAGGTGCCGGCGCTGCTGGTGGTCGGCAAGCGCGAGGCCGAGGAGCGGACGGTGGCGATCCGCCGGCTCGGCGATCAGGGGCAGACCATCCTGCCGCTGGACGAGGCGATCGCGCGGCTGAAGGCGGAGGCGACCCCGCCGGATCTGGTGTGACGACGCGCCGTCGGGCGGTCGCCATGCCCGACAGCCGCAACTCGCTCTCGCCCGTTTCGCCGGTCACAGCCGGCGCATGCTCACATCCTGCGTGACGCTGGCGACGAGCCGGCCGCGCGCGTCGTGGATCGCGCCGCGCACCAGCCCGCGCCCTTCGCCCGCCCAGGGGCTTTCGGTGTGGCACAGCAGCCATTCGTCGGCGCGGGTGGCGCCGTGAAACCACAGGCTGTGATTGAGCGTCACGGTTGCCATGCGATGTGCGTCTGCCACGCGCAGGTGCGGCGCGCCGGGAGTCGCCGCGACCCAGAAATCGGACATGAAGGCGAGCAGGCATTGGTGCGCCGCCGGATCGTCCAGCATCGCCGCCGTTCGCATCCGCATCCAGTAATTGCGCTCGGCGGAGGCGGGCGGGCTGAAGAAGGCGGCCTCGGCATCGGGCAGGCGCAGGTCGATCGGGAAGGACAGGCCGAAATCGCCCGACAGGATCGCCGGCAGGCGATCGGCATGGGCGCGCATGAAATCGGCGATGTCGGGCAGCGTCTCGGGATCGGGCATGGCCGGCGGCACGGCGTGCTGATGCACGGGGCCGTCCTCGGCATCGTGGAAGGAGCAGAGCATCTCGAAGATCGCCCGCCCCGCCTGTTCGGCCAAAACCCGGCGCGAGGCGAAGCGCCGCCCGTCGCGCAGCACCTCGACGGTATAATCCACCGGCACGCCGATCGCCCCGGCGCGCAGATAATAGCCGGTCGCGCTATGTACCGGCCAGTCGGGCACGGTGCGCTGCGCCGCCGCCAGCCCCTGCGCGATCGGTTGCCCGCCGAAGATCGCGCCGGTGCCGTTATCCTGATTGTGGAGCGCGCGGAAGCGTAGCGGACCGGTCTGGTCGAGGCGCAGCAGATCGGCCGCCCCGATCCCTTTGCCGCCGCTCGCCGCACCCGTCATGCCGATCCCCTTCGCCGCCAGACCTACAGGTCCGGGGCGCAGGCGGCAAAGGCGTCAGGCGGGCATTTCCGCCAACAACGCCAGCACGGTTTCGGCATGTTCGGGCCGCGCGATCAACAGATCGGGGAGGTAGACGTCTTCATTGTTGTAGGTGAGCGGGCTGCCGTCGATCCGCGAGCAATGCAGGCCGTAGGCGCGCGCCACCGCGACCGGGGCGGCCGAATCCCACTCATATTGCCCGCCCGAATGGAGGTAGATGTCGGCCTCGCCCCGGATCACGGCCATCGCCTTGGCGCCCGACGAGCCCATCGGCACGAGTTCGACGCCGATCCGCTCGGCGATCGCGATCGCTTCCTTCGCCGGCCGGGTGCGGCTGACGACCATGCGCAGCCGTGCGGGTGCGGACGGCAGCGGCGCGACCTGATCGCTGCGCAGCACCGCGCCGACGCCCGGCAGCGCCACCGCGCCGACCTCCGCCACGCCGTCGATCGCCAGGCCGACATGCACCGCCCAGTCGGCGCGGCCCTCGCCATATTCGCGCGTGCCGTCGACCGGATCGACGATCCACACCCGGCTTTGCGCCAGCCGCGCGCCGTCGCACTTCATCTCCTCGGACAGCAGCCCGTCGTCGGGGCGTTGCTCGCGCAGGGCATGGACGAGGAACTGGTTGGCGGTCTGGTCGCCCGCCTTGCCGAGCAGTTTCTCCGAAAAGACCCCGCTGTTTCGCACTTCGAGCAGGATGCGCCCCGCCACCTCGGCCAGATGCGCGGCCAATTCGGCGTCGGTCATGATCCCGCTCATGGGATGATTTGCGCGACGATCAGGTCGGCGGCCTCCTCGGGGGTCAGGCGGGTGGTGTGGATGCGGATTTCGGGCGCCTCGGGCGGCTCGTAGGGGCTGTCGATGCCGGTGAAATTCTTGAGCTGCCCGGCCCGCGCCTTGGCGTAGAGGCCCTTCACGTCGCGCTGCTCGGCGTCGGCCAGCGGCGTATCGATATGCACCTCGATGAACTCGCCCGCCGCGATCATGCCGCGCACCATCGCCCGTTCGGCGCGGAACGGCGAGATGAAGGCGGTGATGACGATCAGCCCGGCATCGGTCATCAGCTTCGCGACCTCGCCCACGCGGCGGATATTCTCCACCCGATCGGCATCGGTGAAGCCGAGATCCTTGTTGAGCCCGTGGCGGACGTTGTCGCCGTCCAGCAGGAAGGTGTGGCGGTTCATCCGCGCCAGCTTCTTCTCGACGAGGTTGGCGATGGTCGATTTGCCCGCGCCCGAAAGCCCGGTGAACCACAGCACGGCGGGCTTCTGGTTCTTGAGCGCCGCATGCTGCTCGCGGCCGATGTCGGTCGCCTGCCAGTGGACGTTCTGGCTGCGGCGGAGGGCGAAGTGGATCATCCCCGCGCCGACGGTGGCGTTGGTGATCTTGTCGATCAGGATGAAGCCGCCGAGCGTGCGATCGGCGGGATAGGCCTCGAACGTGATGGCGCGATCGGTGGCGAAATTGGCCACGCCGATCGCGTTCAGCTCCAGCGTTTTCGCCGCCAATTGCTCCATCGTGTTGACGTTGACCTGATATTTGGGCGCCTGGATCGTGGCGCTCACCGTCTGCGTGCCGAGCTTCAGCCAATAGGGGCGGCCGGGCAGCATCGCCTCGTCGGCCATCCACACGATCGTGGCCTCGAACTGGTCGGCGGTCTGCGGCGGATTGTCCGCCACCGCGATCACGTCGCCGCGCGAGCAATCCACCTCGTCGGCGAAGGTGAGCGTCACCGACTGGCCCGCCACCGCCTGCGGCAGATCGCCATCGAAGGTGACGACCGACGTCACGGTCGATGTCTTGCCCGAGGGCAGCACCCGCACCGCGTCGCCCGGCTTCACGGTGCCGGCGGCGATCAGGCCGGAGAAGCCGCGGAAATCGAGATTGGGCCGGTTGACCCATTGCACCGGCATGCGGAACGGCTGACCCTGCGCAGAGGTGACGTCCAGCTCGACGGTTTCCAGATGGCCCATCAGGGTCGGCCCGTCATACCAGGGCGTGTTCGTGCTCGGCGCGGTGATGTTGTCGCCCTTGAAGCCGGAGATCGGCATCGGCGTGAAGGCCGTGATGCCGATCGACGCGGCGAAGGCGGCGTAGTCGGCGACGATCTCGTCGTAGCGCGCCCGATCATAGCCGATCAGGTCCATCTTGTTCACCGCCAGCACCAGATTGCGGAGGCCGATCAGGTGGGCGAGGTAGCTGTGCCGCCGCGTCTGGGTCAGCACGCCCTTGCGCGCGTCGATCAGGATCACGGCGAGGTCGGCGGTGGAGGCGCCGGTCACCATGTTGCGGGTATATTGTTCGTGGCCGGGCGTGTCCGCCACGATGAACTTGCGTTTTTCGGTCGCGAAGAAGCGGTAGGCGACGTCGATCGTGATGCCCTGCTCGCGCTCGGCGGCGAGGCCGTCGACCAGCAGCGCGAAATCGATCTCCTGCCCCTGCGTGCCGACTTTCTTCGAATCCGCCTCCAGCGCGGCGAGCTGATCCTCGAAGATCATCTTGCTGTCGTAGAGGAGGCGGCCGATCAGCGTGGACTTGCCATCGTCCACCGATCCGCAGGTGATGAAGCGCAGCAGCGACTTGTTCTGATGCTGGATCAGATAGGCGTCGATATCCTCGGCGATGAGCGCGTCGGTCTGGTAGATGGCGTCCTGGGTGGTCATTCGTTTAACCCCGTCATCCCAGCGAAAGCTGGGATCTTGTGCGGCAGGCGCGCGGCCTGTGGAGGGAGATCCCAGCTTTCGCTGGGATGACGTGCCGGCTCAGCCGCCACGTCAGAAATACCCCTCCTGCTTCTTTTTCTCCATGCTCGCCCCGCCCGCATCCTTGTCGATCGCGCGGCCCTGCCGTTCGGAGGTGGTGGTGAGCAGCATCTCCTGGATCACTTCGGGCAGTGTCCTGGCCTCGCTCTCGACCGCGCCGGTCAGCGGATAGCAGCCGAGCGTGCGGAAGCGGATCGAGCGTTCGACGGGGACTTCGCCGGGCGCCAGCGGGAAGCGGTCGTCGTCCACCATCAGCAGCAGCCCGTCGCGCTCCACCGTGGGGCGGGGCGCGGAGAAATAGAGCGGCACGATCTCGATGTCGTTCAGGTGGATATATTGCCAGATATCCAGCTCGGTCCAGTTGGAGATCGGGAACACCCGGATGCTCTCCCCCTTCGCCTTCTTGGCGTTGTAGAGGTTCCACAGCTCCGGCCGCTGGTTCTTCGGATCCCAGCGATGGTTGGCCGATCGGAAGGAGAAGACGCGCTCCTTGGCGCGGCTCTTCTCCTCGTCGCGGCGCGCGCCGCCGAAGGCCGCGTCGAAGCCGTGGAGGTCGAGCGCCTGCTTCAGCCCTTCGGTCTTCCACATGTCGGTATGGAGCGGGCCATGATCGAACGGGTTGATCCCACGCTCTTTCGCCTCGGGGTTCTGGTAGACCAGCAATTCCATGCCGGCATCGCGCGCCGCCTTGTCGCGAAGATCGTACATGGCCCTGAACTTCCACGTCGTATCGACATGGAGCAGCGGGAACGGCGGGGGCGAGGGATAGAAGGCCTTGCGCGCCAGATGCAGCATCACCGCCGAATCCTTGCCGACCGAATAGAGCATCACCGGCCGCTCCGCCTCGGCCACCACTTCGCGCAGGATGTGGATGCTCTCGGCCTCGAGCCGCTGGAGATGGGTAAGGGTCTGGGACACCGGCACTTCCGT
The DNA here is from genome assembly GCF_028607085.1 of Sphingomonas naphthae. NCBI lineage: Bacteria > Pseudomonadati > Pseudomonadota > Alphaproteobacteria > Sphingomonadales > Sphingomonadaceae > Sphingomonas > Sphingomonas naphthae. The sequence goes on along the minus strand of NZ_CP117411.1, from coordinate 3,794,496 downwards.
TCGCAAGATTCTCGCCGCCGCAGATCGATTGGGTCGTCGTTCGGCGCAAAGCACGGTTACTGTAGGCGCCCGAAGCTAAGCTAATCCCATTTGGGGGTGCGCCGAGGCATCGGGCACCCCATGTGCGGCCGCTCAGCGTATTGCGCCGCAACAGGCGATATGATCGAAGGGCAGTGATGATTCAGGCCGCGCTCCACCATTCGACGTCGTATCGCTACGACCATCCGGTCCTGCTGGGGCCGCAGACCATCCGCCTGCGCCCGGCGTCGCACAGCCGCACCGGCATCCCCAATTATTCGCTCAAGGTTTCGCCCGAGCATCATTTCATCAACTGGCAGCAGGACCCGCACGGCAACTGGCTGGCGCGGATCGTGTTCACCGAAAAGGTCAGCGAGTTCCGCGTGACCGTGGACCTGCTCGCCGATCTGGTGGTCTACAATCCGTTCGACTTCTTCCTCGAGGAATATGCCGAGCAGCGGCCGTTCGTGTACGCGGTCGATCTCGCCGCCGATCTCGCGCCCTATTTCGAGACGCAGGCGATGGGGCCGAAGTTCACCGAGATGGTCCACCGCTTCGCCGACGTCGAGATGCGGACGATCGACTTCCTGGTCGAGATCAACCGCGCGGTGAATCAGGCGGTCGGCTATGTCATCCGGCTGGAGGCGGGCACGCAGCAGCCCGAGGAGACGCTGGAATTGGGGACGGGATCGTGCCGCGATTCCTCCTGGCTGCTCGTCCACCTGCTGCGCCATCTCGGCTTCGCCTCGCGCTTCGTGTCGGGCTATTCGATCCAGCTGAAGCCAGACGTGGTGGCGCTGGATGGCCCCAGCGGCGTCGCGCAGGACGTGTGCGACCTGCACGCCTGGGTCGAGGCCTATGTGCCCGGCGCGGGCTGGGTCGGCATGGACCCGACATCCGGGCTGTTCGCGGGCGAGGGCCACATTCCGCTGGCCGCCACGCCGCATTACCGATCGGCCACCCCGATCGAGGGCGCCATTCTGGAGCCCGCGCGCACCGATTTCGATTTCGCGATGGACGTGCAGCGCATCGACGAAGCCGTCCGCATCACCAAGCCCTTCACCGATACCCGCTGGCAGGCGCTGATGGCGCTGGGCGAGAAGGTGGACGCCGATCTGGTCGCGGGCGACGTGCGGCTTACGACCGGCGGCGAGCCGACCTTCGTGGCGATCGACGGCGGCGAGGCGGGCGAGTGGAACGGCGACGCCGTCGGGCCGACCAAGGCCTTCTTCGCCGACAAGCTGATCCGCAAGATGCGCGATCGCTATGCGCCGGGCGGCATGATCCACCACGGCCAGGGCAAATGGTATCCGGGCGAGAGCCTGCCGCGCTGGGGCTATTCGGTCTATTGGCGGCTGGATGGCGTGCCGATCTGGCGCGACACCAGCCTGATCGCGCCGATGTTGCCGGGCGGCGGCGCGCCGATCGACCCGTCCGTCGCGGGCGACTTCCTCGCCGCCATGGCCGAGGGGCTGGGCGTCGAGGCGGAGAATATCCAGCCCGCCTATGAGGACGGCCTCGAATGGGCCGTCAAGGAAGCGGCGCTGCCCGACAATACCGACCCGACCGATCCGGCGATCGAAGACCCGGAGGCGCGGGCGCGGATGGTGACGGCGTTCGAGCGCGGCCTTTCCACGCCGGTCGGCTATGTCCTGCCCGTCCAGCGGTGGCAGGCGGCAGCCATGCCCGAGCCGCGCCGCTGGCGCAGCGAGCGGTGGCAGACCCGTCGCGGCAAGCTGTTCCTGGTGCCCGGCGACAGCGCGCTCGGCTATCGCCTGCCGCTGGGATCGCTGCCGCATATCCCCAAATCCGATTATCCCTATCTCCATGTGCGCGACACGACCGAGCCGCGAGAGCCCCTGCCCGATTTCCGCGACCAGCAGCCGGCGGCGGCCCCCGCCGCGCCGCAGCGGTCCGAGGCGGTGGCCTCGGCCGAGGGCGGCTATGCCCAGCAGGAGCGATCCGAGCAGCGCATCATCGAGGGCGCGGTGCGCACCGCCGTCACCGTCGAGCCGCGCGGCGACCATCTCGCCGTGTTCCTGCCGCCGACCGAGGCGCTGGAGGATTATCTGGAGCTGGTCGCCCAGGTCGAGCGCGCGGCGGAGGCGACCCGCATCCCGGTGCGGATCGAGGGCTATTCCCCGCCGCCCGATCCGCGCCTGCAAGTCCTGAAGATCACCCCCGATCCGGGCGTGGTCGAGGTCAACGTGCAGCCGGTGGGCAGCTGGGCCGAGACGGTCGACCTGACCACCAGCCTGTATGACATGGCGCGCGAATGTGGGCTGACCGCCGACAAGTTCATGGTCGACGGGCGCGCGATCGGCACCGGCGGGGGCAATCACCTCGTTCTCGGCGGGCGATCGGTGATGGACAGCCCGTTCATCCGCCGGCCGGACATGCTCAAGAGCTTCGTCCTCTACTGGCAGCGCCATCCGTCGCTTTCGTACCTGTTCTCCGGCCTGTTCATCGGCCCGACCAGTCAGGCGCCGCGCATCGACGAGGCGCGCCACGACGGCCTCTACGAGCTGGAGATCGCGCTGGCGCAGGTGCCGCGCCCCGGCGAGGGGCCGACGCCCGAGCCGTGGGTGGTCGATCGCCTGTTCCGCAACCTGCTGGTCGACGTGACGGGCAACACCCACCGCACCGAAATCTGCATCGACAAACTGTTCTCGCCGGACGGCCCGACCGGACGCCTCGGCCTCGTCGAGTTCCGCGGGTTCGAGATGCCGCCAGAGGCGCGGATGAGCCTCGCGCAGCAACTCCTGATCCGCGCGCTGACGGCGTGGTTCTGGCGCCAGCCGCAGGAAGGCAGCCTCGTCCGCTGGGGCACGACACTCCACGATCGTTTCCTGCTGCCCCATTTCGTGTGGGAGGATTTCCTCGGCGTGCTCGCCGATCTTCGCTCGGCGGGCTATGATTTCGATCCCGACTGGTTCGAGGCGCAACGCCAGTTCCGCTTCGCCAAGCATGGCGATTTCGTCGCCGGCGGGGTCAAGCTGGAGATCACCCAGGCGCTGGAGCCGTGGCATGTGCTGGGCGAGACCGGGGCGATCGGCGGCACGGTGCGCTATGTCGACAGCTCGACCGAGCGCGTGCAGGTGAAGGCCGACGGGCTGGTGCCCGGCCGCCACGTCGTCACCTGCAACGGCCGCGCGGTGCCGATGGCGCCGACGGGCGTGCCGGGGCAGGCGGTGGGCGGCGTGCGCTTCAAGGCGTGGGCGCCGGCCAATTGCCTGCACCCGCGCCTGCCCGCCAACGCGCCGCTCACCTTCGATCTGGTCGATACGTGGAACAGCCGCTCGCTGGGGGGCTGCATGTACCACGTCGCCCACCCCGGCGGCCGCAGCTACGACAATCTGCCGATCAACGATTATGAGGCGGAGGCCCGGCGCAAGGCGCGGTTCCAGGATCATGGCCATACGCCCGGCCGGGTCGAGGCGCCGGCGGCGGAGCGGGCGAGCGAATTTCCGATGACGCTGGACCTGCGCGCGCCGGGGCCGCGCGGGTAGCGATGGCGATGGGGGGCAAAATGAAGTTCCTCCCCTGCAAGGGGAGGGGGACCATCGCGCAGCGATGGTGGAGGGGTGACGCCCTCTCGACAGCGGGATACCCCTCCACCCCCGGCTGCGCCGGCGGTCCCCCTCCCCTTGCAGGGGAGGATTTCCGGTGAGCCCCGCGCACGCCATGTCGCAACTCCCCGGCCTCCCCTCCTGGGGACAGGGCTGGCTCGACAGCTACATCGCCCGCGCCGGGATCGACGATGTCGTGCGGGGCGACAGCGGGCGGGGCGCGCGCTGGTGGCATCATCTGTTCGATGGCGTGGCGACCATCACCGAGGGGCATCTCCAGCGGTTGCAGGATCGGGTCGGTCGGCAGGTCGCCGAACTCGGCACCGCCTTCCGCCTGCCGGGCGACCAGCAGGAGCGCCCCTGGCCGCTCTCCGCCCTGCCGCTGCTGATAGGGCAGGACGAATGGACCGGCATTTCGGCCGGCGTCGCCCAGCGCGCCGAGCTGCTCGAACGGCTGCTGGCGGACATCTACGGCCCGGCCGATCTGGTCTCCTCGGGGCGCCTGCCCGCCGCCCTCGTCACCGGCAGCCGCCATTTCTGGCGCAGCATGATCGATGTGCCGCCGACCGGAGGCCATCGCCTGCAATTCTACGCGGTCGATCTGGCGCGCGGGCCCGATGGCGAGTGGCGCGTGCTGGCCGATCATGTCCGCGCGCCGGCCGGCGCCGGCTACGCGCTGGAGAACCGGCTGGGCGCGAGCCGGGTGATGGGCACGCTCCAGACCCGGCTCAACGTCGAGCGGCTGGCGCCCTTCTTCGCCGCCTTCCGCGAGGGGCTGGCCGCCGCCTGCCACCGCGCCGAACCGCGCATCGGCCTGCTCACCCCCGGCCGCTACAATCCGTCCTATGCCGAACAGGCGCATCTCGCGCGCTACCTCGGCATATTGCTGGTCGAGGGCGACGATCTCGCCGTGCGCGAGGACAGGCTGTACGTTCGCACGATCGAGGGGCTGAAGCGGGTCGACGCGCTGTGGCGGCGGATGGACACGCGCTTCCTCGATCCGCTGGCGTTCGATGCCGGATCGGGCATCGGCGTGCCCGCGCTGATGGATGCGATGCTGGCGGGCAATGCGATCATCGCCAACCATCCCGGCGTCGGCGTGGTCGAGAGCCCGGCGATGGCGGCCTTTCTGCCGGCCCTGTCGCGCCGCCTGCTCGGCACCGATCTGCTGCTGCCGAACATCGCCACCTGGTGGTGCGGGCAGGATTGGGCGCGCGGGCAGGTGCAGGCCCGGCTGGACGAGATGCTCATCACGCCGGCATTCGCCGATGCGCCGGCCGGCCTGCCGGGCGGGCAGCCGGTGCTGGGCGGCTCGCTCGACCCCGCCGCGCGTGCCGCGCTCGCCGAGGCGATCGCCCGCCGGCCGATGGATTATGTCGGGCAGGAGGTCGTCCACCTCTCGACCATGCCGGCGGTGAGCGAGGGGCAACTCGTCGCCCGCCCCTTCACCCTGCGCGCCTTCGCGGCCCGCGACGGCAAGGGCCATTGGACGGTGATGCCGGGCGGCTTCGCCCGCCTGTCCGACGTGTCCGACGTGCGCGCCACGGTGATGGGCGAAGGCGCCTTTTCCGCCGACGTGTGCATCGCCGGGCTCGATCCGGTCGCGCCGGTCAGCCTGCTGCCGCACAATATCGCGATCCGCCGCAACCCCGGCACGCTCCCGTCGCGCGCGGCCGACAATCTATACTGGCTGGGCCGCTATCTGGAGCGGGGCGAGGCGACGTTGCGGCTGGTCCGCTCGGCGCTGGGCGGCACGATCGACGCGGACGGCGGCGGCGCGCTGGTGCCGGTCACGCTCGAACGCATCGCCACCATGCTCATCTCGTCGGGCGCGGCGGTGGCCGAGACGGACGAGGACGAGGAAGGCGACGACGATCGCGGCGGGGTGATCCTCGACCTGCCCGAACTCGCCCGCGACGCGCTCGACGGGCCGGGCAGCGCCAGCGTGCGATCGGTCTTCGCCTCGGTGCGGAACATCGGCGAGGGCATCCGCGATCGCCTCTCGGCCGACGTGTGGCGCCTGCTCGACAAGCCGCCGCCCGTCACGGCATCGGCCGATGCCGGCGCGCTCGCCGCCCGCGTCACCGCGCTTCAGGAGCGCTTCTCGGCGCTGGCCGGCCTCGCCGCCGAGAATATGAGCCGCAACGCCGGCTGGCGCTTCCACGACATGGGGCGCCGGCTGGAGCGCGCGGTGGTGTGCTGCCGCCTGCTGCGCACCTTCGCCGGCAATGCCGCCACGCAGGACGATCTGACGACCCTGCTCGATCTGGTCGACAGCCAGATCAGCTATCGCTCGCGCTATCTGGCGGGCATCGCGCTGGTGCCGGTGCGCGACCTGATCGCGCTCGATCCCAGCAACCCGCGCAGTCTGGCGTTCCAGATCGCGCGGGTGACCGAGCATCTGGCCGCCATCCCCAATTTGCGTGACGACGGTATGGCCGAGGAACAGCAGGTGCTGGCGACCGAATTGACCGCCGCGATCGCCACGGCCAAGGCGGAATCGCTCGGCGGCGATGCGGTGCTGGCGATGGAAAACCGGCTCTATGCCTTGTCCGACGCGATCGGCCGGCGCTTCTTCCTCCAGGGCGCCGAGACGATCCGTGCGCCGGGCATGACGCTGGCGTAAGGAGGGGAGCCATGCGTTACGCCATCCGCCACGTCACCCGCTTCAAATATGAGGCCCCGTTCCGCTTCGCGCGCTGCAACCTGCGGCTGAAGCCGATCGACTGGGAGGGCCAGCGGGTCGAGGAATCCGCGCTGGAGGTGACCCCCGCGCCCTTGAGCGAAACGCCACGCCCCGCCGGCTATCTCTGCCACGTCACCCGCATCCTGCTCGATAAGCCCGCGACCGAATTGGTGATCGAAAGCCGGGCGCGGCTGACGGTCGATCGGGTCGCGCCGGTCGCCGATCCGGCGGACCTCTCCGTGGCGGCGGTGGCCGCGCTGTGCCGGGCCTCCACCGATCTCGGCGTGATGTCGCCCGCCGGCTATCTCTTCCCCTCGGGCGGGATCGATCTGGTGCCGGCCATCATCGACTGGTGCACGCAAGAATTCGCCCCCACGCGCGGCATCGTCGAGGCGGGGCTGGCCCTGTCGAAGCGGATCAAGGCGGAGTTCCGCTACGACGGCAGCGCGACCCAGATCGACACCACCCCCGCGCAGGCCTTCGCCGCCAAAGCCGGCGTCTGCCAGGATTTCGCGCAGATCATGATCTCGGGCCTGCGTGGCCTCGGCCTCGCCGCCGCCTACGTGTCGGGCTATCTGCGCACCCTGCCGCCGCCCGGCAAGCCGCGTCTGGTCGGCGCGGACGCGACCCACGCATGGGTGCTGCTGTGGTGCGGCCCGGCGCGCGGCTGGCTGGGCTTCGATCCCACCAACGGCGTGACGATGGGCGCCGACCATATCGTCACCGCCATCGGCCGCGACTATGCCGACGTCGCCCCGATCGACGGCGTGTTCGTCGGCCGCGACGGGCAGGATATCGATGTGTCGGTGGATGTGGAGCCGCTGGAGGATGCGGCTGCGGCGGCGTGAACAGGCCACTCTAACAAACCCGTTCGTCCTGAGCGCAGTCGAAGGACGTGCGCCAAGCGGTGTCGTCCAGTCGCACGTCCTTCGACTACGCTCAGGACGAACGGGGGAAGTATGCGACTTCAGCCGATATTAACCCGCTCATCGCTATCGCGAATCATCTAAGTCTCGATCGAACCGCCGATTCCTGCTAAGCGCATGCCTAGCTCGCGGTCGTTCGTCGATCGCCTCCGACCCGAAGGGCCGTGATGATCCGTACCTGGTTTCTGCCGCTGATCCTGCTGCTCGCCATGCCCGCCTTCGCGCAGACGCAGGAGGACAAGGATCCGCTCAGCCGGATGAAGAGCTATCCCGGTCGCCAGACGCGCACCGACGGCTACAAGACCGCGACCGATCGCGTCCCCACCTATCGCACCGCGAGCGAGCGCTGGGCCAGCTACCGCACCGCGACCGACAAATATGCCAAGCCTTATTCGACCGGCGCGCAGGACAAGAATGCGATCGGCACCGATCTGGCGCGTCTGGCGGGTATCGACATCAACGATCGGATGGCCTCGCTCGATCAGCCTTACAATCGCCTGTCGCCGACGCAGGGCGCCGGTGCCCAGAAGGTCGAGCGCGATCTGGCGCAGCAATGCGTGTATCAGCCGCGCCGCTGCCAGAAGCCGCAGCGGCTGGGCTCCGGCCGCCAGATCTATACCTCCTGGCAGCGCAACCGCCGCCGCGTGAACTGACCGCAGCCGGGGCCGAGTCAGGCCGCCGCCATCTGCGGCTGAGTGAACGCGCCCCGGATCTCGCCGTTTCGCGCGCGGCGGACGAGCTGGTTCACATAATCCAGCTTGGCGATGATCTTCTGCGAGAGATGGAACGGGTAGAGATCCGCCTGGCCCATGCTGCGGTTGATGGCGTTCTGCGCGAAGCTGAACGGGCGCCATTCGGCGACCAGCTGACTGGTCGGCGCGTTATAGGGGTCGAAGCTGGCGTCCGGCTGTTCCTCCTCGCCGGGCCAGTTGGTCATGCGCATCCCGAAGCCGCCCAGCGTCGCCAGCGCGTCGACGATGTGGAGATAATGGGCGAAGGTCTCGGCGAAATCCTCCCACGGATGCATCGTGGCATAGGCCGAGACGAAATCGCTGGTCCAGCCGCTGCCGCTGCCGTCGCCGCCATAATGCAGGCTCTTGGCATCCTCATAGCTGATCGTCTCATCGCCGAAGAGCGCGCGGAAGGCGTGGACCTCGTCGGTATTCTCGATCAGGCGCGACCAGTAATGATGGCCCACCTCGTGCCGCATATGGCCGAGCAGGGTGCGATAGGGTTCGCCCAGCGAGCGGCGGATGCGCTCGCGCTCGACATCGTCGGCCTCGATCAGGTTGAGGGTGACGAGGCCGGATTCGTGGCCGGTGAACACCTGCTGCTGGCCGTTGTTCTCGATGCTGGGATCGTAGAGGAAATCGAACGCCAGCCCCTGCGGCGCGCCGGTGGCGGCGGCCTCGCCGATCGTTTCCAGCGGCAGCTTCATGTGGATCAGTTCGTGAAACAAGCGGCGCTTGGCCGCCTCGATCTTGCCCCAGCGCTCGGGAACGGTCGGGTCGGCGGTCAGGTCGGGGATGGTGCGGTTGTGGCGGCAGGCGCGGCAGAAGGGCGTGTCGTCGCCGGTCGGCACCAGCCAGTTGCACACCTCGAACTCATTGTTGTTGGCGCAGACGACGACATCATGGTCGCGCCCGGCGGCGTCGCGCCAGGTCGTCGCATTGTCGCCCAGGAACAGGAAGCCCTCGCTGGCCGGATCGTAGCCGAGTGTGAAGGAGCAGTTCGGGCAGACCCGCACCTCGAAATGGTTGAGGCGAGCGCAATTGGGGCAAGCGAGGGGAGCCACGGAAAACACCTTTGATATTGGGGATTTGCCCGCCTGAACGCCCTTCCGCGAAGATGGTGCCGTGATGCGCCCTAAAATCCATTCTCTCCCCTCCCGCTTGCGGGAGGGGTCGGGGGAGGGCGCGCGGTCCGCCAGGGTTGCGCCGTCGTGGCGATGGATAGGCCCACCCCCAGCCCCTCTCGCAAGCGGGAGGGGTGTTCTTCAGCGCGAAATACCTCTTGTGTGTCGGCTCCCCCATGCGCACATCGCGTTGCACTCGGGCAACACGGACGACGATGGCGGATCTCTATTCAAGGCTGGGTGTGGCGCGCGACGCGGATGAGGCGACGATCAAGAAAGCCTATCGCAAGCTCGCCAAGGAACTGCACCCCGATCGCAACAAGGACAATCCCAAGGCTTCCGAGCGCTTCTCGGAGGTGACGCAGGCCTATGACCTTCTCTCCGACAAGGACAAACGCGCGCAATATGATCGCGGCGAGCTGGACGAACAGGGCAATCCCAGGGCGCCGTTCGGCTATGGCGGCGGGCATCCCGGCGGCGGTTTCCGCCAGCGCGGGCCGGCGGGTGGCGCGGACTTCGGTGGCGGCGGCGGAGATTTCTCGGATATCTTCGAGGGGCTGTTCGGCGGCGCGGCCGGGCGCGGCGGCGGGGGCAATCCGTTCGGCGGCGGCAGCGGCGGCTTCCGCCAGCGCGCAGCCCCCAAGGGCGCCGACGTCGCCTATCGCCTGTCGGTGGATTTCGAGGAGGCCGCCGCGCTCAAGTCGCAGCGGGTGACGCTGTCCTCGGGCAAGACGATCGACCTGAAACTCACGGCCGACGCGGTCGGCGGATCGCCGATGCGGCTGGGTGGGCAGGGCGAGGCCGGCCCCGGCGGCGCGGGCGACGCGATCGTCACCGTCGAGGTGAAGCCCCACCGCTTCTACAAGCGCGACGGCGACGACGTGCGGCTCGACCTGCCGATCCGGCTCGACGAGGCGGTGCTAGGCGCGACCGTCAAGGTGCCGACCGTCGAGGGCGCGGTGATGCTGAAGCTGCCGGCCGGCTCCTCCTCGGGCAAGGTGATGCGCCTCAAGGATCGCGGCTTCCACAGGAAGGACGGCACGCGCGGCGCGCAATATGTGACCCTGATGGTCGACCTGCCCGCCGACGACGCGGCACTGACCGCCTTCGTCGAAAGCTGGGAAGAGGAAAAGGCACGCAACCCGAGGGCCGGGTTGGGGGTTTGAAGAATCGTTTCGGGGCCGTTTGAAAGGGAGAGGTTTGCAGCGAATCTCTCCCGAATCGCCCGAGGAACGCGCCGCCCATCCGCTCTGGCGGCGCTCGCTCCGTCGGCTGCGCCCGACGCGGCGGGTGATGGAGGTCGTCAAGCGGGTTGCGATCGGCGTCTATTCGGATGGCTTCATCCACGCCGGAAACCTCGCCTATCTGGCGCTGGTCTCCCTTTTCCCCTTCTTCATCGTGCTGGCGGCGCTGGCGCAGGCGTTCGATCGCGGGCCGGATACGGCCGCCGCCATCGCCAGCTTTCTGCGCACCCTGCCCCCCACCGTGGCCAATCTGCTGCGCCAGCCGATCGCCGACGTGCTGGCCAACCGCACCGGCGCGCTGCTGTGGCTGGGCGCGCTCGTCGGCTTCTGGACGGTCGGCAGCTTCATCGAGACGATCCGCGACATCCTGCGCCGCGCCTACGGCACGCAGTTCAGCCGCGCCTTCTGGCATTACCGGCTCGGGTCGGTCGCGATCATCTTCGTGTCGGTGGTGGCGGTGTTGACGGCCTTTTCGGCGCAGGTTGTGCTGACCGGCGCCGAGCAGTTCATCTATCGCCTGCTGCCCTTCACGACGCGGATCGGCGCGGTCATCAACGTGCTGCGCCTGCCGACCCTGCTGCTGCTGACCGGATCGATCTACCTCGTCTTCCTGACGCTCACGCCGGCCAAATATCGCTATGCGGGCTGCCCGAAATGGCCGGGCGCGCTGTTCACCAGCGTGTGGTGGATGGCGATCACGATGGCGCTGCCCGCCGCCCTCTCGCTGCTGGGCGGTTACGATCGCACCTACGGCAGCCTGGCGGGCGTGGTGATCGCCTTGTTCTTCTTCTGGCTGGTCGGCTTCGGGCTGGTGATCGGCGCGCATCTCAACGCGGCACTGGCGGAAACCCCTGAAGCGCGGCTAAGGGGATCGGCACCGGAAGCGAGGGAGTAGAGATGGCCGGGTTGATGGAGGGCAAGCGGGGGCTCATCATGGGCCTCGCCAACGACAAGTCGCTCGCCTGGGGAATTTCCAAGGCGCTCGCCGCGCAGGGCGCGGAGCTGGCCTTTTCCTACCAGGGCGAGGCGCTGGCCAAGCGCGTGCGCCCGCTGGCGGCCGAACTGGGCAGCGATTTCCTGGTGGAATGCGACGTATCGAGCATGGAGGCGATCGACGCGACCTTCGCGCAGGTCGCCGAACGCTGGCCGACGATCGACTTCCTCGTCCACGCCATCGGCTTTTCCGACAAGAACGAGCTGCGCGGCCTGTTCGTCGATACCAGCCTGGATAATTTCCTGCTGACGATGAACATCTCGGTCTACAGCTTCGTCGCCGTCACCCGCGCGGCGCGGCGGATGATGCCCGATGGCGGATCGGTGCTGACGCTCAGTTATTACGGCGCCGAGAAGGTCGTGCCGCATTACAACGTGATGGGCGTGGCGAAGTCGGCGCTGGAAACCTCGGTCAAATATCTGGCGATGGATCTGGGGCGCGAGAAGATCCGGGTCAACGCCATCTCGGCCGGCCCGATCAAGACGCTGGCGGCCAGCGGCATCGGCGATTTCCGTTACATCATGAAGTGGAACGAATATAATTCCCCGCTCCGCCGTAACGTGACCATCGAGGATGTCGGCGGCGGCGCGCTCTATCTGCTATCCGATCTGGCGAGCGGCGTGACGGGGGAGATCCACCATGTCGACGCGGGGTACAACGTGATCGGCATGAAGGCGGAGGATGCGCCCGACATCGGGCTAGTGTGATCTGATGCCGCTCGTCTTTCGCGACAAGGGTTTGCGGTTTCACTTCTTCTCGAACGAGGGCAATCCGCGCGAGCCGATCCATATCCATGTCGAGCGCGATGGGCACGAAGCCAAGTTCTGGCTTGGTGACACGATCGAGCTGGCTTACAATCATGGACTGGATCGGCGCTCGCTCGCGATGGCGCTGCTTATCATCAGGGCGCGCAAGCGCGAGTTGCAGGACGCATGGCATGGACACTTCCGCTAAGGCGGTCGAGGTTCGCTTCGACGACGTGACAATGTGGGTCGAGCTGGAGGACGGTCGCACGCTCGGTGTGCCCCTTGTCTGGTTTCCGCGCCTGCTGGATGGATCGCCGGAGGATCGCGCCAAGGTACATATCGGAACAGTCGGTCTCCACTGGGACGAGCTTGACGAGGATATCTCGATCGCCGGCCTGCTGGCGGGGCGGGGCGACATGACGCGGACGCGCGCTACCGCCGCATGAGCCTCAACAGTTTCGGTCGTCTGTTCCGCTTCACCACCTGGGGCGAGAGCCATGGGCCGGCGCTGGGCGCCGTCGTGGACGGGTGCCCGCCGGGGTTGCCGCTCAGCGAAAGCGATATCCAGCCCTGGCTCGACAAGCGGCGCCCCGGCACCTCGCGCTTCACCACGCAGCGGCAGGAGCCGGACACCGTCCGCATCCTCTCGGGCGTGTTCGGGGGGCGGACGACGGGCACGCCGATCAGCCTGATGATCGAGAATGTCGACCAAAGGTCGAAGGATTATTCGGAGGTCGCGCTCGCCTATCGGCCGGGCCATGCCGATTATGCCTATGACGCGAAATACGGCTTCCGCGACTATCGCGGTGGCGGGCGATCCTCGGCGCGGGAGACGGCGGCGCGGGTGGCGGCGGGGGCTGTGGCGCGCGCGGTGATCCCCGAGGTTTCGATCCGCGCCTATCTGGTCGAGCTGGGCGGCAATCCGATCGACCCGGCGGCGTTCGACGATGGCGAGATCGATCGCAACCCCTTCTTCTGCCCCGATGCCGCCGCCGCCGCGCGGTGGGAGGTGATCGTCGACAATGCGCGCAAGGCCGGTTCCTCGGTGGGCGCGGTGGTCGAATGCGTCGCGACCGGCGTGCCGGCCGGCTGGGGCGCGCCGCTCTATGCCAAGCTGGACAGCGAGCTGGCCTCGGCGCTGATGTCGATCAACGCGGTGAAGGGCATCGAGATCGGCGACGGTTTCGCCGCCGCGCGGCTGACCGGCGAGAGCAACGCCGATCCGATGCGCCCCGGCGCGAACGGCAAGCCCGAATTCCTCGCCAACCATGCCGGTGGCATCGCGGGCGGTATCGCCACCGGCCAGCCGGTGGTGGTGCGCGTCGCGCTCAAACCCACCTCCTCGATCCTCACGCCGGTCGAGACGATCGGCCGCGACGGGCAGGCGGCCGACATCCGCACCAAGGGCCGCCACGACCCCTGCGTCGGCATCCGCGCCGCGCCGGTGGTGGAGGCGATGGTCGCGCTGGTGCTGGCCGACCAGAAATTGCTCCACCGGGGGCAGGTGGGCGGGGCATGAGCCGGGTCGCCCGTCACCTGATCGTGACAGGCAAGGTGCAGGGCGTGTTCTTCCGCGACTGGACGGTGGCGCAGGCGACGGGCCTCGGGCTCGACGGCTGGGTGCGCAACCTGCCCGACGGGACTGTCGAAATCCTCGCCGCGGGCGATACCGCCGCCGTCGCCGATCTGATCCGCCGCGCGCATGACGGGCCCGCCCGCGCGCAGGTGGATGGCGTGACGGAGGCGCCGGCCGACGATCCCGGCACGACGGGGTTCGCCCGCCGCTAGGCCTCGCTGTCGAGAACGAAACGCCGCAAGGCGCGTGCGTCGTGCAGGGCGTTGTGCGGCACCGCGCTGTTGTGCGCGGTGGAAAAGCCGGGGGTGCGGCGGAACTCGAATTCGATCCGCCCGACATCGACGATATCGCGCGGGCCGGTGAGCAGCAGGCGGCAGAAGAGCGCGATATCCTCTGGCCAGTCGGCTACGATCAGCGGCGCCGGATCGGTCGCCAGATACGCCGCCAGATCGTGCGCGGCGGCGATCCGGTCCAGCCGGTTATCGAGCGCCTGGGGCACCTGATACAGATAGGGTACGACATGCGCGCGCACCCAAGGATCGACCTCGTCGGGCAGCGGCAGGGCGACGTAATAATCCTGATCGCCCTCCTCCGCCGCGAGGCCGAGGCTGATGAGGTCGCCGCCGAAGCCGTTGAATTCGGTATCGAGGAAATAGCGCATGATGCTCCTTATGCCCTCAAACCGACGGCCTTAACCTTGCCCGTTCGCCCTGAGCGAAGTCGAAGGGCGTGCCCCGAACGCTGCGTCTGCCTCCCGTGCTTCGACTTCGCTCAGCACGAACGGAATCGCAATCCTACCGCACGAAACCCTTGGCCGGATGCGCCACTTCCGGGTGATCGCCGTCCAGTGCCTCGTCGAGCAGCTTGGCCAGCCGCAGCCCGCCCTTGGCGATGGTCAGCCGCACCCGGGGCACCAGCCGGTCGATCGTCGCCGCGTCCATCGTCACCCGCCCGTCGGGCGTGGCGCAGGGGTCGGCCATGACGGCGGCATAGGCGTCGTGCGCCATCTGCCAGCTTTCGCGGCTCCAATCCTCGATCGTGCCGCCCGCGAGAGTTGCGCGCTCGGCGACCGGCACTTCGGCCAGGATGCCTTTCGCGCCCGCTTCCGGGGTGGAGATCGCGCGCTCGGCGAGGAGACCGTCCCAGATGGAATGGAGGTTCATGCGGCCGCCGATCGCGCCGTAATTCACCTTCGCCTGATTGCCGCCGAGATCGTGATGGTCGCCGGCATGGAGCGGCTGGTGGAGATCGCCGACGAAGTGGACGAGGAAGGCCAGCGCCTCGATCCGGTCGCGGGTGGGCAGCTTGCGATCGGCCAGCATCCGCTGCGCGCGGGCGATCTGCGCGGAGACGCAATTGCCGTCCGGGCAATTGGGCTTCACCGCGAAGGGCTTGCAGATATCGACGTTCTGATAATGCCAATTGTAGGCGTAGCTGAAGCGATCGCCGAGCGGCTTGATGCAATCGGCCCAGACGCTGGCATCCTCGATCGTTTTCAGCGGGCAGGTCGGCGTGCCGACGAGCGCGCCTTGCTTCAGCAGCCGATCGATCTCCAGCCGGGTGCGCGGGGTGACGTTCATCCGCGCGATGCCGGCGACGGTCTCATGCCCCCATTCCCACCAGGCGGCGGCCGGCGAGGCGGTGAGGATCAGGGCCGCGAGGGCCAGCAGCAGGGCGGGGATACGACGCATGATTGCGCCCTTAATGGGTTTTGATGACGGGTGGAATGACGCGGTTACAAGATGCGTCGCCCCGGCGCAGGCCGGGGCCGCTGTACGCTTGGGGCGACGGCTGTGGCAGCCGCCAGAGGCCCCGGCCTGCGCCGGGGCGACGGCCTATGTCACCCCTCCTCCCCGAAGATCGCCACCGTCCCCGCCTCGCCCGCGCGGCGGATGCCCCGGTGCATCCCCGCCGTCGTCAGCGCCCAGCCGGCCTCGCCGGCAGGCGTCACCACGATCGCGCCGCCGCGCCCGCCGAGCGCCTCGGCCTCGGCCAGCATAATGCCGGCCGCATCGACGACATTCTCGCCCAGCAGCCGCACCCGCGCGGCGATGCCGTGGGCGACGCCGGCGCGGATGAAATGTTCGCCGGAGCCCGTGCAGGAGACGGCGCAGGCGCGGTCGTCCGCCCAGGTGCCCGCGCCGATCGACGGCGAATCGCCGATCCGGCCCCAGCGCTTGCCGGTCACCCCGCCGGTCGAGGTGGCGGCCGCGAGGTGCCCGGCGGCATCCACCGCGACCGCGCCGACGGTGCCGTATTTCATGTCCACGTCGAACGCGTCGGGGTCGCGCGCCAGCATTTCGGTGAGCTGGCGGCGGCGTTCGGCGACCTCGAACCAGGCGGGCTCGGCCTGTTCCAGCCCCTGATCGCGCGAGAAACGATCGGCCCCCGCGCCGGACAGCAGGACGTGCGGGCTCCGCTCCATCACCGTGCGCGCCAGATCGACCGGGTGGCGGGTGGTGGTGACGCCGGCGACCGCGCCGGCATCTCGGGTGGCGCCGTCCATGATCGCGGCGTCATGCTCGATCCGCCCGTCCTGCGTGAGCGCCGCGCCGCGCCCGCTGTTGAAATGCGGATCGTCCTCCAGCACGCGCACGGCGGCGGCCACCGCGTCGAGCGCGGGGCCGCCCGCATCGAGGATCGCGGCGCCGGCATCGAGCGCGGCGGTCAGCGCGGCGCGGATCGCGGACTCCTGATCGGGGCTGACGGTGTCGCGGGTGAGGCGGCCGGCGCCGCCGTGGATGACGAGGGTCCATTGCATGGGGTGGGTGCATACACCCCGCGATCGTAAGCGTCATTCTCTGCCGTTCGTGCCGAGCGTAGTCGAGGTACGGGGGAGCCGGGTCGCTTGGGGCACGTCCCTCGACTACGCTCGGGACGAACGGGGAGAGCCGTGCGTGGGCTATTGGCTTGAGCCCTGCCGCATCCGCCATTACAGCGCCGTTCCGATGAGCGATCCCGCCGCCCGCGCAAACCCTCTCGGCGATCGGCCGCACCCGTTTCCCCATCGCGATCTCGTCAGCATCTACGGGCTCCAGCCGTGGGAGATCACCGGCCTGCTCGACGAGGCGGAGCAATGGGTCGAGGTGAATCGCGGGCGGACCAAGCATGATGAGCGGCTGCGCGGGCTGACACTCATCAACGCCTTCTTCGAGAACAGCACCCGCACGCTCCTCTCGTTCGAGATCGCCGGCAAAAGGCTGGGGGCGGACGTCGTCAACATGGCGGTCGCGCAATCGAGCGTGAAGAAGGGCGAGACGCTGATCGACACGGCGATGACGCTCAACGCGATGCGTGCCGACGTCATCGTCATCCGCCACGAATCATCGGGCGCGGTGCAGCTGATCGCCGACAAGGTCGATTGCCCCGTCCTCAACGCGGGCGACGGACGCCACGAGCATCCGACCCAGGCCTTGCTCGACGCGCTCACCATCCGCCGCCGCAAGGGGCGGATCGAGGGGCTGACGGTCGCCATCTGCGGCGACGTGCTGCACAGCCGGGTCGCGCGTTCCAACATCCTCTGCCTCACGGCGCTTGGCGCCGAGGTGCGGGTCGTGGCCCCGCCCACGCTCCTCCCGCCCGCCATCGAGGCGATGGGCGTCACGCCCTTCACCGATTTCGACGAGGGCATCGCCGGGGCCGACGTGGTGATGATGCTGCGCCTCCAGCGCGAGCGGATGGCGGGCGGCTTCGTGCCTTCCCCGCGCGAATATCACATGCTCCACGGCCTCACGCCCGAGCGGCTGGCGCGCGCCGCGCCCGACGCGCTGGTGATGCACCCCGGCCCGATGAACCGGGGGATCGAGATCGCCTCGTCGGTGGCGGACGATCTCCAGCGATCGGCGATCACCGAACAGGTCGAGATGGGCGTGGCCGTGCGCATGGCCTGCCTCGACGTGCTGACGCGCGGGCGGCGGGGGATCGAGGGATGGTGACCAACGCCCCCCTCGCCATCCTCAACGCGCGCCTGATCGATCCCGTAGCGGGCAGCGAGACGCGCGGCGGCATATTGTTGAAGGACGGCGCGATCGCCGCGACGGGCCTGTTCGATCTGCCCGCCGACGCGCGCACGATCGACGCGCGCGGCGCGGTGGTGGCGCCCGGCCTGATCGACGTGGGCGTGTTCGCGATCGACCTGCCGGCGTTTGCGGCGGGCGGCATCACCCGCGCCGCGCTGATGCCCGATCAATCGCCCCCGCTCGACGAGGTGGCGCTGGTCCAGCGCGCGGCGGCGGCCGGCAAGCCCGATCTGTGGGTCCACCCGATCGCGGCGGCCACGCGCGGGCTGGCGGGCGCTGAGCTGGCCGAGATCGGCCTGATGCGATCGGGCGGCGCGGTCGCGGTCGCCACCGGGCGGCGGCGGATCGCCGACGCGGGCACGATGCAGCGGCTGCTGGCCTATGCCGGCGCGCTCGGCCTGCCGGTGATCGCCCATGCCGAGGACGAGGGGCTCGCCGGCGCCGCCGTCGCCACCGCCGGCGAGACCGCGACCCGGCTAGGGCTCGCGTCGGCCCCGGCCATCACCGAGGCGCTGGCCGTCGCGCGCGATCTGATGCTGGCCGAGGAAACCGGCGCGCGGCTCCATTTCCGCCAGATCACCACCGCGCGCGCGCTCGACCTGATCCGCGCCGCCCGCAAGCGCGGCCTCGCCGTCACCTGCGGCATCAGCCCGGCGCATCTGCTGCTGTCCGATACCGCCGTCACCGGCTTCCGCACCTTCGCCCGCCTCTCGCCGCCCTTGCGCGACGAGCGCGACCGGCTCGCCTGCCTGGCGGCGGTGGCGGACGGCACGATCGACATGCTGTGCTCGGCGCACGACCCGCAGGGGCCGGAGGCCAAGCGGCTGCCCTTCGCCGACGCCGAACCCGGCATGGCGGGCGCCGAGACGCTGCTGACCCTGTCGCTCAATCTGGTGCGCGACGGGCATGTCAGCCTGCCGCGCCTGCTGGCCCTGCTCTCGACCGCGCCGGCCACGCTGATCGGCCTCGATCCGGGCAGCCTCGCCATCGGCGCGCCCGCCGATCTGGTGCTGTTCGATCCCGACGCGCCGTGGGTGATCCGCGCCGAGGCGATGGCGGCCAAAGCGGGCAACACGCCGTTCGACGGGCTTCCGGTGCAGGGCAAGGTCCGTCATACCATCAAGGGCGGCACGATCGTCCTGTAAGGGCGTTCCTGCCGCATCGCAGCATCGTTGGGGGCCATATGGCGACGATCACCCAGAATCCGGACATCCGCTTCCTCGGCCGCCTGCTCGGCGACGTGATCCGCGCTTATGGCGGCGACGGGCTGTTCCGGCGGATCGAATATATCCGCTCGGCCTCGGTCGATCGCGCGCGTGGGCTGGCGGGCGGCGACATCGATCCGGGGCTGGATGCGCTGACCCTGGACGAGGCGCTGGCCTTCACGCGCGGCTTCATGCTGTTCTCCCTGCTCGCCAATCTCGCCGAGGATCGGCAGGGCGCCACCACCGAGCAGGGATCGGACTTGTCCGACGCGCTGGAGCGGCTGGAGAAGGAGGGCATCGACCGCGCCGCCGCGCTCGACCTGCTCAACCGCGCGCTGATCGCCCCGGTGCTGACCGCGCACCCGACCGAAGTCCGCCGCAAGAGCATCATCGACCATCGCAACCGCATCGCCGCGCTGATGCGGCTGAAGGATGCCGGCCGCGAGGAGACGCCCGACGGCGAGATCATCGACGAGGCGATCACCCGCCAGATCGCCCTGCTGTGGCAGACGCGCCCGCTCCGCCGCGAGCGGCTGTTCGTGGCCGACGAGATCGAGATCGCGCTCTCCTATCTGCGCGACAGTTTCCTGCCGGTGCTGCCCGCGCTCTATGCCCGGTGGGAGCGCGCGCTGGGCCATCGCCCGGCCAGCTTCCTCAAGCCCGGCAACTGGATCGGCGGCGACCGCGACGGCAATCCCTTCGTCACCGCCGATACGCTGCGCCTCAACCTCGCCACCGCGTCCGAAGCCGTGCTGGCGCATTATCTCGACCTGACCCACGCGCTGGGCGCCGAACTCTCCATCTCCAGCGAGCTGGCGACGGTGACGGGCGATGTCGAGGCGCTGGCGGAGGGCGGGCAGGATCCGTCGCCCGCGCGCGCCGACGAACCCTATCGCCGCGCGCTGACCGGCATCTACGCGCGGCTGGCGGCCACCTGCACGAAGATCACCGGCAAGGCCCCCGCGCGCCCGGCGGCCCACCCGGCCGACGCCTATGCCACGCCTGAGGAATTGCGCCACGACCTCGTCACGCTGGCCCATGCGCTGGGCGGGGCGGGCAAGGGGCTGCTGTCGTCGGGCGGGGCGCTCGGCCGGCTGATCCGCGCGGTCGAGACGTTCGGGTTCCACCTCGCCACGCTCGACCTGCGCCAGAATAGCGACGTGCACGAGCGGGTCGTCGCCGAACTGCTCAAGGTGGCGGGAGTCGAGGCCGATTATCTCGCGCTAGACGAGGAGGCACGGGTCGCGCTGCTGCGCCGCGAGCTGGGGCACAACCGCCCGCTTTCCAGCGCTTACTGCACCTATTCGGACGAGACGGCGTCCGAACTGGCGATCATGCACGCCGCCGCCGACGCCCATGCGCTCTACGGCCCGGCCTGCATCACCACCCACATCATCTCCAAGGCGGCGACCGTGTCGGACATGCTGGAGGTGGCGGTGATGCTGAAGGAGGCGGGCCTCTATCGCGCGCCGGAGGAGGAAGACGGCACGCCCCATTCCGCGATCATGGTGGTGCCGTTGTTCGAGACGATCGGCGATCTGGAGCGCGGGCCGGAGGTGATGACCGACTGGTTCGCGCTGCCCGAGGTTTCCGCCGTGGTGTGCGCGCGCGGCCATCAGGAGGTGATGGTCGGCTATTCGGACAGCAACAAGGACGGCGGCTACCTCACCTCGGTGTGGAGCCTGCATCAGGCGAGCCGCGCGCTGGCAGAGGTGTTCGCGAAGCAGAATGTCGCGATGCAGCTGTTCCACGGGCGCGGTGGCGCCGTCGGGCGCGGTGGTGGCTCCGCCTTCGCCGCGATCCTCGCCCAGCCGCCCGGCACGGTGCAGGGCCGCATCCGCATCACCGAACAGGGCGAGGTGATCGCCGCCAAATATGGCACGCGCGAAAGCACCGCCGCCAATCTCGAGATCATGGCCTCGGCCACGCTCCTGTCCAGCCTGGAACAGGGCGAGGTGGCGCCGGCCGACTACGCCCGCTTCGCCGAGGCGATGAGCGGCATCTCGCACGACGCCTTCACCAATTTCCGCGCGCTGGTGTACGAGACGGAGGGGTTCCGCACCTTCTTCCGCCAGTTCACCCCGATCGCCGAGATCGCCGATCTCAAGATCGGATCGCGCCCGGCCAGCCGCACCAAATCCGACCGGATCGAGGATCTGCGCGCCATCCCCTGGGTCTTTTCCTGGAGCCAGGCGCGGGTGATGCTGCCCGGCTGGTATGGCGTCGGGCAGGCGCTCGACACGGCCGACACGGGGATGCTGAAGGAGATGGTCGCGAGTTGGCCGTTCCTGCGCGCGACGCTCGCCAATCTGGAGATGGTGCTGGCCAAATCCGACATGGGCATCGCAGAGCGGTATCTGGCGCTGGTCGAGGATCAGGATGCCGGCCGCGCCATCTTCGATCGCATCCGCGACGGCTGGCAGCTGACTCACGATCGCCTGCTCGACATCACCGGCCAGTCGCGCCTGCTGGAAAAGAGCCCCGCGCTCGACGCCTCGGTGCGGCTGCGCCTGCCCTATATCGAGCCGCTCAACTTCCTCCAGATCGAACTCATCAAGCGCCATCGCGCCGGGGAGGACGATCCGCGGGTGCGAGAGGGCATCCAGCTCTCGATCAACGCGATCGCGACGGCATTGCGCAACAGCGGCTAACCGCCACTCGTCATTGCGAGCGCAGCGAAGCAATCCAGCGGCGGAAGCTGGATCGCCGCGCTACGCTCGCGATGACGATGATTACCGCAGCCGCCCGAACAGCCACCCCGCCGCCCAGCCGAATAGCAGCGAGATCGCCACCGCCGCCAGCCCATAGGCCAGCGACCAGCGCCGCGCCGCCGTCGCCACGAAGCGTTCGAGGCCGGATTTGTCGATCTCGATCGGCCGCACCGCCGCCGCCAGCACGCGCCCGTCGCGGATCAGGAAGGTCTCGGCCGTGTAGCGCCCCACCGGCACGCGCGCGGGGATGGAGATGCGGGCGCGGTAGAGGACGCCGTCGGTGATCTCGACCCGGTTGGCGCCATCGCCGAAGAAACCGCCGCGCCGCTTGAGATCGACCAGCCCCGCCTCGAACCGGCTGTGCACCGCCGGGTCCGCCGCGCTGGCCGGGGAAAGCTGGATATTGCCGAGGCCCAGTTCGTAGATGGCGGCGGTGCGCTTATCCACCAGCCGCTCGATCGGGCGCGAGGCGGCGAG
This sequence comes from Sphingomonas naphthae, assembly GCF_028607085.1. Lineage (NCBI taxonomy): Bacteria > Pseudomonadati > Pseudomonadota > Alphaproteobacteria > Sphingomonadales > Sphingomonadaceae > Sphingomonas > Sphingomonas naphthae. Next base: position 3,772,470 of record NZ_CP117411.1, on the reverse strand, counting down.
CGCGTAGAAGGCCGGCACGGTGCGGAAGCGCGCCGAATCATGGTTGATCCAGATGCCGGCCACCTTGGCCTTCTCGCGCACCACGATCGGCTCGGCCGGGCCTTTCAGCACCACGGCGATGTCCGCGTCGCGATCGGGCGCGCGGCCGCCGGGGTAGAGGATCGCGCCGAACAGCAGCAGTTCGGCGCCGGTGAAGCTGTAGGCGATCTCGATCCGCCGCTGCGACACGTCGGGCACGAGGCGGGGCTTCTCCACCGTCGCGCCGATCAGCAGCGGCGCGATCAGCAGGGCAAGCGCCCGCCTCACAGCGGCTGCACCGTATAGATTTCGTCCGGCCGCCAGCCGAGGCCGAGCGCCATCCTGAGCGCCACCAGCAGCACGATCAGCGCGAGGGCGAGGCGGAGGTGATCGGGGCGCAGTTTCTGCGCCAGCCGCGCGCCGATCTGCGCGCCGGTGACGCTGCCGATCAGCAGCAGGACGGCCAGTACGATATCCACCGCCTGGGTCGTCATCGCATGGATCAGCGTCGTCGCGGCGGTGACGAACAATATCTGGAACAGCGAGGTGCCGACCACCACACGGGTCGACATGCCGAGCAGGTAGATCATCGCCGGCACCAGCACGAAGCCGCCGCCGACCCCCATCAGCACGGTGAGGAGCCCGGTCAGGAAGCCTAGGATCGCGGGGGCGAGCGGCGAGATGTAGAGGCCCGATCGGTAGAAGCGCCAGCGGAAGGGCAGGGCCGCGACGATCTTCAGATGGCGCTTGACCGGCTTGGGCGCGCGGCCGGCGCGGGCCGCCCACACGCTGCCGATCGCCTCCTTGGCCATCAGCCCGCCGATCGAGCCGAGCAGCAGCACGTAGAGGATATTGACGACGGTATCGATCTGCCCGGTCGCCTGAAGCGCGCGGAAGGCGAAGCCCCCCGCCAGCGACCCCAGCGCCCCGCCCGCCACCAGCACCGCCCCCATGCGATAATCGACCCCGTCGCGCTTGGCATGGGCCAGCACGCCCGACACGCTGGCGCCGGTGATCTGCGTGGCGGAAGAGGCGACCGCGACCGAGGGCGGGATACCGTAGAAGATCAAAAGCGGCGTGGTGAGGAACCCCCCGCCCACGCCGAACATCCCCGACAATATGCCGACGATCCCGCCCAGCCCGATGATGACGAGCCAGTTGACCGACAATCCGGCGATCGGGAGGTAGAGATCCATCGCGGGAAAGGGGGTAGCGGAGGGGGCGGGCGGGTGAAAGCCCCCGTAACCGCCGTAGTACTCCGGCGCAGGCCGGAGCCCAGGGTTACGGAGCGCGGCGCGTGGGGCTCTGGGCTCCTGCCTTCGCAGGAGCACGGTAAGGCGGGTACTCCCCAATCACCCGTGCCGGCCCTACATCGCCCCTATGTCCGAACCCGCCACCCTCGCCCGCCCCGACGGCACAAGCCTCGCATACCATCACCGCCCCGGCACCGGCCCGACGATCCTGTTCCTCCCCGGCTATGCCTCCGACATGACCGGCGGCAAGGCGACCGCGCTCGATGCGTGGGCCGGGGAGCAGGGCCGCGCCATGCTGCGCTTCGATTATGCCGGCTGCGGCGCCAGCGAGGGGCGGTTCGGGGAGCAGACCCTCGCCAGCTGGCGTGACGACGCCCTGCTCGTGATCGACCAGATTACCAGCGGGCCGCTGCTGCTGGTCGGATCGTCGATGGGCGGGTGGATCATGCTGCTGGTGGCGCTGGCCCGGCCGGATCGGATCGCGGGGCTGATCGGCATCGCCGCCGCGCCCGATTTCACCGATTGGGGCTTCGACGACGGGCGGCGCGAGACCTTGGCCGAACAGGGCTATCTCGCCGAGCCCTCGCCCTATGGCGACGAGCCGACGCTCACCACGCTCGATTTCTGGCGATCGGGGCAGGCCAATCTGCTGCTGGGCGGGGCGATCGCGATCGACGCCCCCGTCACGCTGATCCAGGGCATGGCCGACGAGGAGGTGCCCGCGTCGATCGCGCTGCGGCTCACCCGCGCGCTGCGTTCAGCCGATGTGCAGACGATCTTCGTCAAGGGCGGCGACCATCGCCTCTCGCGCGATCAGGACATTCGCCGCCTGATCGGCGTGGTGGCGCAGCATCTGGACGGCCTATGATCCCCTTCCTGCTCGCCCTCGCCGCGACCGCGACGACGACCTCGATCGCGAACCTGCCCGGCGGCGATACGGCGCGTTTCACCGCCTGTCTCGCGCTGGTGAAGTCCGATCCCAAGGCCGCCGTCGAACAGGCCAACATCTGGCGCGAGCAGAGCCGGACGGTGGTGGCGGGGCAGTGCCTCGGCCTCGCCTTCGTCGCCGACGAGCGCTGGGCGCCCGCCTCGGCCGCCTTCGAGCAGGCGGCGCGACAGGCCGATCTCGACCGCGACGGCCGCGCCGCGACCCTGTGGGTGCAGGCCGCCAACGCGGCGCTGGCGGGCGACGACGCGGTGAAGGCGCGCGGCCAGCTCGATCGCGCGTTGCTGCTGCCGGTCCTCTCCGGCCAGATGCGCGGCGAAGCCTATCTCGACCGCGCCCGCGCCGATGCCGCCATCAAGGACTGGCCCGCCGCCCGCACCGATCTGGACGAGGCGATCAAGCTGGTGCCGCAGGATCCGTTCGTGTGGCTGCTCTCGGCCACCCTCGCCCGCCGCCAGCTCGACATGCCGCGCGCCGAACGGGACATCGCCAAGGCGCTCGAACTGTCGCCGGACGATGGATCGGTCGCCTATGAAGCGGGCAACATCGCCGCGACCCTGGGCCGAACCGATGCCGCGAAGGTGGCGTGGGAGCAGGCGGTGAAGCTCGACAAGGACGGGCCGGCGGGCAAGGCTGCGGCGCAGATATTGGCGCAGGCCGAGACGGCGCCGGAGGGCAGGCCGAGCCTGCCCTATGACGCGCTGGACGGGGATTGATTGGCAAATGGGTCCCGCGTGGAACGGCCGAGATTAGGTGGTTAGCGGTGGTTCGCCATTGCCGCTTTAAGCGCCGCGATGTCAGCGTCTGCAAACCATCCGCGAAGCACATGTCCGACTTGCTTCGAGTGCAAGACGAATACCCATGCGGATTGAGCTCCGAGATCGCCACCTCGGCCGCTCTCAACGGTCATCCCTCGTGCGGGTGCGGACCAAACTGTCAGGCCAAACCGCTTGAAACGGACCTGCCTTTCTGTGAGGGCCAATCGTATGGTGCCGTTATAGGCGACAATCATGATCGCCAAGCCAATCGCGGCAACGCCGGTCAACAGACCACCTTGCACCAATACAGCAGCACCGAACGCGCCAATAGGAACGCCGACAATGAGGAGGGGAAGCCACGCTTTCTTTTGTGGTTTCAGGATCATCGCACGCTCATACCACGCGCAGCCTCAATGTCCGCAAATGGGGCGTTAGCAGTCTGTCCGATGTCGGGAGCGGCTGCGACCGGCAATGGTGGGGAGCGGTCCCTCGCTTAAAAGTGAGCCAAACTGGCGAGCATCGCCCAGACCGTTGCCACCAAGGCCATCATTGCACCCAACAGCGCCAAGAAACCCCATGCGACTTGGCCGCTTCGCGACTGCCTCCAGGCTGCCATGACATGTTGGCCGCAATAGATCGCGTTGCACGTCAGCAGAGCTAGCAGCAGCAGGATGAAGGTATGCATTAGAGGCCCATCATTGAAGCGAAACCCCGCGCCCCAATCGCCGATCCAGCCACACCAGCGCGAAGCCGACGAGCAAAAACCCCGCCGCCATCGCCAGCGCATAGGCCATCACCCCGCCCCAGCCGATCCGCTCCACGTTGAAGAAGAAATAGGGATATTTGCCGTCGATCCGCGCCCGCGCGAGGACGTAAACGAAATAGAACAGCGGCACGGTCGCCCAGCGCACCGGATCCCAGGCGATCAGCCGGCCCTTGGGGGCGAAGGCCAGCCAGTAGATCGGCACCAGCACCGGCACCACCTTGTGCATCACCACATCGGCCACCAGCGCGGTGCCGGCGAGGATCTTGAGGCCGCTCAGCAGCGCGGCGAAGACGATGCCGACCAGCAGGATCGACAGCGTCACCGCGCCCAGCAGCGAGGGATGGCTCCAGCGTGGCCGGCCAAGCGCGATGCCGCTGAACAGGATCGCCACGAACAGATTGGCGATGATCGTGAAGAAGCGCAGCATCCCCCAGATCGCCCACGACAGGTCGCCCGTCGCCGCCCAGCTCACGTCGAGCCGCAGGCCGAGCCCCGCCCACGCGGCGACCGCCACCACCGCCGCCGCGCCGCGCACCAGCGGGGAGGCTGGCGCCGCGCCGGCGATCATTTGCGGACCCAGGCGCGTACGCCGCCGATCCACGTTTCCTGCACCTTCGTCTCGCGCAATTGCGCCGGGGTCACCTGCGTCGGATCGCGATCGATCAGGATGAAATCGGCCATGTGGCCGGGTTCGAGGCTGCCCAGCCGATCCTCCGCGAAGGCGGCGAAGGCGGCGCCGGTGGTGAAGGCGGCCAGCGCCTGTTCCAGCGAGACCTTCTCTTCCGGGTGCCAGCCGCCGGGAGGCTGACCCTCGGCATCCTCGCGGCTGATCGCGGCGGCGAGGCCGGGGAAGGGATTGGGGCTCTCGACCGGATAATCCGATCCGAACGCCAGCGGCACGCCGCTTTTCAGCATCGATCCCCAGGCATAGGCGCCGCCCAAACGGTTCGCGCCCAGCCGCGCCTCGGCCATGCGCCAGTCGCTCGTCTCGTGGGTCGGCTGCATCGAGGCGATGATGCCGTTCTTCGCGAAGCGCGGCAGATCGGCCGGATCGACGATCTGGGCATGTTCGATCCGCCAGCGCCGGTCGCCCTCGTAGGTGTCGCTCAGTTCCTCGATCGCGCCCAGCAATTGCGCATTGGCGCCGTCGCCGATGGCGTGGACCGCCACCTGGAAATGATCCATCGCCGCGCGGCTCATCAGATTACGGAGCTTGGCGTCGTCGAGGAATTGCAGGCCGGTGGCACCGGGCTTGTCGCTATAGGGCGCCTTCAGGAAAGCCCCGCGCGATCCCAGCGCACCATCGGCGAACAGCTTGACGCCGATCATCCTGAGCCGCCCGTCGTACAGCCATTGCGTCGGCCCGGTGCCGGCGATCGACAGCATCGGTTCGATCCCCAGCGCATAACTGGAAATCCGCACCCGCAGCCGGCCGGCATCGCCCGCGCGGCGCATCGTGTTCCAATCCTCGGCCGCCGTGCCCATGTCGGCGGTGGCGGTCACGCCGACCGAGAGCAAAGCCTCCTGCGCCTTGGCCAGCGCCTCGTCGCGCTCGCGCGGTAGCGGCTGGGGGATCGCCTTTTGCAGCAGGGCCTGCGCCGAATCGACGAACAGCCCGGTGGGATTGCCCTTCGCATCGCGCTCGATCCGGCCGCCGGCGGGATCCTTGGTAGCGGCGGTGATGCCCGCTTCCTTCATCGCCGCACTGTTGGCGAGGACCGCATGGCCATCGACCCGGCTGAGCGCGACCGGCCGATCGGGCACCACCCGATCGAGATCGGCGGCGGTGGGGAAGCGGCCGAGGCCCCATTTCTCCTGGTTCCAGCCGCCGCCTTCGATCCATACGGGCCGTGCATGTTCGGCGGCATAGCGGCCGAGCGCGGCCTGCGCCGCCTCCAGCGATGTCGTGCCCGACAGGTCGAGCTGGAGCAGCGCGAAGCCCAGCCCCAGCACATGGCCATGCGCGTCGAACAGGCCGGGCAGCATGGTGCGGTGCTGTCCGTCGAGCCGGAAATCGAGCCGCTCGGGCCGCGCCTCGCCCTCGCGCAGCAGCTTTACGACCTTGCCGTCCTTCATCAGCAGGCCGGTGAAGCGCACGAAGCGCCCGTCCTTCCCGATCGAAAAGCCGTTGACGTTATCGACCAGCCCGCCGGCCGAGGGCGGGATCGGCGCCGCTTCGGGCGCCTTGCGGCGGGCGACGGCGGGCGCGGCCGTGAGCGAGAGGGCGGCCAGCGCGGCGAGGAATCTGGGAATGACCATCACGCGGGCGTACCGGCTTTTCCATTGGGGTTCAAAGCCCCCGGCGTTTGGAGTAGGAGCGCCGCGACATGGCTACCCTTCTCAAGACCAGCGAACCGGCCGGCACCGCCGTCCCCGTCACCATCGACGACGTCTATGCGGCGCAACAGCGTATCGCGGGCTCGATCGTGCGGACGCCGACGCTCATTTCCAAGACACTGTCGGAGCTGACCGGCGCCACCGTCTATCTCAAGTTCGAGAATCTTCAGTTCACCGCCGCCTACAAGGAACGCGGCGCGCTCAACACCCTGCTCCAGCTCGGATCGGAGAAGCTCTCGCGCGGGGTGATCGCGGCATCGGCCGGCAATCATGCGCAGGGTCTCGCTTATCATGGCGCGCGGCTGGGCGTGCCGGTGACGATCGTGATGCCGCGCCCCACCCCCACGGTGAAGGTGCAGCAGACCGAGGGCCACCGCGCCCGCGTGATCCTGCACGGCGAGACGTTCGACGAGGCGCAGACCTATGCCTATGCGCTGGCCGCCCAGGAGGGGCTGACCTTCGTGCCGCCGTTCGATCATCCGCACATCATCGCCGGCCAGGGCACGCTCGCGGTGGAGATGCTGGCCGACGCGCCCGACATCGATACTCTGGTGGTGCCGATCGGCGGGGGCGGGCTGATCTCGGGCTGCTCGGTCGTCGCCAAGGCGCAGGAAAAGCCGATCGAGGTCGTCGGCGTGCAGGCCGAACTTTATCCGTCGATGTACGCGCGCATCAAGCAGCTCGATCTGCCGTCGGGCGGCGATTCGCTGGCCGAGGGTATCTCGGTGAAGGAGCCGGGAGAGATCACCAGCGCCATCGTCGGCCAGCTGGTCGACGACATCGTCCTCGTCGCCGAGCGCGAGCTGGAGCGCGCCGTGGCGCTGCTCCTCCAGATCGAAAAGACCGTGGTGGAGGGCGCCGGCGCCGCCGGCCTCGCCGCGCTGCTGGCGCACCCTGAGCGATTCGCCGGCAAGACCGTCGGCATCGTGCTGTGCGGCGGCAATATCGATACGCGCCTGCTCGCCAACGTGCTGCTGCGCGATCTCGCCCGCTCGGGCCGCCTCGCGCGGCTCCGTCTGCGCCTGAAGGACCGGCCCGGCGCGCTGTTCAACGTGGCGCGAGTGTTCGACGAGCAGCAGGTCAACATCATCGAAATCTATCACCAGCGCGTGTTCACCACCCTGCCCGCCAAGGGCCTCATCACCGATATCGAATGCGAGACTCGGGATCGGGCGCACCTCGATCGGCTGGTCGAGGCGCTGACCGAGGCGGGCTATGAGGTCACGCCGGTCGAACTCGCCTGATCCGCGCCGAAACGATCGCACGTTCAGGCATTTCGGATCGGCGGAAAGGCCACGAAATCATTTTTTCAGGGGCGGTTAACCTTCTTTTGATGGTTACCGCCCTTTTCATGTCCGCCATGGGCGATCATAACCGCAGCATACCGGGTGAGGGGCATCGGCGGTGACTGCGCAATTCCGTTTCCCGCGCTTCTTCGTGACGACTCCGTCACCCTGCCCCTATCTGCCGGGCAGGACAGAGCGCAAAGTCTTTACCGAACTCTCCGGCCAGCACGCCGGCGAGCTGAACGACGCGCTCGGCCGAATCGGTTTCCGCCGCAGCCAGTCGGTCGCCTATCGCCCCTCCTGCCTCGATTGCCAGGCGTGCGTTTCCGTCCGCGTCGTCGCCGGCGAATTCGCGCCCAACGCGACCCAGCGCAAACTCCTGCGCCGCCATAGCGATCTCGTCGTCACCGCCTGCAAGCCGTGGACGACCGAGGAGCAATTCGCGCTGCTGCGCCGCTATCTCGCCTCGCGCCATCCCGGCGGCGGCATGGCCGAGATGGACGAGATCGACTTCGCCGACATGATCGAGCGCACGCCGGTCAACACCTATGTCGTCGAATATCGCGAGCCGGCCGAAGGCGACCGCCCCGGCCGCCTGGTCGGCGCCTGCCTGACCGACCAGCAGGCCGATGGCCTGTCGATGGTCTACAGCTTCTTCGAGCCCGACGAGGGCGGGCGCCACGGGCTCGGCACCTTCATCATCATCGATCATATCCTGCGCGCGGCGGCCGCCAAGCTGCCCTACGTCTATCTCGGCTATTGGGTCGAGGGGTCGGCGCGGATGCAATATAAAGTCCGCTTCCAGCCGATCGAGCGCCTCGGTGCCGGCGGCTGGACCCGCTTCGAGGCCCCCAAGGCCGACCAGCCCGCCGCCGAGGGATCGGGCAAGATCGGGCGCTTCAAGTAAAGCCTCACGCCGCCAGCAGCAGCGTCGACAATTCCGCCACCGCCCGCGCGGTCAGCCGCACATGCACCCGCCGACTCTTGCCCGGCGCCCGCACCCGCTCGACCAGCCCGCGCCGCTCCAGCATCCCCAGATGGCGCAGCCCGGTGGTGGCCGGCCCCGCCCCGGCGAGGCACGCGCTGCTGACCGAAATGGCGCGCTGCTCGGCGCCCGCCACCAGCAGGTCGAGCAATATGTCCCACGCCGGATCGGAAAAGAGCCCCGCCCCGAACAGCCGCTCGCGCCGCCGCCGCAGCCGCAACGCCCGCCGCGCGAGATCGACCGGATCGGCGGGCGGCGGATCGCCCCGCAGCACCGGCGCCAGCTCGCGCTCGACCGAGGCGCACAGCTCCATCGCCTTGCGCAGCCGCCCCACCGCATCGACACTCAGTGCGTTCATTGCCATCCCTCGCGACTCGACCTGCCGTCGCGAAGACAAGGCATTGGCGACACGACAGTAACGGTCGCAAGGAGGTCAGCAGCAATCCGGCAGCGCCAAGGCCCCATCCCAAAATGAGCCCCTCGGCGCTTCCGACACGCGCATCAATATTTGAACTTCAGATTCACGCCGTAGGTGAGCGGCGCGCCGAACGCCGAGGTGGTGCCGGTCGCGGTCGTCAGATCCTGAACGCGATATCTGGTCTTGCCGATATTCCTGGCGAAGACTTCCACGCCGATCCGTTGGGTCGGGCGATATTCGACCGATCCGTTGAGCAGGGTGAAGCTGCGCTGGTGGCGCACATTGTCCGGGTCGAAATAATAGCCGCTGTTGTAGCTGAACAGGCCCGAGAAACGGATTTCGCCCGAGCCCACCGGCAGGGTGTAGCTGGTGCCGGCGCTGCCGGTGAATTTCGGTGCGAGCGGCGTGTAATTGCCCGACACGTCGCCCAGGCAGATGGTGTAGCCGCCGGTGCGAGGACCGGCGCCGAGAACGCCGGGATTCTCGGTGCCGCGCAACGCCACCGGGCAGGTCGCGGGGCTGGGGTAGACGATCGGCGCCTGGAATTGCGCGTTGGGCCCGCCGAACTGGTCGAACTTGGATTTCAGCGCGGTGAAGCCGCCGAAGAAGCGCAGTCGCTGCGTCGGCCGGGCCTCATATTCCAGGTCGAAGCCGTCCACCTTCACCGTCGCCGCGTTGAGCAGCACCTGCGTGCCGGGCGTCGCGGTCGCGGCCGAGCGGATCTGATAATCGTCGATGTCATAATGGTAGGCCGCGATATTCACGCGCAGCCGGCGGTTGAAGAATTCGGTCTTCAGGCCCGCCTCATAGGCCATGATATATTGCGGGTTCACCGAGGGCGATGTCGGGCTCTGGAGGCTGTAGGCGCCCGCCTTGAACCCCTTGTTGACCGATCCGTAGATGCTGATGTCGGGCGTGATCTCCTGCCGGAGCGCGGCCCGATAGGTGACCTCGCTATATTTCAGCGTGGAGATGACCGTCGTGGTCGCCAGCCGCGTGCCGCTGGCGAGGATCGGCGTCTGGTTGCCGTCGAAATCGCGCTTGTCGTCGGTATAGCGGATGCCGCCGGTCAGCTTGGTGGTGGGCGTGATCTCGTAGGTCGCCTCGGCGAAGGCGGCCAGCGAGCGGGTCGCCAGCGACGAGACGATCTGCGTGCCCGACAGGGTCGGCGCGAAGGCCAGGCCGTTCTGGTTCTGGTCGGTCGTCGCCTTCGACTTCAGGTAGAAGCCGCCGACCTGCCACGTCAGCGGGCCGCCGCTGTGCGAGGCCAGCCGCAATTCCTCCTGAAAGGTGCGGGCATGGGCGACATAGCTGATGTTGATGAGGTTGATCGGCCCGCCATCGACGTCGAACGCGCTCTTGTTGCGGGTGCGGCGCAGGCCGGTGATGCTGGTGAGCGTGGCAAAGCCGAGATCGCCCTCGACCGTTCCGTTCAGCCCCCACAGTTTCAGGCGGGTGAGCGCCGGAAAATTGGCGGTCGTGTCATGCCCGCGATGGCCGGTCGGGCCGACATTGCCGCCGGTGCCGAGTTGCCCGTCGGCCAGCCGGAAGGCGAGGCCGAGATTGTCCTTGTTCTTGTAATAATCGCCGCCGAGGACGATCTTGATGTCGTCGGTCGGCCGGGCGACGATCTTGGAGCGGATGCCGCCATATTCGCCCTTCTTGTTCTCGCGGTTCAGCGTGAGGTTGCGGCCCCAGCCCTTGCCCTGATGCGAGTAGGTGGTGGCGACATCGGCGCTGATCTTGTCGCTGATCGGGCCACCGACGTAGAGTTGGCTGCTGACCGTATCGTAATTGGCGTAGCCGGCCTGCCCGTCGATCACCAGATCCCTGCCGGGCTCGCGCGTGATGATGTGGATCAGGCCGCCGGTGGCGTTGCGGCCGAAGAGCGTGCCCTGCGGCCCCTTCAGCACCTCGACCCGCTCGATATTGTTGAAATTGTTGAAGGTCTGGCTGAGATCACCCAGATACACGCCATCGATGTAGATGGCATTGGCGCCCTCCTCGCCGGCGGCGGCGTTGGTGGTGCCGACGCCACGGATGAAGAACAGGCCGGATGGACCGGAGCGGGTGACCTGCACGCTGGGCACCAGCTGCGGCAGATCGGCGGTGGCGTTGACGCCCGAATTCTTGAGCGAGTTGGCGGTCACGGCGGTCACCGCGATCGGCACTTTCTGGAGATTTTCGGCGCGGCGCTGCGCGGTGACGACGATCTCGTCGAGGCCGGCCTGCGCGGCAGGGGCCGCGGGCGTGGCCGGCGGCGCGGTCTGCGCCAGCACGGGCATCGCGCCCAGCAGCGCGGTGCCGCCCAGAAGGTGGATACACGTCGTCCGGATGATCCTGTTCATGCTCTTCTCCCCGTTTTATTTGTCTTTATTTCAAGGCGCACGAAGGAATCCGGAGCCTTATGGCCCCGGTGCGTGCGATGATCGGCGGCGGCAAGGCCCCCGCGTGATGGCGTCAAATCAGGAAAGATGCTGGCGCCCATGCCGGGCACCCTGCCTTTGCGTCAGCTGGCCGGGCCGTGATCTCCGCCTGTTTCCCACCTCCCCGATCAGGGCCATATTTTTTGAACCGGCGGGGAGAAATAATCAGCGGCGCCGAAAGCTGTCAACCGCAGCATATCGACCTGTCGATGTTTTACTTGGGCGCGACCTTATGGCGCGAAGGTTTCGGAAAGACGCGGATCGCAAGCGGCGCGATCGAGAAACCCGTAAATGAACATATCCAGGCGGATATCGATCTCTTCAGGTAAAATGATCTCCGCCGGATGGCCCATGGCCGATCGGAAACCGCGGGCGCCGACCGCCACGTCGTAGAAAACCGCCGCCGCCCGGGCGCAGTCGAGCGGCGATATCATCCGCTCGGCGACAAGCTCGGTGAAGATTTCCGCGATGGCGGTGAACAGGATGGTCTTGCCGGATGCCATCGCCGTGCCGACCATCTCGGGGCAACGGGTGCTTTCCGTCGTCACCGCGCGCTGAATGGCGATGACGTCCGGCCGCAGCGAATGATCGAGAAGTTGCTGGGCCATGTGGGCGAGGACATCGCGCAACGCCCTGCCCTTGACCGGAATATCGAAGGAAAAGGTCGGGCCGCGCGTGCACAGGGTGTCACAGGCGGCGGTGAACAGGGCGGTCTTGTCGCCGATCAGTTCGTAGATGGTCCGCTTGGTGACGCCGGCGACCTTGCCGACCGCCTCCAGCGTCGTCTCGGTGAAGCCTTCCGTGAAAAACAGGTGGAAGGCCGCCTCGACGATGCGGGTCCGGCGCGCGGCGACATCGGCTTCGGACAGCGGCGGGCGGCCCCTCGGGCGGGGTGGGGCGTCCGGCGCGATGTCAGGGGCGGTGCGGGCCATCGGCAGGGGCTTTCGCACCGGCCACGGCGGGTTGCAACCGCTCAGGCGGCGCGGTGGGTATCGGCCGCGATCGGCCAGCGGAAGCCCGACCGGGCGGCGACCGCGATATCGTCGGGCGTGTCGCAATCGAGCGCGAGGCCCGGCCGCTCGACCCGTTCGGCCCGGCCGTCGGCGGCGGCGAGATGGCGGCGCAGGCTGCCTGGCCCGAAGCGGAACGGCAGAGTGCGGCCGGCGGTAAGCGCGATGGCGTTGGTGCCGGCACCGTGCCGGTCGGGCGCGATGGCGCAGCCATGGCGCACGCCAGCGTCGATCAGCGCCTCGAGATCGGCGGGGGCGAGCAGCGGCAGATCGGCGTGGAGGATCAGGATGTCGGCCGGTGCCAGCAGCACGCAGGCGGCGGCCAGTTCGGGGTTCAGCCCGCGTCCCCCGTCGCACAGCCAGCCGAGCGAGGGCCGCGTCGGCGCGCCCGGCGACAAAACATGCACGCCGCCGATCCGGCCGACCCGCGCGACGGTATCCACGACATGATCGAACAGCGCCTCGCTCAATGCGTGGCGCGCGGCGGGCGAGAAATGTGGCGCCAGCCGCTGCTTGCGATCGCCGGCGCGCTTGAGCGGGATGACGACCTGCCAGCTCATGCCAGGCTGTCGGCCAGCGCGAGCGCGGCGCGGGCGACGCGCGCCTTGTCGGCGGCGCTCACCATCATCGTGTCGGTTTCGGCGAAGGCGATCGACAGCGGCGCGCCGGCGTCGGGCCGGTCGATCAGCAGGCCATCGATGATGCCGTCATAATGGGCTGCGATGCTGGCATGGCTGGCGGCGATGGCCAGTTCGGCCATCAGCTTGGACGTCGGCCCCTTCACCGCCTTGCCATCGACCAGCGGGGAGACGGCGACGATCGGGGCCTTGGCCGCGCGCAGCGCCTTGGCGAAGCCCGGCACGGCGAGGATCGGATCGACGCTGAGGAAGGGGTTGGAGGGCGCGATCAGGATAGCGCGCAGCGACGGATCGGCCAGCGCGGCCAGCGCCGCCGGGGCCGGGCGCGCGGCGGCTGCCCCCTCGAAGCGGATGGCGTGGACGGCGGGGGCGCAGCGCCGCTCGACGAAATAGCGTTGGAAGGCGAGCGGCCCCTCGTCGGTATCGACGAAGGTCGACACGATGTGGTCGCTCATCGGCACGATCGCCGATCGCACGCCGAGCGCCCTAGCGAGGCGCGCGGTGATCGCGCTGAGGCTTTCGCCGCGCTTGAGCGCCCCGGTGCGGATGGTGTGGAGCGCGAGATCGCGGTCACCGAGCAGGAACCAGTCCTCGCCGCCCAGCTCGCGCAGGGTGGCCATGAACGCCCAGCTTTCGTCCTCGCGGCCCCAGCCGTTGGCGACGCTCGCCTTGCCCGAGAGGGTGTAGGCCAATGTGTCGATATCGGGCGAGATCGCGAGGCCGAGGTGGACGAAATCGTCGCCGGTGTTGACGATCGAAGTCAGGTCGGCGGGGTCCAGCACCGCCTCCAGCCCGAGCGCCAGCTTGGCGCCGCCCACGCCGCCGGTCAGCAGCACGACCTTGCTCATCGGAACAGATCCTCTGCGAGCGCGCGGACCAGCGCGGCGGCCGGGCGGGCGGGTGCGGACCAGCTATAGCCCCGGACGACGGCGGCGGGGATGCCCTCGCCGCCCTCGCCCATCACGAGGCCGGCGGCGGTGGCGATCATGTCGCCCACCGCGATCTGCGTCACCTCCAGCGGGCGTCCGTCGCGATCGGGCAGACCACGCCGGTCGAGCAAGGCCGGCAGGCCGCTCGCCCCGATCGCGACATTGACCACACCGTAGCGCCACGGCCGGCCGAAACTGTCGGACACGACGATCGCGATCGGGCAGCCATAATGATCCGACAGGCGCGCGCCCAGCGCCTCGGCGGAGACGTCGGCGTCCTCCGGCAGCAGCAGCGCGAGATCGGCGCCGTCGGGGCCGATGTTCGACCGGTCGATACCGGCATTGGCCATGACATGGCCGGTGCGGTGGCGGGTGATGAGGACGTGCGGCACGGCGCGCAGCACATCGGTGGATTCGCGCAGCACCAGTTCGATCAGCGGCGGATGCTTGCGGGTGATCGCCGCCAGCTCGATCGCGCGCGCGCCCGGCAGGATCGTGGCGAGATCGACCGCACGGCCCTCCGCCTTGGAGACGATTTTCTGCGTCACGACGAGGACGTCGCCGGCGGCGGGCACGATGCCTTCGGCGTCGAGCGCGGCGATCATCAGCGCGGCGAGGTCATCGCCGGGCCCGACTTCGCCGATCTGCGTGAGGGGAAGTATCTGCATCACATGGTACGCCCCGGCCCTGACGGTCGTCTCCAGTATCGACCGTCAGCGCCGGCGCGGCAACCGCTCAGGCGGCGTAACCGAGCATCGACTTGACCTCGAGATATTCGTGGAAGCCGAACTCGCCCCATTCGCGGCCGTTGCCCGATCGTTTGTAGCCGCCGAAGGGCGCGTGGAAATCGAAGCCGCCGTTCATGCTGACCCAGCCGGTCCGCATCCGCCGCGCGACTGAATGGACCAGTTCGGTATCGAGCCCGTTCACATAGCCGGCGAGGCCGAAATTGCTGTCGTTGGCGATGGCGATGGCGTGATCGACATCGTCGTAGCCGATGATGACCAAGACCGGCCCGAAAATCTCCTCCCGCCCGATCACCGTATCGTTGGTGGTGACGAACACGGTCGGCTTCACGAACCAGCCCTTGTCGATCCCGTCGGGCCGGCCGAGCCCACCCGCCACGAGTTGCGCGCCTTCGTCGAGGCCCTTCCGGATATAGTCCTGGATGATGTTGTACTGCGCCTTGGAGACGACCGGGCCCATCGCGACATTGCCCTTGGGATCGCCCACCGTGACCCCGTCGGCGGCGGCGCGGGCGGCGGCGATGGCCTCCTCCATGCGCGCGGCGGGCACCAGCAGGCGCGAACCGGCGCTGCACGTCTGGCCCGAATTGCCCATCATCCCGGCGGTCGCGCCCGAGACATTCTCGGCCAGCGCGGCATCGTCGAGCACGATGACGGCGCTCTTGCCGCCCAGTTCCAGCCCGACCCGCTTGACCGTATCGGCCGCGTCCTTGGAAATCTGGACGCCGACGCCTTCGGAGCCGGTGAAGGACACCATGTCGACGTCCTGATGGGTCGACAGCGCCGTGCCGATCACGCTGCCGGAACCCTGCACCATGTTGAACACGCCGGCCGGCACGCCCGCCGTGTGGAGGATCTCGGCGAGGATCTGGGCCGAGAAGGGGGCCAGTTGCGGCGGCTTCAGGATCATCGTGCAGCCGGCGGCGAGCGCCGGGAAGATCTTCACGCAGGTCTGGTTCATCGGCCAGTTCCACGGCGTGATGAGCGCGCACACGCCGATCGGCTCGCGGCGGATCAGGGTGGGGCCGCGCACCTCCTCGAACGGAAAGTCCTTCAGCACCTCGATCGCGGTCTGGAGATGGCCGGCGCCGAGCCCGACGTGGAAGCCGTGGGCGAGCGAGGCCGGGGCGCCCATCTCCTCGATGATGGCATCGGCGATCTCGCTCTGGCGGCGGGCATATTCGGCCTGGATCGCCTGGAGGATGTCGAGCCGTTCCTCGCGGCTGGTGATCGACCAGCCGGCGAAGGCGCGCCGCGCGGCGGTCACGGCCAGATCGACATCGGCGGCCGAGCCCAGTGAAATCTGCCCGGCGACCGCCTCGGTGGCGGGGTTGATGACATCGGCCGATCTGGGCGTGATGGGATCGACCCAGGCGCCGTCGATGTAGAATTTGAGATACTCGCGCATAGTCTCTCCCGGGACCGCATAAGGTACGGCCCGGGCGCTCGCACGATCGGGCCGTGTTGGATCGAGCCTATGGCACGGATCATGGAGGGGGTCTGCGCGGCCACGCGCTTCATCGCCCGGGCGAAAAGTAGGGCCCGGCTCTTGCGATGCGCGGCGGGAGGGCAGAGCAATCGTGGTGCATCCGCGCGGGTGGCGGCGTCGCTTAATCAACGACAGTGTTGATTGTAAGTTCAGCGAGCGGCATGCTGACCCGAAAAGCGGATGAGGAATCAGGCGAATGCAGACGATCGTGACATGCGGCCCCAGCCAGACCCCGGATGACATCGACATTCCGGCGCTGCGCGCGCGCTATCGGCAGGAGCGCGACAAGCGGCTGCGCCCCGAGGGCGGCGATCAATATGCCAAGGCGGCCGATGGGCTGAAGGAATTCGCCGAGGTCGATCCGCACACCCCGCCGCAGGCGCGCGAGCCGATCGCGCCGGAGATCGACGTGGCCATCATCGGCGGCGGCTTTTCCGGGCTGATGGCGGGCGTCCGCCTCAAGCAGCAGGGCGTCACCGATTTCCGCATCATCGACGCCGCCGGCGATTTCGGCGGCGTGTGGTATTGGAACCGCTATCCCGGCATCCAGTGCGACAACGAATCCTACTGCTATTTCCCGCTGCTCGAAGAGGTCGGCTACGTCCCCAAGTCGCGCTTTTCGGACGGCACCGAAATTCAGGAGCATTGCCGCCGGATCGGCACGCATTTCGATCTCTACGGCAATACCCTGTTCGGCACGTCGGTCAGTTCGATGCAGTGGGACGACGGGCTCCAGCGCTGGCGGATCGGCACCAACCATGGCGACGACGTCCGCGCCCGCTTCGTCATCATGTGCGTGGGCAGCACCAACAAGCCGAAGCTGCCCGGCATCCCCGGCATCACCGATTTCAAGGGCCACAGCTTCCACAGCGCGCGGTGGGACTATGATTATACCGGCGGCAGCTGGGAGGATCCCACGCTCGACAAGCTCGCCGACAAAAGGGTGGCGGTGATCGGCACTGGCGCCAGCGCGATCCAGATCGTGCCGTTCGTGGGCAAATATGCCAAGAAACTGCTCGTCTTCCAGCGCACGCCCTCGTCGGTCGACCGGCGCGGCAACGTGCCGACCGATCCCGATTGGGCGGCCAATCTGGGGCCGGGCTGGCAGCAGGAGCGGCAGCGCAACTTCCACCAGTGGAGCTTCGAATTCCTGCCGCCCGGCAAGGTGGCGGAGGATGCGATCTGCGACTTCTGGACCGAGATCAATCGCAACATGGCGACCCGGCTGGAAGCGATCGGCGAGGAATTGCCGCTCGAGCAGATCCTGGCGATGCGCGAGGAGGAGGATTATCGCGTGATGGAGCGGTTGCGCCGCCGCATCGCCAGCATCGTCACCGATCCGGCGACGGCGGAATCGCTCAAGCCTTATTACCGGATGGGCTGCAAGCGACCCTGCTCGAACGACACCTATCTCGAGACGTTCAATCTGCCGAACGTAAAGCTGATCGATGTGTCCGACTGCCAGGGTGTCGAGCGGATCACCGAGAAGGGCATCGTCGCCAACGGCGTCGAATATGAGGTCGATTGCATCATCTACGCCAGCGGCTTCGAGGTGACGACCAAGCTCGACCGGCGGCTGGGGATCGAGCCCTATGCCGGGCGCGACGGCCTGTCGCTGTACGATCATTGGCGTGACGGGCTGAAAACCTTCCACGGCATGACCAGCCACGGCTTCCCCAACCATTTCTACACCGGCTTCACCCAGGCGGGCGCCGGCGGCAACATCACCGCGATGTACGACCAGCAGGTCAGCCATATCGCCTGGATCGTGAAGGAGGCGCTGGCGCGGGGCGCCGCCGTGATCGAGCCGACGCGCGAGGCGCAGGAGGGCTGGGTCCGCACCATCCACGAGACGGCGGTCGATATCAGCGATTTCCTGCTGGAATGTACCCCCGGCTATTGGAACGGCGAAGGCGGCGGCGCAGGGGCCGACGAAGAGCGGCGCAAGAAACTGAAGTTCATCTTCGGCGAGCCCTATGGCCCCGGCTTCTACGCCTTCGACACGCTGCTTCAGGAATGGCGCGACGAGGGCAGCATGGCCGGCCTCGAACTCACGCCGCCGGTGGCGGCCAACGACGCGGCCGAGCCGGAAAGCGTGGCCTGAGTGAAAATAATGCATCAAACATCAAAGACCATGGCATCGACTCGGCGCGGAATGATACAGGCCGGGTCAAATCGTTCCGTCGCGGCGATGAGCGGACCCAGGAGAATCTCATGAACAAGCCCTTCAGTCTCGAGGTCGGTGCCCCGGTCGCCTCCGAGGAGGATCTCGCCAAGCCGCTGACCTACCCGACCGAGGCCTTCCTCTCGAAGGACTATGCCGAGGCCGAGAAGAAGCTGCTGTGGCCGAAGGTCTGGCAGATGGCGTGCCGGCTGGAGGAAATCCCCGAGGTCGGCAATTTCATCACCTATGAGATCGGCGACGATTCGATCATCGTCGTCCGCAGCGCGCCCGACGAGATCAAGGCGTTCCACAACGTCTGCCCGCATCGCGGCCGGCGCCTGATCGATACGCCATGCGAGCAGAATGGCGCGTGCGGTACGAAGCGGCGCTTCGTCTGCGGCTTCCACGGCTGGGCCTTCGATCTGGAGGGCAAGAACGTCTACATCCTCGATCCGCAGGACTGGAAGGGCGCGCTGACCGAGGGGCGCACCGGCCTGTCCGAAGTGCAGGTCGATCATTGGGGCGGCTGGGTGTTCATCAACATGGACCCCAATTGCGTGCCGCTGCGCGAGTTTCTCGAGCCCGCCGCCAGCATCCTCGATGCCTTCCAGTTCGAGAAGATGCGCTACAAATGGCGCCAGTGGGTCATCTATCCGGCCAATTGGAAGACGGCGCTGGAGGCGTTCATGGAGCCGTACCACGTCTCCGGCACGCACTCGCAACTGCTGAAATACGGGCAATTCTACGCCTACAGCAAATCCTATGGCCTGCACGGCGTCAGCGGTTTCGACGAGCGCGACGCCAGCATGAAGATGAGCCAGAGCAGCACCGTCACCCGCGCCGGGCTGGGCGGCGATCCGCGCGTGTCGACCTACGAACTGGCGCGCGAGAATTACACGACCGTCAATTACGCCGCCTCGACCGAGACGCTCGTCAACGCCGCCAGCCGGCTGGTGGACGAATTGCCCGAGGGCACGTCACCTGGCGACGTGGTCAAGCATTGGCTGGCTTCGGCCAAGGCGGACGACGCCAAGCGCGGCGTGATCTGGCCCGAGATCAGCGCGGAGAACATGGCCGAGGCGGGCCTCGCCTGGCATGTGTTCCCCAATATGTCGCTGTTGCAGGGTGCCACCTTCGCGCTGTGCTACCGCGCGCGGCCCTATGGCGACGATCCCGACAAATGCATTTTCGAGAGCTATGCGATCGAGCGTTTCCCCGAAGGCGAGGTGCCCAGGACCGAATGGGTCCATGCCGAGGCGACCGCCGAGAAATGGGGATCGGTGCTGGCGCAGGACTTCGCCAATATGGAATGGGTGCAGAAGGGCATGAAGTCGCGCGGCTTCCGCGGCACCCTGCCCAATCCGCATCAGGAACAGAAGATCACCAACTTCCACCGCAACCTGGCGCAATATATGGGCATGGGCGGGCCGCGCCTGCTCGACTGAGCGGCCGCTCTATCGGGGGATGGTGCGCGTCAGGGGCCGCCCGGTGGCCGGTCCCCGGCGACATCATTCCTGCTCGCCGCACAATTGGCGCGACAGCCATGTGGCGGACCGCAGCAATTCCTGCTGCACGGCCTCCAGCCCGGCGCGGCGGACGGCGCTGGTGAGGCCCGCCACGACGAGCGCATGGCTCAGCCGGCCGCGCACCTTCCACACCGGCGCGGCGACGACGGTGACGCCGGTGATATAGGCGCCCTCGTCCACCGCGAAGCCCTGCGCGCGGGTTTCGCGCACCTGCGTCAGCCATGTCTCGAAGCTCGGGCCGTCATCCCAGCGCAGGGTGCGGAATTTGGCCTCCAGCTCGGCTTCCGAATGATCGCCGAAGGCGGCGATGCAACGGCCGGTAGCGCTGATGAGCGCCGGGAAGCGGCTGCCGACCTGCGCGCTCAGCTGGAAATTATTCCCCGCCTGCGAGGTGGCGACGATGATCATATGATCGATGCCGACGATGTGGACGCCGATCACCGTGGCATCGACCTGCCGGCTGATCCGGTTGAGGATCGGCTGGGCCAGTTCGTTGAAGCGATCGCGGCGCAGCCAGTGGCGCGCGAGCGTCAGCACCCCGGCCTGAAGCGCATAGCGTTTGGTATCGGGATCGAACGCCACGAATTCCTCGGCGACGAGGGCGCGCAGCACATAGAGGCAGGTGCTGGGCACCAGCCCCAGTTCTCGCGCGATCGCCTGGAGGCCGAGCGGCTGCTCGCTCTTGCCGAGCAGCCGCAGCACCGCCGCCGCGCGCGATATGGCGGGCGCCTTGCTGACCTCTACCGCCTTGGCAAGCTCCTGATCCGGCCGGGGAACATAGTGTAGCGGATCGCTCATTCATCGCCTCCCCGATATGACGCAGCGTTCAATATACAGAACTGCATTCTATATTTACAACAAAATTAGCCCATGTCAGCGATCGATCGACACGGCGGGGGCCGTCGGGAAGTCATTCCCGGCCGGCGCATCCCGACAGGACAGTGGGATCGATGGCACAGCTTACCGACTATACGGCTTATGCCGATGCACAAGGCCATGCGACGTCCGCGGCGCTATGGGATTTGTTCGACGGCGACCGCGAAGACCTGAACATCGCCCATGAATGTATCGTCCGCCATGCCGACGGGTCGGGCCGGGCGGCGGTGCGGATCGCCCATGCCGACGGCCGCGACGAGATATTGAGCTTCGACGAGATCGCCACCGGTGCCGCCCGCTTCGCGCACTGGCTCGATGCGGAGGGCATCCAGCCGGGCGAGCGCATCGCCTTCATGCTGGAGCCGTCGCTGCCCTTCTACGTCTGCCTGTTCGGGGCGATGCAGACGGGCGCGATCTCGGTGCCGTTGTTCACCCTGTTCGGGCCGGATGCGCTGAAGCTGCGGATCGACGATTGCAAGCCGACGATCCTCATCACCAATTCCGAAAAGGCCGACCTGGCGCGCGGCGCCCCCGGCCCGCGCGTGATCGTGGCGGACGACGGGCTGCTCGACGACATCGCCCGCTTCCCCTCGACCTATACGCCCAAAACCAAGGCGAACGACCTCGCCGTGTTCCAATATACGTCGGGCACGACCCGTGAATTGCCCGAGGCGGTCAAGCATAGCCACCGCGCGCTCGTGACGCTGATGTTCGCCGCGCTTTACGGCACGGGCATCCGCCCCGGCGACCAGTTCTTCTGCCCCTCTTCGCCCGCCTGGGGCCATGGCCTGTGGCACGGTACGCTCGCGCCGCTGGGGCTGGGCGTTACGACCGGCACTTTCGCGGGACGCTTCGATCCGGTGCGGCTGATGAAGGCGCTGGACGACTATCGCGTCACCAACATGTCGGCGGCGGCGACGCATTACCGGATGATGAAGAACAGCGGGAAAGTGGCGGATTACGCCTTTCACTTCCGCAAGCTCTCCTACACCGGCGAGCCGATCGACCCGGCCACGCTCGACTGGATCGACCTGCATTTCAAGGTGCCGGTCTGCTCGATGTACGGCACGACCGAAATCGGCGTAGTGCTGGTGAATTATCCTGGCGCCGAGGATTTCACCGTGAAACCCGGCTCGCTCGGCAAGGCGGTGCCGGGGCAGAAGCTGGAGGTGCAGCGCCCCGACGGCAGCGTCTGCGACGCCGGCGAGATCGGCGAGCTGATGCTGTGGCGCGGCGGCGGCTGGCTCTCCACCAAGGACCGGGCCAGGACCGACGCGGACGGCTATTTCTACCACTGCGGCCGCGCCGACGACGTCATCATCTCCGCCGGCTGGACGATGAGCGCGGTCGAGATCGAGAACAGCATGCTCAAGCATGACGCGGTGCTGGAATGCGGCGTGATCGGCGTGCCCGACGAGAAGCGCGGCCAGGTCGTGAAGGCCTTCGTCGTTTCGGATCGTGAGGGCAGCGACGCGCTCATCAAGGAATTGCAGGACTTCACCCGCCAGAAACTGGCGCAGCACGAATTCCCGCGCATCGTCGAGTTCGTCAGCGAACTTCCCAAGACCCCGGCCGGCAAGGTGCATCGCAAGATGCTGCGCGATCGCGAGGCCGCCAAGGCGGCCGAAGCGGCGGCGGCCTGACGGCCCGGCCCCCGACCCATCCCGACATCCGACCATCAGGAGAAGACCATGGCCACATTGGCAGAAGACAAGCCCACCAACCGCTTCCCCAAGATCACCGAGGAGGGCCTGGAGGATCTGCGCCAGCGCATCGGCGTGAAGATCACCAACACCGTCGAGCCGTGGAATTACGAGGCGAGCCGCGACGCGATCCGCCATTACGCCCACGGCATCGGCGACGATAATCCCCTGTGGAACGACCCGGAATATGCCGCGACCACGAAGTACGGCACGCTCGTCGCGCTGCCGAGCTTCCTGTTCACCACCAGCCGCATCATCTCGGGCTATTGCGGCGGCCTGTCGGGCGTCCACGCCATGTGGGCGGGCGCCGACTGGACGTGGCACAAGCCGGTGCTGCGCGGCGACACGATCCGCACCGAGGCCTATCTGAAGGATCTGATCGAGCATCAGACCCGCTTCGCCGGCCGCTCGTTCCAGCAGATCTACCATGTCGATTTCTTCAACCAGCATGGCGACAAGGTCTGCGAGGCCGAGAGCTGGGTGTTCCGCACCGATCGCGACGAGGCGCGCGAGCGTGGCACCAAATATACCGAGGCACGCGGCCGGGTGGAGCCCTTCACCGACGAGCAGCTCGCCGAAATGTACAAATTGTACGAGAAGGAAGAGATCCGTGGCGCCACCCCGCGCTACTGGGAGGATGTGCAGGAGGGCGACCAGCTGCCGCGCATGATGAAGGGGCCGATGACGGTCACGGGCTTCATCTGCTACGCGCAGGGCTGGGGCGGCCTCTACATCCGCGCCAACAAGCTGGCGTGGAAGATGCAGCAGAAGCACCCCGGCACCGGCATCAAGAACCGCTTCAACGTGCCGGACTGCCCCGAGCGGGTGCATTGGGACGAGGCGTTCGCGCTCGAGGTGGGGGCGCCCGGCGCCTATGATTACGGCCCCGAGCGGTGCAGCTGGCTGACCCATCAGGTCACCAACTGGATCGGCGACGACGGCTTCCTGCACAAGTCCAAGTGCCAGATCCGCCGCCACAATCCCGATGGCGACGTGATCTTCATCGACGGCGAAGTGGTCCGCAAGTTCGAGGAGAATGGCAAGAAATATGTCGAGATCAGCCAGCGGGCGGAAACGCATCGCGGCGAGGTTTCGGCCTTCGGCACCTCGATCGCCGAACTGCCGAGCCGCGGCTGAGCCCATCCACAGGGGCTGAAACGATCCCGGCCGTGCCTTTCGGGGCGCGGCCGGGATTTCGCGTTATGACGCGGGGGCGATCAATCGCGCGGGCACCGGCCGGAGCCGGGTCACGGCATTGAGGGCCGACAGGAGAGGCAATAGACCATGGCCGTGGCTGTGAGCGAGACATCGGCGCCCGAATGGGCCGGCCCGCTACAGGGCGTGCGCGTGCTGGATTTCACGCGCGTCCTGGCCGGTCCGTCCGCCGCGCTGGCGCTGGCCGATCTGGGGGCCGAGGTCATCAAGGTCGAGCCGCCGGGTTCGGGCGACGAGACGCGCGACTTCCCCCCGCTGCGCAATGGCGAGAGCCATTATTTCCTGAGCGTCAATCGCGGCAAGAAGAGCATCGTCATCGATCTCAAGAGCGAGGCCGGCGTGGCGCTGGCGCGCGATCTGGCGGCGCACAGCGACATCCTCGTCGAAAATTACCGGCCGGGCGTGATGGACCGGCTGGGTCTGGGGTATGAGGCGCTGTCGGCGATCAACCCGCGCCTGATCTATTGCGCGATATCGGGTTACGGCATGACCGGGCCGCTGCGCGATCGGCCCAGCTTCGATATCGTGTTGCAGGCCATGTCGGGCGCGCTCAGCGTCAATGGCGAACAGGGCCAGCGCCCGACCAAGCTCGGCATTCCGATGGGCGATCTGGTGGGCGGCATCAACGGCCCGATCGGCATCCTCGCCGCGCTCTACGAACGCAGCGTCACCGAGCGCGGGCGGCTGATCGACGTGGCGCTGATGGACGGGCTGATCGGCCTGCTCGCCTATCTGCCGCAGCTTGCTTTCTTCACCGGGGAAGACCCTGTGCCGCAGGGCGCGCAGCACCCCAATCTGGTGCCCTACGGCATCTTCCCGGCGAGCGACGGATCGGTCGTGGTCGGCTGCCTCACCAACAGCTTCTGGAGCCGCATCTGCCGCGCGCTGGGGCTGGACGACTGGATCGACGATCCGCGCTTCGCCTCGATCGAGAAACGGCGCGATGCCCGCGCGATCGTCAACGCGCGCATCTGCGAATGCACCGAGCAAAGGACGGTGGACGAGCTGGTCGCGCTGTTCACCGACTATCAGGTGCCGCACGCCCCGATCCTGGGCGTGCGCGACGCGCTGGCGCAGCCGCAGGCGGTGGCGCGCGAACTGGTGGTCGAGACCGAGCACCGGACGCTGGGGCCTATCCCGATCGTCAATCGCCCGATCAAATTCCCCGAGAACCGCCAGCCGGTGCCGACCGCGCCGCCGGTGCTGGGGCAGCATACCGACGAGATATTGCGCGGCATCCTCGGCCTCGACACGGGGCGGATCGCGGGGCTGCGCGGCGACGGCATCGTCGCCTGACCGACAGAAGGAGCAGGGGATGACGGAGATGCGTTTCGACGGCCGGGTCGCCGTCATCACCGGCGGCGGGCGCGGCCTCGGCCGGGCCTATGCGCTGCTGCTGGCGGCACGCGGCGCCAGGATCGTCGTCAACGACATCGGCGCCAGCATGACGGGCGACGGCGCCGACGCCAGCCCCGCCGAGGCGGTGGTGCAGGAAATTCGCGCGGCCGGGGGTGAGGCGATCGCCTGCACCGATTCGGTCGCCACGGTCGAGGGCGCGCAGGCCATCATCCGGGCGGCGACCGACAGCTTCGGGCGGATCGACATCCTGATCCACAGCGCCGGCAACGTCCGCCGCGCGCCGCTTGCCGAAATGTCTTACGCCGATTTCGAGCTGGTGCTGGGCGTCCACCTGCGTGGCGCCTTCCATGTCGTGCGCGAGGCGTTTCCGCTGATGTGCGCGCAGGGCTATGGCCGGATCGTGCTGACCTCGTCGATCAACGGCCTCTACGGCAAGGCCAACAACGTCAATTACGCCATCTCGAAATCGGGCATGCTCGGCCTGTCGCAGACCGCCGCGATAGAGGGCGCCGCGAGCGGGGTGAAGAGCAACATCATCGTGCCCGCCGCCGTGACGCGCATGTCCGAAGGGGTCGATACCAGCGCCTTCCCGCCGATGGACCCGGACATGGTGGCCCCCGCCGTCGCCTGGCTGGCGCATGAGGATTGCTCGGTCTCCGGCGAGATGCTGGCGGCGATGGGCGGCCGGGTCGCGCGCGCCTTCCTGGCCGAGAGCAAGGGCGTGTTCCACCGCGACTGGACGATCGAGCAGGTCGCCGCCGATATCGATGCGATCCGCGGCACCGAAGACCCCCTGATCTTCACCCCGCTACCCGACGGGCAGCTCGATCATCTGCTCTACGGCTTCGCCATGGCGCGCGAACACGGTGGCTGAGGCGGGTCAGGCCGCCTTGCGTGACAGCAGGGCGGTGCGCAGGCAGCGGCAGACGACTTCGCCGCGCTGGTTGATGAGTTCGTGGGTGAAGGTGACCAATCCGGCGTTGGGCCGCGACTTGGACTCGCGCAATTCGCTGATCTCGCTGGTGGCGCGCATCGTATCGCCGATGAACACCGGCTTCGGCATGACGAGCTTGTCGTAGTTGAGGTTGGCGACGAGCGTGCCGAGCGTCGTGTCGCTGATGGTGAGGCCGATCATCAGCGCGAAGGTGAAGGTGCCGTTGACGAGGATCTGGCCGAATTCGCTCGCCTTGGCCGCCTCTACATCGATGTGCAGCGGCTGCGGATTGTGCGTCATCACCGAGAAGAGGAGATTGTCCGTCTCGGTCACCGTGCGGCGGATCTCATGCTCGATCCGGTCGCCGACCTGCCATTCGTCGAAATGCCGCCCCGCCATGTCCGGTCCTCCCCGCTTGGTCTGTCGCGCTCGTCTCTATCGCCGGGCGGGCGAGGGGCAAGGGGTGCGGCCGGGCATCACACCGGCGATGCCGCCACCGCTTCGCCATCCTGCGCCCGTGTGAGCGCGCGGATGCGGGCGCGCAGCAATTGCTTGAGCGAGCGGGCCAGCGGCGAGGGCGAGCGGCGCTCGAGCGAATAGAGGGATACGCCGACATGGCGCGGCTCGCGATGGGGCAGCTGGCACAGCGATCCGTCCGCCAGTTCCGGCAGCGCGGCGTAGGAGGAGGAGAACCAGATCGCGTCCGAGGCGGCGGTGATCGCGGCAAGCGAGCCGAAATCCTCGATCACGTTGGGCGCGCACTCCATCCGCTCGCCGATCTCGCGCGGCAGCGGCACGCCGGTCCAGCTCGATCGCAGCACCGGGAAGGTCGCGCCGGGGCAGTCGCCGTGCAGCAGCGGATGGCCGGCGCGCACGATGGCGCTCAGTGGAAACAGGCCGAGCCGCTCGACGCGCGGCGTGGGCGTATCGAAGGCGAAACCCTCGTTGCAGACGAAGAATTCGATCTCGCCGGTCAATAGCAGCGCCCACAGGGCGTCACCGTCGCGCACCACCACTTCGTTGACCGCCTCGGGCGCGACGCGCAGCCGTTCGGCGACGACGGCGGGCAGCAGGGCGCGGGCGGGCATCGGCGCCATGCCGAAGCGCACCCGCCCCGCATCGGCGCTGGCGTTGAGCGTCAGTTCGCGCTCGCAATCCTCGGCATCGGCCAGCAGGATCGCGGCGCGCGCCACCGCGCGGGCGCCCTGTGGGGTCAGCGCCACGCCCGATCGGTCGCGATCGAACAGGGTCATGCCGAGCTGCCGCTCCAGCGCCTGGATCGACCGGCTGAGCGCCGACTGCGACAGGCCCAGATCCTCCGCCGCCCGCGCGAAGTTCAGCCGTTCGGCGAGGGTGACGAGGTGGGTGAGGCTGCGCAGATGGAGCATGATGCGTTCGACTCATCAAAAACCGCTTCGATATGCATTGGACGGTCGAAGGCCCCTCTGCAACCTTGGGCCATCGGCTCCCAGCGGGGAGTCGGCGGCCATCGCGCCGACCGCCCGACGAGGCGGCGGGGCGCTGGCGGAGTGGATGCAATCTTTCTGCCCGCCGATCGCCGCGTGCGCGATCCGCCGGCAGCACAGGAGGCGATTATGGCGACCGGTTTCGTCCTCGACCCGACCGCGCGACGCGCGGACGACATTACCAGCCCCGGCCCCGACGCGGGCTCGCTGATCGGTAAGCGCGTGGGCTTCCGCGTCGATCGCATGTGGCGCGCGTGGGACTGGATCAGCGAGCTTTGGGCGGAGAAATTCCGCGAGGCCGGCGCCGAAGTCTCCTTCTGGCGCTCCGCCGGCCGCTCGGGCGACGAGGGCGAGCGGTGCGAACGCGAATATAAGGCGTTTCTGGAATCGATCGACGTGGCCGTCGTCGGCCTCGCCAATTGCGGCTCCTGCACCGGCTGGACGGTGCGCGACGCGATCACGGCGGCCAACACCGGCCTGCCGACGACCGCCATTGCCACCGCCAATTTCGAGACCTTCGCGCATGAGATCGCGGCGCGCGGCGGCCGTTCGGGCCTGCGCGTCCACGTCCTGCCCTATCCGCTCAACGAGCAGTTGAAGGAAGATGTGCTGCCGATCGGCGAGGCGCATTTCCTGCCCGTCCTCCAGACGATGGGCGCGAGCCTGACCGCGCGGGAGCAGGCGGCATGACGATCGAGCTGATCCGCCCCGGCCGCAACCGCATCGCGCCCGCCCCCAAGCCGCTCGTCAGCCGCGATTGCGGGCCGGAGGGCTGCGAGGTCGACTGGCTCGCCAGCCGCCGGGTCGAGGCGGAGCTGGATGTCGAGGCCTTCACCCGCTTCTCGCTGGAAATGGGCTGGGGCGACGGCCTGCCGCTGATCCCGCCGACCGACGCGCGGGTCCGCACCTTCCTGTCGGAGAATGATCGCTATCCCGACGAGGTGATCGGGATGATGCCCGGCAACGTCGAATGCACGGTCGAGAAGATCGTCATCAACGCGGTGATGGCGGGCGCGCCGGCGGAATCGCTGGAACTGCTGATCGCGATGATCTCGTCGATCGCCGATCCCGATTTCGAGCTGTACGGCGTCAACGCCACGACCGCGTCGGTCTATCCGGCCTTCGTGGTGAACGGGCCGATCCGGCAGGCGCTGGATATCCCTTACAGCTATGGCTGCCTGGGTGGCGTGCCGGGTGTGTCTGCGCCGATCGGCCGGGCGATCCGGCTCATCATGCGCAACGTCGCGGGGCAGGTCGCGGGGGTGACCTCGCAGACGACGTTCGGCTCGCCGGGGCGTGTCGCCGGCATCGTCACCGGCGAATGGGAGGAGAAATCCCCCTGGGCGCCGCTCGGCGAACGGCGCGGGGTCAGCGGCAATGCCGTCACCTCGTTCGGCACGATGGGCACGATGAACGTGCTCGACACGACATCGCACAGCGCCAGCGATTTCCTCGAGATGATCGGCAAATCCTATGCTTATGCCGGCTGCAACAATTTCTCGGGCGCGGTGCCGTTCGGCGAGGCGCTGATCGCGATCAACCCGATCTGCGCGGAGATCGTCGCGCGCGAGATGCCGAATATCGAGGATGTGCAGGAGACGTTGTGGAAGTTCGCCAGCGTCGATGCGAACGACCTGAACGCGCAGCATCGCGACCAGCTGGCCGGGCAGGGCCGGGTGCGCGCCGACGGCCGCATCTATGCCGCGCCCGAGCCGAAGGACATTCTGGTGTTCGTGGCGGGTGGGCTCGGCGGGCTCCATGCCGCCGGTTTCCACACCTTCGGCACGTCGCTGGCGCAGACCAAGCCGGTCGCAGAAATCGTCCCGGCGGAACATAGCATCGCCGCCGAGTAGCGCCGCGACAGAGGCGCGATCGTCGGGTTACAGCAGACCCTCTCCCGGCAAACCGGGGGAGGGTTTTTGCGTCAGAGACGGCCGCCAAGCCGCCCGATCCCGAACCGAGAGAGGACCAGCCCCATGCGCGTCAAAGGTGTCCGCAAGCCCGCCGATTATCCGTCCGAATATGGCGGCCCGACCGATCCGGCGATCGTCGATATGTTTGCCACGCTCTTCCCCGGCGTCGCCGATCCGCGGATCGACGAGGGGCATCTGGGGCTCGCGGTCGCGGCCTATAATCCCAGGCTCGCGCTGCAACTGGCCGCGCTCAGCAAATTCCTCGCGGTGGATGCCGGCTGGAGCAAGCGCGCCGATTTGCGCGAGCTGGCGATCCAGACCGCCAACATCAATTTCCGATCGGATTATTCGTTCGAGACGCGCCGCCCGATCGCGAAGGCCATGGGCATCAGCGACGAACAGCTGGATCTGCTGGCCGAATGGCAGACATCCGACCTGTTCGATGCCGAACAGAAACTGGTGATCGAATATAGCGAGGCGGTGGCGAGCGGCGACGTCTCCGCCGCGCTCTTCGCCACGGTTGTCGACACCTATGGCGAGCGGGGCGCGATCGAATTCACCAGCGTCGTCGCCATCTGGTCGGCCTGGGCGATGATCCTGAACGCGGTGCGGCCCGAAGGCGAGCCCGCCGCCTGACGCGGCGGGCCGCCCGGCCCGATCAACCCGGCCCGATCAATAGGCCGCCCAGGTCGAATATTCCTGATAGTTCGGCGCCTGCGTCGCGTTCACATCCGCATCGACCGGCACCTGGATCAGCGCCGGCTTTCCGCTTGCGAAGGCGCGCTGGATGGCCGGGCCGATATCCTCGTCACGCTCGACGAATTCGCCATAGGCGCCGAAGCCCTTGGCGATGATGTCGAAGCGCACTTCCTTGCTCCAATGCGCCTCGGTCTCGGGCGATTGCTCGCCCATCGCGCGGCGGTAGACGCCCACCTCCAGCCCCCAGGCATAATCCGAACTGATGACGACGATGACCGGCAGTTTCTTGCGGACGGCGGTCTCGAGTTCGGAGATGTGGAACATGATCGAACTGTCACCGGTGAGCAGCATCACCGGCCGGTCGCGCGCGGCGAGCTTGGCGCCGATCGCATAGGGCAGGCCGGTGCCGAGATGGCCGAGATTCTGGTTCCACATCACGTCGTGCGGCGTCGCCTGCGAATAGGTCCAGCCGAAGATCGTGATCGATCCGCCGTCGCGCACCATGATTCCGTCGGCGGGCAGTGCCTTCGTCGCCTCGACCACCAGCCGCGCGGTGTGGACCGGCACCATGCCGCGCGGCGCGCTGTCGGCGAGATCGGCCTTGAACGCCGCCTGCGCCGCGATCCATTCCGCCAGTTTCGGCGACGGGCCGCGCGGCGCATCCTTCAGCGCGGCCACCAGTTGCGGCACGATGTCGCGCAGGTCGCCGAGCAGCGGCACATGGATCTTGCGGTTGACGCCGAACGACAGCGGATCGCGCTCGATGTGGATCCACTTGCGTTTCGCGTCGCCCGCCGCCCAATGCCGGTTGAGCCCGAAATGCAGCGGCTCGCCCAATTCGGTGCCGATCGCGATGACGAGATCGGATTGCTCGACGGCCTCGATCGCCACCGGCGAGAAACCGTAGGAGAAGGTGCGGTCCTCATACCCTTCGATGAAGGCGGTGCCGCCCGATGTCTGGATGATCGGGCAGCCCATCGCCCCCGCCAGTTCGCCGACCTGGGCATGGGCGCGGGCGGTGAAGATGCCGTGGCCGGCCAGGATGATCGGGCTTTTCGCCGCGCCGATCAGCGCCATCGCCTCGGCCAAGGCCGGCGCGCTCGCGGCCTGATGGATCAGGCGATATTCGCCGGGCGGCTGGATGGGCCCCCAGTCGGGCGTCTCGTGCAGCACATGCATCGGGATTTCGACATAGACCGGGCCGGGCTTGCCCGACTGGCAGACGCGCAGCGCCTCGCGGATAACTTCGTCGGCCTGATGGGCATATTCGATCACGCCGACATATTTCATCGCCGCCTCGAAATATTTAGGCTGGCTGATGTACTGGATACGGCCGCGCTTCACTCGATGCTCCGCCTCGCGCCCGCGGTTGCCCGCCAGGAAGATCGTCGGCGAATTTTCCTTGGCGGCCACGATCGCGGCGGCGGCCAGGTTGGCGACGCCCGGCCCCATCGTGCCGAAGCAGACGCCGGGCTTGCCGGTCATCCGCGACCAGGCATCGGCCATGAAAGCCCCCGACTGTTCGTGGTGCGGGGCGATCACCTCCCAACCGGCGGTTTCGGCGGCGACGGCCATGTGCACGAAGCCCGGATCGGGGATGCCGAACAGCGTCTTGATACCCTCGGCTTCCAGCAATCGCAGGATACGCTCGTACACCGGAACGGCCACCGTCGATTCTCCCCAGATGGTCTGTCGCGGATCACTCCCCGGCCCGCGATCTTGCTGCCACACCATAGATTTGGGGTGAGTGGAAAGCCCGGAAATCCTTGGGTTTCGGATACCCGATCAGGATGTGATCGCACCGGCGATGGGTGGCCCCGGCGCGGTTGCCGCCGCCCCGGAAATGGCGGCATCACCGGCCCGACAAGAGGCTTGTGAGGAGAGGGCGATGCCCCGGTTCGCCAAGGAAGATGCCGCATCGGTGATCGAGCTGAACCAGCTCCTCGCCCTCTGGTGCACCGAACTCGACATGAATGGCGGCGCCGACATCGCGTCGCTCTGCACCGAGGATTGCACCTATCTCGTCGGTGGGCGGGTGCATCAGGGGCATGACGCGATCCGTGGCTTTTACGCCGCGCGTAACGCGCGGGTCGCGAGTCTGCAAAAGGATGGCGTCCGCACCCAGCGCCACACCATTTCCAATTTTCTCTATTCTTTCGCCGCGCACGATGCGGCGACGGTGCGCTACACGCTGGTCAATTATTCCAGGGAAGGCCCGCCCCCCGCGCTCGACCTCGTCGGGCCGACGATCGTCGCCGACGTCACGATGGAAATCCGCCGCGAGGCCGATGGCGAATGGCGGATTTCCCTGTTCGACAGCATTCCGATCTTCATCGGCAACGATCCGTTTCTCAACGCGTCGGTCGTTCCGAAATAACGCGCATCTTATTTTGCTGCACCCGATCTGGCGCAGCAAAACGGCAATTTCGGGTTTCGATCGCCGAAAATGCTGCGGCGAAAGCCCGCAGCAAAAGCGGGGTCAGCGGGCCATCAGGCCGACGTTGCCGGGCATCATCCGCACCCGCAGCGAATTCTGCTGGAAGGCGACCCCCATATATTGGCCGACGAGGATCGGTAGCTCCAGCAACTGCCTGTCGTCGAGCCGACGCGCCAGAACGGCCCACGTCTCATCCGAAATCATCGCGTCGGCATGCAGTTCCTCGACCGCGCGGATGATGGCGCGGTCATGATCGCCCCAGCCGGGCGCGGCGGATCCGATCGTCACCCATTCGACCTCGACGGGCGTCAGGTTGGCGGTACGGCGGCCGATCTTCACATGCTCGCCGAATTCGAACGGGGCCTGGCACAGCCAGCCGGTGCGGAGGATGGCCAGTTCGCGATCACGGTCCGCCAGCGCGCCCCGCATCAGATGCAGCGCGAGGGTCGTGTGCGCCGTGTAGAGAGCCGGATGACGCAATGTCGTCGCGACATATTCGGGAACGGGGGCGGTGGCGTCGTCGGCCAGGCCGACCGCGCGGCGCAACGCCCGGACCGACTCGCGCGCCTCGTCGGTGAATTCGTCCGGCGTCATCGGCGCGATGCGCGGCGGATGGCCCATGATGCGCGCCTCGCGCGCCTCGATCCGCGCCGCGTCCTGATCCGCCATACTCGCTCCCTTCATATTCCGGTCGGTCGGCTATAGCGTCGCCGCGCAGGCCGCAGAACGGCGCGCTCCCCGCCCCGGCGATGTCGCGGCAGCCATCGCCATGGCGATCATCGGCCGGAGTGGGCCCCCAGAGAGGTCATCGCGTCGCATGGCTACCGCCGCGATGATACACTTTGCGTCCAGCGGTCGCCGTCACGGGGGCGCCCGCGAAAGACAAAAGCGAAGAGGTGTCCCGATGGCCGAAGCCGACCCCGCCGCCCTGCGGCCCCTGCCGTTCCGGGTGACCGATCCCGAGCGCATTCCCACGCCGCGCTATCATGACGAGACCTTCTACGAGCTGGAGAAGGAGCGGCTGTGGCCGCACGTCTGGCAGATGGCCTGCCGGCTGGAGTTGATCCCCGAGATCGGCGATTATGTCGAATATTCCAACCTTGGCCGATCGGTCATCGTGGTCCGCACCAGGGACGGGGTGAAGGCCTTTCACAACGCCTGCCGTCATCGCGGCGTCGCGCTCGCCAAGGGCAGCGGCAATTGCAAGGGCAAGGGCTTCATCTGCCCCTTTCACGGCTGGCGCTGGAACATGGAGGGCAAGAACACCTTCGTCTACGGCCGCCACATGTTCAGCGAAGGGCAGCTGGACGAGGCCGATCTCGCGCTGAAGCCCTGCCGGGTCGAAACCTTCATCGGCTGCGCCTTCATCAATTTCGACGACGATGCCGTGCCGCTGCGCGAGGCCGTCGGGCCGCTCGCCGACGGGCTGGACGCCTATCAGGCTGATACGATGCGCGCCGAATGGTGGTACAGCACGGTGGTGCCGGCCAATTGGAAGGTCGCGATGGAAGCCTTCATGGAAGGCTATCATGTCATGCGCACCCACCCGCAGCTCCAGCAGGCGGTGCCGATGCTGTACAACAGCATGTATGGGCAGGACACTGGCGGCATCGGCCAGCCGATCAACCCGAACCTGAGCATCCGCGACAATATCGCCGCGCAGGTTCGCCATATCGAATTGCTGAGCGAGGGCATGGCCGGCATGTGCCATGAAAAGGATGTCGCGGTCGCCCGCACCATGATCGACGTCGATCTGCCGGACGATCCGATGCAGGCGATCATGGCGTGGTTCGGCATGCTCAACCATCAGGTCACCGAAGCCGGCCGCGCGCGGGGCGAGCCGGTCGCCGATCTCAACCATATCGCGGTCAATTCGCCGGTGAAGGCGGTGGAATTTCTCTTCCCGCACTATTTCCTGCTGCCGTTCCTCTCAAGCATGGCAGCCTATCGCATCCGCCCGCTGGGGCCGGAAAGCTGCCAGTTCGAAATCTGGTCGCTCACCAATTTCCCGGAGGGGCAGGCGCCACCGGTGGTGATGGAGCCGGTCGTGCTGCCCTATGACAGCAAGGAATTTCCGCCGATCCCGCAGCAGGATTATGAGAATATCCCGCTCCAGCAGGTCGGCCTGCGCGCCGCCGGCTTCGATTTCATGCGCCTGTCGCACAGGATCGAAGGGCTCATCAGCAATTACAACCGCCTGCTCGACGGCTATCTGGGCGGGGTCGACATGAAGACGCTGGGGGCCAGCATGGCCTTGCTGAGCGGCAATTTCGACGGGCCGATCAAGCCGATGCCGTGGGAGAGCTGACCGTCCGAGCAGGAGCGCTCGCGCACCCGCACGAACCTTCGGGCACCGCATTCCACCTCGCTCGTTTCCCCCGGCATGATGGATGGCAAGCAACTCGTCACGGCGGTACGCGAAGCCGCGCTTCGGCATAACAGCACATGGGAAGCGCTCGTGCCGACCAGCTTTCAGGTCGACCTCGATCATGAGGAGGCCGAGGAGCAGGCCTATGCGGAGATGGCGACCGCCAAGGCGGCGCTGCGCGACCATATCTGCCGCACCTACGGCATCTCGATCCGCGAACTGAGCAGTCTGGCGCGGCCTTAAGCGGCGCGACTGACACCCGCGTTGCGGTGCTCCGGCGAAGGCCGGAGCCCAGGGCGGCAAGCGGTTCGCCCTGTTGCCCTGGGCTCCGGCCTTCGCCGGCGTACGAATCGCCGATCGATTTCGGTTCGCCATCCGCCACGAACGATCCTATCCTCGCGCCGACACGATGTTCCGAACGAGGGGAATGGAGCCATGGCGAGCTGGAACCGGCGCAAGCCCTTCGGGGTCGCGGCGCCCGCCGAATCCGATCTGCCGCGCACCCTCTCCTGGCCGCACCTGCTGGCGCTCGGCGTCGGCGCGATCGTCGGGACCGGCATCCTCACCCTGATCGGGGTCGGCGCGGATCGGGCGGGGCCGGCGGTGCTGCTGTCGTTCGCCATCGCCGGCGCCATCTGCGCCTGCGCCGCGCTCGCCTATGCCGAGCTGTCGACGATGATGCCGGCGGCGGGCAGCGCCTATGCCTATAGCTATGCCGTGCTGGGCGAGCTGGTGGCGTGGGTCGTCGGCTGGAGCCTGATCCTCGAATATTCGCTGGTCGTCTCGACGGTGGCGGTCGGCTGGTCGGGCTATGCCGCGCCGCTGCTGACGGGCATAGGCTTCCCCGTGGCGCTGACGCAGGGGCCGGAACTGGGCGGGCTCATCAACCTGCCCGCGATCTTCATCATCGCCGTGGTGGCGGGGCTGCTGTGCTTCGGCACGCGGGAAAGCGCGCGGCTCAACACCATCCTCGTCCTCATCAAGATCGCCACGCTCGCTTTGTTCGTCGGCGTGGCATTGCCCACGTTCGACGCGGCAAACCTCCACCCCTTCATGCCCTTCGGCTTCGCCAAAGAGACCGGGCCGGACGGCGTGGCGCGTGGGGTGATGGCGGCGGCCGCGATCATCTTCTTCGCCTTCTACGGCTTCGACGCCATCTCCACCGCCGCCGAGGAGGCCAAACGGCCCGAGCGCGATCTGGCGATCGGCATCATCGGTTCGCTGCTCATCTGCACGCTCATCTACGTGCTGGTGGCCGCCGCCGCGATCGGCGCGTTGCCCTTCACCCGCTTCGCCGACAGCCCCGAGCCGCTGGCGCTGATCCTGCGCGAAATGGGGCAAGGCGGGGTCGCGCGCATCGTCGCCATCGCCGCCGTGATCGCGCTGCCGACGGTGTTGCTGGGCTTCCTGTTCGGCCAGAGCCGCATCTTCCTGGTGATGGCGCGCGACGGTTTCCTGCCGGCCGGGCTGGCGCAGGTGTCGAAGCGCGGCACGCCGGCGCGGATCGTGATCTTCACCGCGATCGTGGTGGCGGTGATCGCGGGCGTGCTGCCGATCGACGAGATCGCGGCGCTCGCCAATGCCGGCACCCTGATCGCCTTCGCCGCCGTCGGCCTGTGCCTGATCGTGATGCGCCGCCGCGCGCCCGAACTGCCCCGCCCGTTCCGTGCGCCGCTGGGCGTACTGGTCGGCATCGGCGCCATCGCCGGCTGCGCCTATCTGTTCCTCAGCCTGCCGACCAAGACGTTGCTGTGGTGCCTCGCTTGGAATGCGATCGGGCTGATCGTCTATCTCGCCTATGGCCGCCACCGCAGCCTGCTGGCGCGCCGGGCCTAGTCGCCCCGGAAGGTGGGCGCGCGCCGTTCGGTGAAGGCCGCGACCGCCTCGCCATGATCCGCCGTGGCGTGGCCCAGCGCCTGCATCGCCGCCGACATTTCGAGGACGGCGGACAGGCTGGCGTCCTGCGCCTGCCGCAACAGCCGTTTGGCCATGCGGACGGCGTGGGGCGGGTTGGCGGCGATCCGCTGCGCCATAGCGTGGGCGGCGGGCATCAGATCGGCGACGGGCACCACCTTCGACACGAGACGGCACTCCAGCGCCTCGGCGGCATCGATCATCGCGCCGGTCAGGGTCATCTCGGTCGCCTTGGAGATGCCGACGATGCGCTGGAGCAGCCACGCCCCGCCGTCGCCGGGGATGATGCCGAGCTTGACGAAGCTCTCGGCGAACTTCGCGGTATCGGCGGCGATGCGGATGTCGCACATGCAGGCGAGATCGCAGCCCGCGCCGATCGCCGGCCCGTCGATCGCGGCGATCACCGGCACCTCGAGCGCCTGGAATAGGATCGGCAGGCGCTGGATGCCCGCCTTGTAATTGCGCCGCGTCTGCGCCGGCAGCGCATCGCGCAGCCCGCCGCCGGGCACCATCTTCTTGACGTCGCCACCCGAGGAGAAGGCCCCGCCCGCGCCGGTAAGGATCACCGCGCGCACGCCGATATCCGCGTCGGCCGCCTGCAGCGCATCGCACAGCGCGTCGATCATCGGCGGATCGGTGATGGGATTGCGCCGCTCGGGCATGTTGAGCGTGAGCGTGAGGACGGCGCCGTCGCGCTCCTGCAGCAGAATGTCGGTCATCGCGCCCTTGCCTCCCGGTATCGTCGCGAAGCCTATAGCGTTTCCAGCACCGCTTGAATGCCGCGCCGGAAGGCGTCGGCCGATAATGTGTCGGCGAAATCGGCGATGGCGCGATGATCGACGCGGCCGGTGGCGACGCGATCGACGGCCTGCTCGATCGCCGCCGCCAGCCCGTCGAGATCGCCGGCCGCCACCTCCTGCCCCGCGTAATCGGGCACCGCGCAGTCGGCGAGGCCGGTGGCGTCGCTGAAGATGGTGTAGCAGCCGGCCTGCAACGCCTCCAGCAGCACAAGCCCGAACCCCTCGACCAGCGCGGGCAGCAGGAAGCAGTGCGCGGTCTGGAATTCGCGGATCAGTGCGTCGATTGGCAAATGGCTTTTCACGATCACGTTGGGCGGCAGATCGTGAAGGATATTCTCGCGATCGTTGGAGCAGACGAGGGTGAGTTCGATCCCGGCTGTCGGCAGGCCGCGCCACACCTTGAGCAGATGGTGGATGCCCTTGCGCTGCACCGCCTGCCCCACGAACAGGAAGCGCACCGGGCCGGCGTCGCCTTCGCGGGGGCGATAGGCCGAGCGGCCCGGCACCGCGCCGTAGGGCACGACCGTGACGGGGCGGTGGTTCACGTTCGACGCGGCGATCGAGCGGGCGGTGAAGGAACTGGCGCACAGGACATGATCGGCGAGGGCGATCTCGGTATCCAGCCGGTCCATCCGCTCGCTGACGGGGGCTTCCTCGGTCAGCGAGTAAGCGCCGATGCCGTAGAGGTCGTAGTCCGCCTTCAGGATGGCATGGTTGTAGCGCGAATGGGGGTGGAAGACGAACAGCGCCTTGGCGCGATCGGCCAGCGCCGGATCGGTGAACGCCTCGAAGGCGAGATTGTGGTAGAGGAACAGGCCGACGCTCGGATTGCGCCGCGCCAACCGGCGGACGTGGGCGGCGAGGATCTTGTCGCAGCGATTGCCCCAATCATAGTCGGCGGGAAACAGCCGTGTCGCCGCCATCTGCCACGCCACCGCCGCCCAGTCATTGTCGATCAGCGTCCGGTCGAGGGGGGAGGTGGCGCGGTTGCGGATCACCCGGCGCAGCAGCGCGCGATAGGCCAACGACCCTTCGTCGATATGGTAATCGGTGATCAGGCGGAACAGCGCGTCCTTCTCGGCCAGGGCGACGGCGAGCTGGTAGAAATCCCGATCGCGATTGTGCGCGGCGATATAGCGGCGCGGGGCCGGCGCCCCCTTGTCGGCCATCGGCGCGGATCAGCAGCCGATATCGGGCTGGGTGGCGGGGCGGCCGACCCGCGCGCCGCGCCCACCGGTCAGCCGATCGCGCAGCCAGCGCCGCGCCGGCTCCTCCCAATAAAGAAAGATCAGGATCGACAGGCCGATCGCCACGAACGGATTGAGCAATTGCGCCAGCCCCGCCGACGGCAGCAGCCGCAGCCATTCGCGCACCGGCCACTGGATCAGGTAGAGCGCATAGGAGGAAGCCCCCAGCAGCAGCATCGGCTTCGTGGAGAGTAGCCTGGAAGCGAAGGTGTCTCGCGCGGCGAGCTGCACCATCAGCAGCCCGCCCAGCACCATCGCGGCGCCGGTCACGGCCCGATCCTGCGTCGTCATCACGAGGGCGAGGATGATCAGAATATTCGCGGCGACGATCGCCGGCGCGGCAAGACGCGCGGCAGCACCGGGATGGCGGATGAAGAGCTTGCACAATATCATGCCGAAGGCGAATTCGATCAGCCGGAGTAGGGGGATGGGAACCCACGCCTGCCACGCGAAAGGCAATTCCTTCGTTCCCGGTGGGATGCTCGGCACCCATAGCATGGCGATCGCCACGGCAAGCACTGCCGCCAGCGCCAGCAACCCACGCGATTGCAAGGGTCGCACGAGGATCAGCAGAAGCGGTGCCGCGAGGTAGAAGAACAGCTCGACCGAGAGCGTCCAAGCCTGCATTACCCAGCTCAGCCCAAGACCCGAGGCCGGCAATGTCCAGGATTGCAGCATGGCCATAACCGCGATCGCCTGACCGGCGGTCAGCTTCGCCATCGCGAAGGGCAACGCCATCAGCAACGCCAGCAGATAGACCGGATACAGACGTGCGAAACGGGCGACAGCATAGTCGCGGAAGGCCCGGCGCGACCCGATCCGTCCGTCATAGGTGTAGGTGATGATGAAGCCCGACAGCATGAAGAACAAGCTGACGCCGAGATAGCCGTTGTGGAGCAAAGTGACGACCGGCCAGGGCAGCCCCGCCTTGTCCGCAAAACCCGCGCCATAATGGAAGAGCAGAACCAGCAGAGCGGCGACGAAGCGCAGCCCCGTCAGCCCATGCAGCACCGGCCTGCGTGCCACAGTGTCCGTCGTCATGCTTCGCCCCCCGAAGTCCCTATTGCCCCTTAGCGCATGGGGCACGGCCGATCGACCGATTCCGTCGCAGCCCCGGCTATTCGATGACGGGCCGCCCGCCCCGCCCAAAGCGGCGCGTCAGCTTGCCCGCCATGCGCCGCAACCCCTCGCGCTCCGCTTCGTCGATCGTGCCCCAGAAGGCGACGTTCATCGCCCCCCATAAGGGAACATAAAGTCCGGCCAGCAGCAGTCCGAGGCGTGGCAGCAGCGCGATCGCCACCATCACCGCGATCGTTATGCCGACGCATCCAGTCGCGAGCAGCAGCGGTCGCAACGGAAAGACGAAATCGTTGCGGCAGGCCCAGCGCCGGGCGGCCAGTACAAACAGGCCCGATCGCACCGCTTCCGCCGTCGCCACGCTGATCGCGACGCCGAACAGCCCGATGCGCGGCGCCGTCAGAAAGGTCAGGCCGAGCAGGATCACGCCTGACAGGAAGGACGCGCCGGTCTGCGTGCCGACCAGATTGTTGCCACGCGCGATCGCCCGGCTCGATTGCGCCAGCCCCATGAACAACACGCTCGCCGACAGGGCGACGAAGGCGAGCGGATCGAACGCCACCTTGCCCAGGGTCCAGACGCGGAACAGCGGCCGCACCACCGCCTGCAGCAATACGAAACCGGGGCACATCGCCAGCACCGCGACGTAGATCATGCCCGTCATCACCATCCGCGCGCGCGTCGCATCGCGATCGCCGACGAAGCGCATCAGTTCGGGGATCGAGGGATTGACCAGCACGATCAGCCCCTGCTGCACGACATTGGCAACGGTGCGCATCGTCGAGAATTGCACCAGCCGCACCGGGCCGAGGAAGGGTAGCAGGATCAGGCGGAAGCCGGCGAGCTGCATATTTTCCAGCAGCGATCCGAAGCCCAGCATCATGCCGCCGCCGAGCCGCGCGATGCCCGCCCCCGCGTTCGGTCGGCGCAATTCCAGCCCCTCGGCCCGCGCTACCCGCGCATAATGGGCGCCGCAGACGATCTGCACCAGCAGCACCCCGCCGGCATAAGCGAGCGCCGCCTCGGCCAGCCCGCCGCCGAAGATCACGGCGATGGCGGGCGCAAAAGCCTGCGCCGACTGGTTGACGACATACCACCAGGCCGTCTTGGGATAATGGCCGATCGACGCCAGGACGCGGCCGCCCAATTGCACCGGGAACTGCACGACATACCAGAGGAGCGCGAGCCCCCCGAGGGCGAGTTGCAGCACCGGCAGGTCGGCGGAGCCCGCCGACAGGCTGAACAGGGCTGCCGTCAACGGCGACAGCAGCAGCGACGCCAGCAGGATCAGCTCGGCGATGGCCGATAGGCCGAGCGCGGGCAAGGTGTCCCACAGGATCTGGCTGCGCTGCGCCCGATCGCCCGAAGGCAGCTTCATGCATTCGAAGCCGAGATAGTCGAGATGGGCGTTGTCGGCGATCTGGATCATCGCCAGCGCCGTCACCAGCCCCAGCCACACGCCATATTGCGCGGCGCTCCAATGCTGGAGGAAGATCGGCACGAGCGCGATCTGCCCACCCAGATTGATGCCGATCGAGGCCAGCCCGGCCAGATTGCCGGACAGCATCCGGCGCGCGATCGACATGTCAGCGGGCCACCTTTTCGGCGGCCGGGCGCGCCGACGCGACACAGGAAAGCGTCAGGAAATCGATCATGAACGCCCCGCACCCTAGTCGCCCCACGAATGCGACCTAATCGATCGCCTACGACGATGATGCAATGCGGAATCGATGCTGCGGCAAATCAAGGGATGACCCGAGGTGGCGCCGCGCTTGACGGCGCGCGCGCCGATGCAGATGGACAGGCTGGGCATATCGCGGGGGCAGGCGAAGCGATGACGATATTGGATGCGCGCAAGACGCGGCCGAGTGAGGGCGGGCCGAGCTTCTCGCTGGCCAACCGGCTGACGCGGCTGGCGTGGATCGTCACCTGGCTGCTGCTCGCGCGCTGGACGCCCAAGAAGCTCAACGGCTGGCGCTGCTTCCTCGCGCGCCGCTTCGGGGCGAAGGTGGCGCCGGGGGCAATGATCTATGGCAGCGTGCGGATCTGGCTGCCGAGCAACCTGACGATCGGCACCGGATCGTCGATGGGGCCGGGGGTGAATTGCTACTCGATGGGGGCGATCCACATCGGGCGCGACACGATCGTCTCGCAGGGCGCGCACCTGTGCGCCGGCACGCACGATTTCCGCGATCCGCATTTCCAGATCCAGAGCCGCCCGATCCATATCGGCGACCGGGTGTGGATTGCGGCCGAAGCCTTCGTGGCACCGGGCTGCGTGATCCCCGACGGAGTGGTGCTGGGCGCGCGGGGATGTGCGGTGGGCCGGTTGCGGCCTTGGACGATCTATGGCGGAAATCCGGCCCGGCCGCTCGGCGAACGGGTGCTGCGCGCAGAGTGAGATCCCCGTCGTTGCACCTGCGAAAGGGACTGGCGGTTACACATAAGCTGCAATAGGTGAAGGCGGCGTTCCGTGCGGGCGGACAGGCATCCGGGGTTCAGGAGACAGGCCCGAGGACGGGCGACATCAAGTTGGGGGCAACATGACGACCAAGATTTCGGGCTCGGCCAAGCGTATCCTCGTGACCGGCGGCGCGGGCTTCATCGGCTCGCATCTGTGCGAGCGACTGCTGGAGCAGGGCAACGAAGTCCTGTGCGTGGACAATTTCTTCACCGGCCGCCGCCGCAACGTCGTCAAGCTGTTCGATTATGCCGGCTTCGAGCTGCTGCGCCACGACGTGACCTTCCCGCTCTATGCGGAGGTGGACGAGATCTACAATCTCGCCTGCCCGGCCTCCCCGGTCCATTATCAGTTCGATCCGGTGCAGACGACCAAGACCAGCGTCGTCGGCGCGATCAACATGCTGGGTCTGGCCAAGCGGCTGAAGATCCCCGTGTTCCAGGCCTCCACGTCCGAAGTGTATGGCGATCCGCACGTCCATCCGCAAACCGAGGATTATTGGGGCAACGTCAACCCGATCGGCCCGCGCTCCTGTTATGACGAGGGCAAGCGCTGCGCCGAGACCCTGTTCTTCGATTATTACCGCCAGCATGGCGTGAAGATCAAAGTCATCCGCATCTTCAACACCTATGGCCCGAACATGCACCCGGCCGACGGGCGCGTGGTCTCCAACTTCATCGTCCAGGCGCTGAAGGGCGAGGACATCACGATCTATGGCGACGGCCTCCAGACCCGTTCCTTCTGCTACGTCGACGATCTGGTGCGCGGCTTCATGGCGATGATGGCCGGACCGGACGATTTCACCGGCCCGATGAACCTGGGCAATCCCGGCGAATTCACGATGATGCAGTTGGCCGAACAGGTGATCGAGCTGACCGGCTCCAAGTCGCAGATCGTCTATCGCCCGCTGCCGCAGGACGACCCCCGCCAGCGCCAGCCCAACATCGATCAGGCGCGCGAACGCTTCGGCTGGGAACCGGAAGTGCCGCT
The DNA here is from genome assembly GCF_028607085.1 of Sphingomonas naphthae. NCBI lineage: Bacteria > Pseudomonadati > Pseudomonadota > Alphaproteobacteria > Sphingomonadales > Sphingomonadaceae > Sphingomonas > Sphingomonas naphthae. The sequence continues at coordinate 3,729,316 of NZ_CP117411.1, read as the reverse complement.
GCGCGAGGGCCTGAAGAAGACCATCGCCTATTTCGACGGGCTCCTGAAGGAATAAGCGCGCGACCGCGCGGGCCGATGCGCGCCCGTTGAGGATTGGCGCCGCCGGCCCCATATTGCCCCGATCGGCCGCCATCGGTTTGGCGTGTGAGCAGGAGTGATGGGTGGCGGCGGCGCAGATCCTGATACCGGACATCGCCGATGGCGCGGGCGCGCGGCTGACGATCGATCTCGACGCGCTCGTCGCCAATTACCGGATCCTGGCCGCACAGGTCGCGCCCGCACGGGTCGCGGCGGTGGTGAAGGCCGATGCTTATGGGCTGGGCGCCGCGATCGTCGCGCCGGCGCTGTGGCGGGCCGGCGCGCGGGACTTCTTCGTCGCGCATCTGGGCGAGGCGGCGCTGCTGGCGCCCGTGCTGCCCCCACCCTCGCGCCTCCACATCCTCAACGGCCTGATGCCGGGCGCGGAGGCGGCGTGCGTGGCGCTGGGCGCGATCCCGGTGCTCAATTCACTCGATCAGGTCGAGGGCTGGGCGCGCGCGGCGCGGCGGATCGGGCGAAGCCTGCCGGCGGTGATGCAGATCGACAGCGGCATGTCCCGCCTCGGCCTGCCGCCCGCCGATGCCGAGACGCTGGCGGCCGATCCGGCGCGGCTGGCGGGGATCGACGTCACCCTGGTAATGAGCCACCTCGCCTGCGGCGACGAGCCCGCCTCGCCCGCCAATGCCGCGCAGGGCGCGGCGTTCGCGCGGCTGGCGGCGCTGTTTCCCGGCGTGCCCCGCTCGCTGGCCAATTCGGGCGGAGCGTTCCTTCCCGGTCTGGGTAAATATGATCTCGTCCGGCCCGGGATCGCGCTCTATGGCGGCGCGCCGCAGGAGGGGCTGGCCAATCCGATGTGGCCGGTCGTCGCGCTGGAGGCGCGGATCGTGCAGGTGCGCGACGTGCCGCCGGGCGTGGGCGTCGGCTATGGCCTCACCTCGGTGGCCGATCATCCGCGCCGCATCGCCACGATCGGCGTGGGCTATGCCGATGGCTGGCCGCGCCGGCTGGGCGGGCGGGGATCGGCCTTCATCGCCGGACAGCGCGTGCCGATCGCCGGGCGGGTTTCGATGGACAGCATGACGCTCGATGTGACCGATGTACCGCCGGCCGCGCTCGGTTATGGCGCGCCGGTCGAGCTGATCGGCCCGCACCAGACGATCGACGATGTCGCGCGCGATGCCGAGACGATCGCCTATGAGATACTGACGCAGTTGGGGACGCGCTATGCCCGCGACTATCTGCCGGTGAAGGGAGGCTGATGCCATGAAGGTCGCGATCCTCGGCAGCGGCGTGATCGGTGTCGCCTCGGCCTGGTATCTGGCGGAGGCGGGGCATGAGGTGGTGGTGATCGAGCGCCAGCCCGGCCCGGCGCTCGAAACCAGCTTCGCCAATGCCGGGGAGATTTCGCCCGGCTATGCCTCGCCCTGGGCGGCGCCCGGCATTCCGATGAAAGCGCTGCGCTGGCTGTTCATGCACCATGCCCCGCTGGTGCTGCGGCCCAAGCCGGACATGGCGATGCTGCGCTGGCTGACGGCGATGCTCGGCAATTGCACCGCCGAACGCTACAAGATCAACAAGGGCCGGATGGTGCGGCTGGCCGAATATAGCCGCGACCGGCTGATCGAGCTGCGCGGCGCCACCGGCATCGCCTATGACGAGCGGTCGCAGGGCACGCTTCAGCTGTTCCGCAAGCAGCAGCAGATGGACGGCATCGGCAAGGATATCGCCGTGCTGGAGGCGGACGACGTGCCCTTCGAGGTGCTCGACCGCGCCGGCTGCATCGCCGCCGAACCCGGCCTCGCTTTCAGCGAGGAGCCCTTCGTCGGCGGGCTGCGCCTGCCGCACGACGAGACCGGCGACTGTTTCAAATTCACCAATGCGCTGGCGGCGCTGGCCGAGGCGAAAGGCGTGCGGTTCGATTACGGCCGCACGATCCTGCGCCTCGTCAAGGAAGGCGGGCGGATCGCAGGGGTCGAGACCGATGCGGGCCGGGTGACGGCCGACGCCTATCTGGTCGCGCTCGGCAGCTATTCGCCGCTGATGCTGGCGCCGCTCGGCCTCACCCTGCCGGTCTATCCGGTGAAGGGCTATTCGATCACCGCGCCGATCGTGGACGCGGCCCGCGCACCGGTCAGCACGCTGCTCGACGAAAGCTACAAGGTGGCGATCACCCGGCTGGGCGACCGCATCCGCGTGGGCGGCATGGCCGAAATCTCGGGCTACAGCCGCGATCTGCCGCCGGAGCGGCGGCGGACGCTCGAATATTCGGTGGGCAGCCTGTTCCCGCAGGCCGGCGATCTGGCGGCGGCGACCTTCTGGTCCGGGCTGCGGCCGATGACGCCGGACAGTACGCCGATCCTGGGGCCGACGCGCATCCCCAACCTGTATCTCAACACCGGCCACGGCACGCTCGGCTGGACGATGGCCTGCGGTTCCGGCCATGTCATCGCCGATCTCATTTCGGGCAAGACGCCCGCGATCGAGACGGCCGATCTGGCGCTCAGCCGCTATTGAGCGCGACGTTTCACAACGCCTAAGGACATCCCATGACCATCACCCGCATCGACACCGGCCCGCGCATGAGCCAGGCCGTGATCCACAACGACACCATCTATCTGGCTGGCCAGGTCGGCGCGCCGGGCGAGAGCGTTTCCAAGCAGACCCGCGCGGTGCTGGCCGAGATCGACGATCTGCTCGCGCAGACCGGCAGCGACAGGGATCACCTGCTCTCCGCGCAGATCTGGCTGGCCGACATGGCCGACTTCGCCGAGATGAACGCGGAATGGGACGCCTGGATCGCGGGCCATGGCGCCCCGACCCGCGCCACCGGCGAGGCCAAGCTGGCCACGCCCGATTACCGGGTCGAGATCATCATCGTCGCCGCCAGGGCGTGAACGTGGCGCCCGGCCGCCGGATCGCGGCGGCCGGGCGACCGATCAGGACATCACGCGCCCGCCGTTGACGCCGATCGTCTGGCCGGTGACGTAGCCCGTATCCTCCGAACAGAGCCACGCGCAGGCGTTGGCGATATCCTCGGGGATGCCCAGCCGGCGGACGGGCAGCATCTGCGCGATCTGCTCGAACGGGATCGGAAAGCGATGCTTGTTCGCTTCCGACATGATCGTGCCCATCACCGAACCCGGCGGGATATTGTTGACGGTGATGCCGTGCGGCCCGAGCGCCTGCGCCAGCGACCGCGTCATCGCCACGACCGCCCCCTTCGAGGCGGCGTAATGGATCTGATCGACGCTGCCGCTCTGCACGCTGGACGAGGAGATGTTGACGACCCGGCCCCAGCCGGCTGCCTTCATGTCGGGCACCACCGCGCGGGTGACGATGAAGGTGCCCTTCACGTTGATCTCGTACATGTCGTCCCAATGCTTCTCGGTCAGTTCCTCGAAGGGGAAGAAGTTCGAGATGCCGGCATTGTTGACCACGATCGTCACCGGGCCGAACGCCTCGCGCAGCTTGGCGACGGCCGCCTCGACCTGAGCGGTCTTGGAGATGTCGGCCTCCAGCCCGATCGCCTTGCCGCCGGCCGCCACGATCTCGGCGGCGACCGCCTCGGCGTCCGCCAGCTTCAGATCGAGCACGCCGACCGCGACGCCCTCCTTGGCCAGCCGCACGCTGCACGCCTTGCCGATGCCGGCCGCCGCGCCCGTCACCAATGCCACTTTGTCTGCCATGTTCAGTCCCCTCCGGTGTCATTCACTCGTCGTAGATCACGGTCACGCTGCGCGCGGTCGGCAACGCCTGGCAGGTGAGGGCATAGCCCTGCTCCACCTCGCGCAGCGTCAGCGCCGAATTGGCGATCATCTCCACCCGGCCCTCGGTCACTCGCGCCACGCAGGTCGCGCAGGCGCCCTCCAGGCAGGAGATCGGCACGCGGATATCGTTGCGATAGGCGGCCTGCACGATCGTCTCGCCGGGGGCGTGATCGATCATGTGGCTCTGCCCGCGCAGCACGAGGATGATCGCCTCGCAGACCGCGCTGTCGGCCGCCTGCGCGGGCGAGGCGTCCGCCGCATCGTCGATAGCGTCGGGCGGCGAGACGAAGCGTTCGATGAACACATGCTCGCGATCGGCGCCGTCGGCGATCAGGGTCGCCTCGATCATCGCCATGAAGGGCGCCGGGCCACAGATGTAATGATCGGCATTGGGGGCGAAGGGCGCGATCGATCGCACCGCCGCCGGATCGATCAGGCCACGTTCGGCGTCGATCCAGTCGATCAGGGTGAAGCGGCCGGGATAGGCCGCCGCCAGCGCCGCCAGTTCGCCCGCGAAGGCGATGCCCGCGCGATCGTGGTTGGCATGGATCAGGGTCACCGCGCGCGCGGTCGTCGCGAGCGCCGCCTTGGCGAGCGAAAGGATCGGGGTGATGCCGATGCCGCCCGCGAACAGCCGCAGCGGCCCGTCGTGCGGGCGCAGGCAGAAGCGGCCCGCCGGGGGCATGACCGAGATCGCCGCGCCGGCCGCCGCCTCCTCCACCGCCCAGCGCGACACCCGGCCCCCGGCGATGCGCTTGATGGTGACGCGCAGGCCCGCATCGCTTTCGGGCGCGGTGGACATCGAATAGCAGCGCGCCAGCCGCTGGCCGCCGATCGCCACCCGCAGCGTCACATATTGCCCCGCGCGATAGCGAAAGCGCTCCGCCAACGCGCCCGGCACGTCGATCACCAGCGATACGATATCGGCCGCCTCGCGCACCACCGCGCCGATCCGCAGCGCATGATAGCCATCGGCATCGGCGGTGATGCCGTCCCCGGCCGGGCTGTCGGATAGGAGGCTCATCGCCCAGTGGATCGACAATCGCCCGTGCGCGCGTCAAGAATTTGCCGGTCGGGCGGCCCCGGATATCGCGGGGGTGCTGTATCGGCGGTGCTTTTCGGCAAATTCGGGCGGGCGGAGCATGCACGGCGCTCGACTCACCCGCCCCGGCCCGGCTAAATCGCCCGATGCGCCTCCAGGTCCATCATCGCACCCATTATGTCTTCTCCCAGCCGCAGGCGCGGCTCGTCCAGCTGCTGCGGCTGACGCCGGCCAGCCACGAGGGGCAGAATGTCGTGTCGTGGCGGATCGACGCCTGCCGCGACGCGCGGATGAAGCGCCAGCGCGACGGCTACGGCAATCTCGTGACGATGCTGTATGTCGAAGGGCCGCTGACCGAACTGACCCTGACGGTGACGGGCGAGGTCGTGACCGAGGATCGGGCGGGCGTGCTGGCGGGCGAGGCGGAGACGCTGTCGCCGCTCTACTTCACCCAGACCACCGTGCTGACGGCGCCGTCCCCCGAACTGGTCGCGCTCGCCGGGGAGATCGGCGAGGGCGAGCCGCTGGCGAAGGCCCATGCGCTCAACACCCTGCTGCACGAGCGGATGACCCTGCTCGACTTCGCCGCCGAGGGCGAGCCGACCGCCGCCGAGGCCTTCGCCGCCGGCGAGGGCATCGCCCGCGATCTGGTTCATTGCTTCATCGCCGTCGCGCGGGTCGCGGGCTTCCCGGCGCGCTACGTCTCGGGCCATCGCTACGACCCCGATGCAACCGAGGCGACGAGCCATTCGGGCCATGCCTGGGCGGAAGTGTATGTCGAGGGCTATGGCTGGGTCGGCTTCGATCCGGCCCATGACATGTGCCCGACCGACGCCTATGTTCGCGTCGCGATCGGCCTGGACCATCGCGAGGCGGCGCCGCTGTCGGGCCAGCGCACGGGCGGCGGGCACGAGCATCTGGCGGTGGATGTCGCGGTGCTGCCGGCGGTGCAGGGGCGCGTGGGGCAGTAGCGCGAGCCGTCAGCGCGGCCCGCGCGGCAGCCCCAGGACGCGTTCGCCGATGATGTTGCGCTGGATTTCGGCGGTGCCGCCCGCGATCGTTTCCGAGAAAGCGTCGAGATATTCGTGGGCCCAGCCATGGTCGCCCAGCGCCTCGGGCGCGGACAGGCCGTAGAGGTCGATCGCCGCCGCGCCGACCCGCTGCGAGAGTTCGGCGAAATAGAGACGGATGATCGATCCCTCCGGCCCCGGCACGCCCGTTTCGGCCTCCACCGCGAAGCGATAGACCATCGCCCGCATCGCCGCCGCCTCGGCGCGCAGCCGGCCCAGCCGTGCGCGCAGCACGGGCTTGTCGGCGGGGCAATCGGCGATCAGATCCTCGACCTTCAGGAGCAGGCTGATCTGGAGCGCCAGCGCCGCCGTGCCGCGCTCGAAGCTGAGCGTCGACATCGCCGTCGCCCAGCCCTTGTTGAGCCCGCCCACCACGTTCGCCAGCGGGATGCGCACATTGTCGTAGAAGATTTCGCAGAACTTCTTCGGCCCGGCCATCGTCGCGATCGGCCGCACCGTTATACCGGGGGCGTCCATCGGGCAGATCACCCAGCTCAGGCCCGCATGGGGCTTGGCCGAGGGATCGGTGCGGATCACCAGTTCCTGCACGTCGGCGATGTCGGCGAAGCTCGACCAGATCTTGTGGCCGTCGATCACCAGTTCGTCGCCCTCGACCCGCCCGCGCGTGCGCAGCGCGGCGAGGTCCGATCCCGCGCCCGGTTCCGAAAAGCCCTGGCACCAGATCGATTCCCCGGCGAGGATCTTGGGCAGATATTCCGCTTTTTGCGCCTCGGTGCCGCAGGCGATCAGGGTCGGCCCGGCATGGTTGAGGCCCACGAACGAGGCGTCGAGCGTCGTCGGGCCGTTGGCGAGGGCATATTCCTCCCACCAGACGATCTGTTCGATCGTGCTGAGCCCGCGCCCGCCATAGGCCGTCGGCCAGGTGATGCCGGTCCAGCCGCCCGAGGCCAGCTTGCGCTGCCAGCCGAGGACATAATCGCGCGAGGCGGGGCCGTCGGGCGGGCTCCTGTCGGCCGGTACGTTGGCCTGCAACCAGGCGCGGGCGTGGGCGCGGAAGCTGTCGATCTCGCTCATCTCAGGCCGCCTTTCCCCACGCCGCCTGCGCCGCGGCCCGCGCCTGCGCGCTGCTGCCGCCCAGCTCGCCGAGCAAAGCCCGCAGGCGATAGCTCCAATAATGCAGCGGATATTCCAAGGTCAGCCCCATCGCACCCGAAAACTGATGCAGATCATAGGTGAATTGCGGAATGCGGTCCTGCGCGAAACAGGCGGCGACCGCGCAATCCTGCTCGCTATCCGTATAGGCCGCGCGCAGCGCCAGCCATTTGGTCGATTGCACCGTCTCCGCCGCCATGGCGAGGCGGTGCTGGATCGCCTGGAAGGCCCCGAGCGGGCGGCCGAAGGCGACGCGCGTCTTCACATGCTCCAGCACGACATCCAGTGCCGACTGCATCAGACCGGCGCTCTCCGCCGCGATCGCCAGCCGCCATTTGCGGGTCAGCGTCCGCGCGGCATCGCCCCCGAGTAGCGTGCCCGCAGCGGCGGCGGGATCGCGCAGCCGGCCGTAGGGGTAAGCGAACAACGTCTCGACCTCCTCCACCCGGTCGGGCGTCACCTCGATCATGCGGACGGCATCGCCGTCCAGCACCAGCAGAAGCCCGGCCATCGGCAGATAGCGGGCGGGGGCGTCGATGCGGGCCGATAGCGCGATCGGGCGGATGCCGGGATTGATGCCGAGCGCCGGCGCGATCAGGATCGTCGCCGCCGCCTCGATCGCGCGCGGGTAGCGCGCGATCTGTTCGACGATCAGCGCACCGTCGAGCGGGCCGAAGCCCTCCTCGCGCGCGATATCGAGATAGCCGTTCTCGGCCAGCGCGGCGTCGACATCGGCGGCATAGGCCGAGAAGATCGGATGCTTCGGTGGCTCCTTGCCAAACGAGTCGAGCAATTTGTCGAGCCCGTCGAGGATGCTCGCCTGGTCGTCGCTCAGCTCAAAGTCCACGTTGCTCTCCGCTCGGAAGGTCGAGATAGCGCCGCGCCGCCAGGTTGAGCTGGATCTCGGCCGCGCCCGAGGCGACGCCTGCCGCGATGGCGCGCTGGTGGTGCGCCTGCTGCATCGGATCGGCGCCCAGCAGCCCTTCGGGGCGATATTCGGTCAGCAGATTGTTGACGCCATTGTCCGAATTGACCGTCGCCCAGCGCGCGAGATTGCCGAAGGCGTCGGGCGGCAGGTTGTGCGCCCGGCTGTCCACCACGCGATAGACCAGCATCCGCGCCGCCTCGGTCAGCGCCAGCGCGCGGCCGGCGCGATCCTGGAACACGGGATCGTCGAACCGCCCATCCTCCTGCAATTGCGCCACCGTGCTGTCGAGGATGCGCCGCGAGAAGGCGTAGCGCGGAATGCCGACCCGCTCGTTCTGGAGCGCGTAGTTGATGATCTCCCACGCCTGCCCTTCGGCGCCCAGCCGGTCCTCGGCGGGCACGAACACGTCGTCGAAGAATACTTCATGGATGTCGCCCTCGCCGATGAGCGCGGGGATCTGCTTCACCTGGATGCCGGGCGAGGCCATGTCGGTGAGCAGGATGACGATGCCCGCCTTGCCGGCCGGTCCGCCGTCCCGCGCGGGCACGCGGGCCAGCAGGAAACAGCGATCGGCATGGCCGGCGTAGGATGTCCACACCTTGGCGCCGGTGACGCGGTAGCCGCCGTCCGCCGGCACCGCCAACGTCCGCAGCGAGGCGAGGTCGGAGCCGGCCGAGGGCTCCGAAAAGCCCTGGCACCACAGGGCCTCCCCGGCCTTGATCGGCGGGAAATATTTCTCGCGCTGCGCCGCCGTGCCATATTTCATCAGCACCGGGCCGACCCAGTTGACGTTCATATACTGGCCGCCGCGCGGCTCGCCGACCGCCCACAATTCCTCGCCCAGCACATATTGCTGCCACGGATCGAGATCCTCGCCGCCATATTCGGCCGGCCAGTGCGGGATCAGCATCCCCTCGTCGTTGAGCAGCTTGCAGAAATGCCTGGAATAGTCGGTCTGCGCATCGCTACCGGGGCCGTGCAGGGCGATCTGGTCCCAATCGGCGGGCAGGGTCTTCTTCAGGAAGGCCGTGATCTTCGCCCGATAGGCTTCATGCGCGTCGCTCCAGCCGAATTCCATCGCCTCAGGCCTTCTGTTCGGGGGCGGGGGGCAGCAGCCCGGCCCGCACGATATGCTTCATCACCTTGCCCGCCGCGTTGCGCGGCAGCGCGTCGGCCAGCGCGACCTGCTCGGGAATCTTGAACCGGGCGAGCTTGTGGCCGTCGAGGAAGATCTTGAGCGCGGCCACGTCGGGCCGGGCGCCGTTGCGCGGCACGATCACCGCGCAGCATCGCTCGCCGGTCTTGGCATCGGGCAGGCCTACGATGGTGACGTCGGCGATGTCGGGATGCTGCACCAGCAGATCCTCGATCTCCTTGGGCGCGATATTCTCGCCGTTGCGGATGATGATGTCCTTGGCGCGGCCGGTGATGACGAGATAATCGCCATCCACCCGCCGGGCGAGATCGCCCATGCGGAAATAGCCCTCGGCGTCGAACGCATCCTCTTCCTGCTCGACGGCGAGGTAGCCCGCCAGCATCTGCGGCCCCATGGCGCGCACTTCGCCCTCGTCGCCGACCATGCCCTCGCCGTCGACCAGCCGCACCTCGGCGATGCCGATGCGGCCGTCGGTCTCGGCGGCATGCTCGATGTCGCCGGGGGTCATCGAGCCCACGGTGGTGACGGGCACCTCGGTCGATCCGAACACGCGGCTGACGACGGCTTTCGCGAAATAGCCGTTCGCCTCGCGGATCAGCACCGGCGGCACCGACGCGCCGCCGCAGATGAACACCGACAGATCGGGCATGTCCGTGCCGCGCGCACGGGCGGCCGCCAGGGTCGCCTCCAGGAAGGGTGTCGCCCCCGCCATATGGGTGCAGCGTTCGCGCAGCATGATATCGACCGCCGCGTCCGGCTCCCACATATCCTGAAGCACCGCGCGCGTGCCGAACAGCAGCGGAAATTCAAAGGCGTAGATCGATCCGCCGATATGGCTGATCGGCGAGGGCACGAAGAAGGCATCGCCCGTCCCCGCGCGCCAGTGCTGGTGGAGCTGCGTCACCAGGGCGTGGAGCGAATTGTGGGTGTGCAGCACGCCCTTGGGCCGCCCCGTCGTTCCCGACGTGTACATCACCATCTTCACGCTATCGGGATCGACCGTGGGCAGCGGCGCATCGCCGCGATGCGCCAGCAGCGTGTCGTAAGCGGTGAATTCGCCCGCATCGCCGCGCAGCACGACCACCTCGACCGGCGCGGCGAGGCCCGGCCTCACCCGCCGCATCATCTCGCGATAGTCGAACTTGCGGAAATCGGCCGGGATGAAGAGCATCCGGCTGCGGCTGTCCTGAAGCTGGAAGCTCACCTCATGGTCGCGCAGCGCCGGCACGATCGGCTGGGCGACCAGCCCCGCCAGGGTCGCCGCCAGATAGATCACCGCCGCCTCATGCCAGTTGGGCAGCATGAAGGAGATGGTGTCGCCCGGAACGAAGCCGCGCGCGATCATCGCCTGCGCCACCGCCCCCGCCTCGGCATGGAGCGTCGCCGCGTCGAGCCGCCGGTCGCCATCGACGATCAGTTCGGCGGTCGGCTCGTCCGCCGCCTTGCGCGCGGCGATCTCGGCGATCGTCTCGTCGATCCACAGGCCCCGCGCCCGCGCATCGGCGGCGCGCGCCGCATCCCAACGGATCGACCAGCCGTGGAGGGTACGCCGCTCGACCATGCTCAGCCGCCGTCCACCGGGACGGCGGTGATCGCCGATTCCGCCAGGAACTTGGTCGAGGACCAGCCGCCGTCCACCACCAGGGTCTGCCCGGTGATGAAGCGCGCCTTGTCCGACAGCAGAAAGGCGATAGCCTCGGCCGCATCCTCGGCGGTGCCCGTGCGGTTCAGGGGCGTCATGTCGAAATTCATCCGGCGGAAGCGGGCGTTTTCCCACGCATAGGCCGTCATCGGCGTTTCCAGCACGCCGGGCGCCACCACGTTTGTGCGGATGCCGCGCACGCCATATTGCGCGGCCATATGCTGGGAGAGGCCGACGATGCCCGTCTTGGCGGCCGAATAGGCCCCGCCGCGCAACCCGCCGATGACCGCGAAGGTCGAGGCGATGTTCACGATCGCCCCGCCGTCGGCCATCGCGCCCAGCGCCTCGCGACAGAAGCGGAAGGGCGCGCGCAGATGCACGTTGAGAAAGAAATCGAGCACCTCGTCGGTCGTCTCGTCGACCGGGAAGGGTTTGCCGACGCCGGCATTGTTGACGAGATAATCGAGCCGGCCGAAGTGGTCGACCGCCGCCTGCACCGCGCGCGCCGGGGCGTCGTCGTCGGTGATGTCGGCGGATACGGTGACCACATCGGTCAGGTCCGCCAACTCGGCCTTCAGCGCCTCCAGCGGCTCGATCGAGCGCCCGAGCGCGACGATCGCGATGCCCTCCCGCGCGAGGATGCGCGACAACGCCTGGCCGATGCCCGAACCGGCGCCGGTAACGATGGCGACCTTGCGCTGCTGCATGATGAACCTCGTCCTGATCGTTTCACGTCATCCGGTTCGCCCGGATATCTACTCAACGGTAACCTCTATACGCTTTGACCATTAGGCGCTTCGCCGGCCGCTTGGCATCCATTCGGCGGCAAGAACCCGCGACATCGCCATGGCGATGTCGGCGTTCGCATCAGCCGCGCGCGTTGGGGTCGGGATTCCAGTCGGGCGCGCGCTTTTCCTGGAAGGAGGCGGGGCCTTCGCGGAAATCGGGGTGCGCCCAGTGCGACTTGAGCAATTCCCATCCGTAGCTGAGCGACGCCGGCTCATTCATCTCGGTCGCGGCCCAGATCGCGCGCTTGCTGAGCGCCATCGCCTGCGGCGAATTGGCGGTCATCGCCCGCGCCAGATCCATCGCCCGCGCCATCGCCGCCTCGGCGGTCGGCTCCAGCAGGTCGATCGCGCCCAGCTGATACGCCCGCTCGGCCGGCATCCGATAGGCCTTGCCCGCCAGCGACAGCAGCAGCGCCGCGCCCAGCCCGGCGCGCCGCGCAAGGCCCTGCGATTCCAGCGCGGAGACCTGGCCGACGTTGACGTGCGAATCCATCAGCGCCGCCTTGGCGCAGCCGATCACGATGTCCGAATCGGCCACGAAATGCAGGCCGCCACCGTTCACCAGCCCGTTGAGCACGCAGATCACCGGCTTGGTGACGGCGCACTGGCGCGGCGAGAAGCGGTTGGCGGCGTGGTAGGGAATGTTCTGCAACCCGCCCTTGCCGACCGCCAGTTCGCCGACCGCCGCACCGGTACAGAAATGCCGCTCGCCCGCGCCGGTCAACACCACCACCCGGATCGCGGCATCGCTCTCCACCCGCGCCCAGGCCGCCTCCAGCGCGACCAGCAGGTCGGGCGAGAGCGAATTGCCCTCGTGCGGGCGGTGGAGCGTGAGGAGGGCGATGCCGTCCTCGACGGTGAACAGCAGCGGCCCGGCGGTCTCGCTCATGGGATCAGCCCTGCCGGATCATGGCGGCCTCGGCCCCGGCGACCCGATCGGCCGCCGCGTCGGCGCCGCCCGCCGCCTCGATCAGCAGATGGGCGCGCTTCACCACCAGATGCGGATCGGCCTCCTCGCTGAAGCCGATGCCGCCATGGACCTGCACGTTCCGACGGCTATTGGCGAGCGCGGCGTCGATCGCCAGCAGCAGCGCCGATTCGACCTGGAAGGCGGCGTCGGCGCGGCCCTGTTCCAGCGCGACCGAGGCGAAGCTCGTCTGGTCGCGCGCCGCCATCGCCGCCATCGCCATGTTGGCGCACTGGTGCTTCACCGCCTGGAAGCCGCCGATCGCATGACCGAACTGTTCGCGCAGCTTGGCATAATCCACCGCCATCGTGGTGGCGCAGGCCGCCATGCCGCTGAGCGCCGCCGCCTCGATCAGCCGCACGCGGGTGAGCGCCACATCGTCCGCCCAGACGAGTCCGGCGGGTGCCTGCCCGGCATCGGCCAGGGTCGCCGTCCAATGATGGTCGTCGACCGTCTTGCGATCGGCCAGCGCCCCGATCGGCACGAGGCTGGCGCGGCCGTCGCGGCGCAGCAGGACGTGATCGGCCCCGTCGCCATCGATCACGCACAGGCTGCCGCCGGTCAGCGTGGCGGGCGCGACTCGCGCCTCGCCGGTCACCAGACGCGCGCGCAGCGCCTCGTCGGCGCAATGATAGGCCATCAGGGTGGTCAGAATCTGCGCGCCCGCCAGCCGGCGCCCCAATTCCATCGCGACCAGAGCCTCCTCGACCGGGCCGAGGCCGACGCCGCCGATATCCGGGTCCGCCGCGACACCGAAGATGCCGAGCCCGGCGATCGCCTCCCACGGCTCCGCCGCCTCCGCCGCGTGCAGCCGGGCGAGCGGAAGAAGCTCGTCGAGCGGTCGGGAAAAGGCGTCCTCGATGAGAGCGCGCTGGTCGGCATCGGGATGGAAGGTCATGGCCTTTCCTTACCATCCGGCGGCAGCATGTCATCGCCGGCCACGACGCCCGAGCGATATGTGGGCGCCGGGGACGGCTTCAGGCGGCGGCCGCATCCCCGCGCAGTTCCGCCAGTATCTCGGCGCCATGCTCGCCCAGCATCGGCGCGGCGGCGGCGATCCGCCCCGGCGTGCGCGACAGCCAGGCGGGGACGCCGGGAAAGCGCACCGGGCCATGGCGCGACTCGACCGTCTCGAAGAAGCCGACCGCGTTCAGGTGCGGATCGTCGAACAGTTCGTCGGTCGTCCGCAGCGCCGCGCAGGGGATGTGGAGGCTGCGCAGCAGATCGAGCCATTCCGCCGTCGTCCGCCCGGCGAACACCTCGGCCAGCCGGCCATAGACCTCGTCGATCCGCGCGGCGCGCTGCGGCAGTGTGGCGAGGTTCGGCCCGGCCCAGGGCGGGCGCACCGCCTCCACGAAGGCCGCCCAATGCTTGTCGTTATAGATCAGCGCGGCGACGTGGCCGTCCTTAGTGGCATAGGGCCGGCGATTGGGCGCCACCGCGCGGGGGTAATGCGCGGCGCCCAAGGGCGGGTCGAACATCGCGCCATTGGCATGTTCGACCAGCATGAACGACGCCATCGTCTCGAACATGCCGACCTCCACCTCCTGCCCCTCCCCGGTGCGGGCGCGGTGGAACAGCGCCATCGTCGTCGCATAGAGCGCGGTGAGCCCGGCGACCTTGTCGGCCATGATCGTGCCGACGAAATCGGCCTGGCCGGTCATCAATTGCTGCACATGGGGCAGGCCGCATTCGGCCTGGATCGTATCGTCATAGGCGGGCAGATCGGCGCTCGGCCCGCGCCGGCCATAGCCGTAGCAATTGGCGTAGACGATGTCCGGCCGGATGGCCGACACCGCCGCATAATCGAACCCGAGCCGGCCGACCGCCCTGGCGCGCATCGAATGGATGAACACGTCGGCGGTGGCGATCAATGCGCGCAGGGTCGCCTTGTCCGCCTCGGTCCGCAGATCGAGCACGATGCTGCGCTTGCCGCGATTCACGTTGGCGAACACGCCCGCCATGCCCGGCGCCGGGCCGACCGAAATGTAGCGGGTGTTGTCGCCGGCGGGGGTCTCCACCTTGATGACGTCGGCGCCCATGTCGGCCATGATCTGGGTGCAATAGGGGCCCATCACCATCGCTGTCAGATCGATCACGCGGATGCCGGCCAACGGCCCCGCCCGCCCCGCGCCCTGCCGTTCGACCATCGCCGCACCCCTTCATCGCTATACCGATTTCCGCCTATTGAACGATTATCGGCACGGTTGGCAATTGTCGCAACCCCGGCCGGTTGCTAGGCCGGCCCCGGATTTGGGTGGAGGGATCGCCGCGATGGACTTCGGATTGACCGGCGATCAGGCCAATATCCGCGAGGCCATCCTCAAGCATTGCGCGCGCTTCAGCGAAGATTATTGGCTCGATCGGGATCGCGCGGGCGATTTCCCCACCGACTTTTACGCCTCCATGGCCGAGGCCGGCTGGCTGGGCGTGGCGATGCCCGAAGGGGTCGGCGGAGCGGGGCTGGGCATCACCGAAGCGGCGATCATGATGCAGGCCGTGGCCGAGGCGGGCGGCGGCATGACGGCGGCGTCCGCCATCCACGGCCCCGTCTTCAGCCTGGAGCCGATCGCCCTGTTCGGCACCGAGGAACAGCAGCAGCGCATGATCCCGCCGGTCCTGTCGGGCGCGGAGAAGATCTGCTTCGCCGTGACCGAACCCAATACCGGGCTGGACACGACCAAGCTCAAGACGCGGGCCGAACGGCGCGACGGCGGCTATCTCGTCAACGGCGAGAAGATCTGGATCACCAACGCCCATGTCGCCGACCGGATGATGCTGCTCGCGCGCACCACGCCGCTGGAGGCTGTGTCGAAGAAGACCGACGGCCTCTCGCTGTTCTTCACGAAACTCGATCGCGCCCATATCGAGCATCGCATCATCCCCAAGATGGGGCGCCATGCGGTCGGATCGAACATGCTGTTCATCAACGATCTCTTCATCCCGGAAGAGGACCGGATCGGCGCCGAGGGGCAGGGCTTCAGGATCATCCTTAAGGGCCTCAATCCCGAGCGGGTGCTGCTCGCCGCCGAGGCGGTGGGCATCGGCCGCCTCGCGATCAAGCTGGCCGCCCGCTACGCCCGCGAGCGGATCGTGTTCGATCGGCCGATCGGCATGAACCAGGGTATCCAGCACCCGCTCGCCAAATGCTGGATGCAGCTGGAAGCCGCCAATCTGATGGTGATGAAGGCCGCCACCCTGTTCGACAAGGGCGAGGACTGCGGGGTCGAGGCCAATGCCGGCAAGTATCTGGCGGCCGAAAGCGCGTTCGAGGCGTGCCACACCGCGATGCTGACCCTGGGCGGCATGGGCTATGCGCAGGAATATCATGTCGAGCGATTGCTGCGCGAAGTGCTGATCCCGCGTACCGCGCCGGTCAGCCCGCACATGATCCTGAACTTCATCGCCGAGAAGGTGCTCGAACTTCCCAAATCCTATTGAGCGCGGCAGGACGGGACACAGAAACCCCCGAGAGGAGCAAGCAAGATGGCCGCAGGCGGCGAGATATTCAGCGCGCGATCCTGGCTGTTCGCGCCCGGCGACAGCGACAAGAAGATGGAGAAAGCCGCCGGCGGCGCCGCCGATATCGTGCTGATCGATCTAGAGGACGCGGTCGCCGAATCCGAAAAGCCCACCGCCCGCACGATGGTGCGCGAATTCCTCCAGCGGCAGGCGGGCGGCCTCGATCGCCTGTGGGTGCGGATCAACCCGATGGACGGGCCGCACACGCTCGATGATCTGGTCGCGATCATGCCAGGCCGGCCCGGCGGGATCATGCTGCCCAAGGTCTATGGCCGGCCCGATGTCGATAGGCTCGACCATTATCTCTCCGCGCTGGAGGCCGCCAACGGCATCGCGATCGGATCGACCAGGGTGATCGTCCTCATCACCGAGACGGCGGCGGCGATGTTCACCACCGGCGATTATGCCGGCGCGCCGCGCGTGGTGGCGCTGACCTGGGGGGCGGAGGATCTGGCGGATTCGATCGGCGCCAGCACCAATCGCAATCCCGATGGCAGCTACGGCTTCACCTACGAACTGGCGCGCAGCCTCACCCTGCTGGGTGCGGTGACCGCCGGCGTGGCGCCGGTCGAGACGATCCAGGGCGACTTCCGCGATCTCGACGGGCTGCGCGCGCGGGCCGAGAAGGTGCGGCGCGACGGCTATCGCGGCATGCTCGCCATCCACCCCGCGCAGGTCGACGTCATCAACGCCGCCTTCATGCCTAGCGAGGACGAACTGGCCGAGGCGCAGGAGATCGTCGATCTGTTCGCCGCCAATCCCGGCGTCGGCACGATCGGCTTCAAGGGCGGGATGCTCGATCGCCCCTATCTCGCCCGCGCCCAGACGCTGCTGAAGCTGGCCGGCCGGGGATGACGATCGTCGCCGATGCCGCGGGGCTCGATCTCGGCCGATTCCTGCGGCGCGGCGACCATATCGTGATGGGGCAGGCGTGCGGCGAGCCGACCACGCTCGTCGAGGCGCTGATCGCGCAAGGGGCGGGCATCGGCGACCTCTCCGCCTTCATCGCCACCAGTTTCTCCGGGCTGTTCACGCCGGAGACCGCCGACAGCTTCGCGCTCTCCAGCATGGGCGCGATCGGCGCGTTGCGGACGATGGCCAGGGCCAATCGCCTCGCGGTGATCCCCGCCCATGTCAGCCAGATCGCGCCGATGATCGCGGGCGACATCCTGCGCTGCGACGTGGCCTTCGTGCAGGTCAGCCCGGCGGATGCGGAGGGCAACCACAGCTTCGGGCTGATCGGCGATTACGGGCAGGCGGCGGTGGCCAAGGCGCGGGTCGTGATCGCGGAGGTCAACGATCGCGTGCCCTTCACGCCGGGCGAGATGCTGCATGCCTCGCGTATCCACGTCGCCGTCCCGGTTTCGCGCCCGCCGGTCGAGGTAGCGCCCGCCCGGATCACGCCGACCGACGAGGCGATCGCGGCGCATGCGGCGGCCTATATCGGCGACGGCGCGGTGTTGCAGACCGGGGTGGGCGCGGTGCCCGACGCGCTGCTGCGGCTGCTGCTGGATCGCCGCGACCTCGGCGTCCATTCGGGAATGCTGGGCGACGGGCTGGTCGATCTGGTCGAGGCCGGCGTCGTCACCAACGCGCGCAAGGCGATCGACACCGGCGTCTCGATCAACGGCGCGCTGATCGGCACCGAACGGCTCTATCGCTGGGCCGATCGCAACCCGGCGATCCGCATGTGCGCGACCGGCTACACCCATGACGCCGCCGTGCTGACGCGGCTCGACCGGCTGGTGACGATCAATTCCGCGCTGGAGGTCGATCTGACCGGGCAGGTGAATGCGGAGCAGAGCGGATCGGTCTATCTCGGCGGGACGGGGGGGCAGGTCGATTTCGTCCGCGCGGGCGCGCGCTCGATCGGCGGCCATGCGATCATCGCGCTGTCGGCCACCGCCAAGGGGGGCACCCTCAGCAAGATCGTCCCCGCGCTGTCCGGCCCGGTCACCACCGCCCGCAGCGACGTGGACGTGATCGTCACCGAATATGGCGCGGCCGAACTGAAGGGCCAGCCGCTCGCCGAGCGGGCCCGCCGCATGGTCGCCATCGCCCACCCCGATTTCCGCGACGAACTGGACCGCACCGCCTTCGACATCGCGCGGCGGGGGTTTTGAGGAGGCCGTCATGACCGAAGCCGTCCTGTTCGATGCCCGGCCCGACGGCATCGCCATTCTCACCATCGATCGCCCGGAGAGCCGCAACGCCCTCACCCGCGAGGTGCGCGAGGGGCTGGCCGCCGCGTGGGACCGGTTCGAGCGCGATCCCGCGCTGCGCATCGCCATCCTCACCGCCAGCGGCGACAAGGCCTTCTGCGCGGGCGGCGACCTGAAGGAGATGGTCGAGAACGGCATGCAGGTGCCGCCGCGCGACATGTTCGCTTTGCCCTACGACACGATCCACCTGAGCAAGCCGACCATCGCCGCCGTCAACGGCGTGGCGTTCGCGGGCGGGTGGATGATCGCGCAGGCGTGCGACCTGTGCGTCGCCAGCACCGCCGCGCGCTTCGCCATCACCGAGGTGAAGGTCGGGCGCGGCAGCCCCTGGGCCTCGCCGCTGATCCATATGATCCCGCAGCGGATCATGATGGAGCTGATCCTCACCGGCAAAGCGATCACCGCCCAGCGCGCCTATGAGATCGGGCTGGTCAACCGCCTCGCCGCGCCCGAGGCGTTGCTGGATACCGCCCTCGCGCTCGCTGCCGAAATCCTGGAGGGCGCGCCGCTCTCGGTACAGGCCGGGCGCGACACGGTGATGCTGGCGACCGAAATGGGCCGTGCCGCCGCGCTGGAGGCCGCCCGCGACGCCAGCGAGGCGATGTACCGCAGCGCCGACGCACAGGAAGGCCCCCGCGCCTTCGCCGAGAAGCGCAGGCCCGTGTGGCGCGGCGAATGATCGCCCCGGCGTCGTGGAAAGCCCTCCGGCGGCCGGGCAAAGCATAATAGACAGCGGTGTCGGATAAGAGAGGACCGCCGCCATGCCGCAACCGAGCCGCTACCGCATCGAAACCCATCCCAGCCTCGCCGAAGGCTGGACGCTCGAGCGGCTCACTCCCGTCAGCCATCTGTTCGGCGCGGCGGGCATGCGGATCGGGCCGGACGGGCGCATCCATGTCGCGCAGGTTTCCGGCAGCCAGATCAGCGCGATCGACATCGCGACCG
This sequence comes from Sphingomonas naphthae, assembly GCF_028607085.1. Lineage (NCBI taxonomy): Bacteria > Pseudomonadati > Pseudomonadota > Alphaproteobacteria > Sphingomonadales > Sphingomonadaceae > Sphingomonas > Sphingomonas naphthae. Next base: position 3,710,115 of record NZ_CP117411.1, on the reverse strand, counting down.
GCGCGGTCGAGGCGATCAGCCCCCTGGGCGGTGACATCGTCGCGCCCGACGATCTCGTGTTCGACGCGCGCGGCAATCTCTACGCGACCGAGGTGATGAACGAGCGGGTCGGCGTGCGCGCGCCCGACGGCACCACCCGCGTGCTGCGCGACGATCTGCCGATGGTGAACGGCATCACCATGCATCAGGGCCGGCTGTTCGTGGACGAATGCCGCATCGGCGGCCGGCTGATGGAGCTGGACCTCGATGGCGGCGCGCCGCGCCTGCTGCTGGAGGATATCCCCATGCCCAACGCGCTGGAGATGGGGCCGGACGGCAAGCTCTATTTCCCGGTGATGGGCGCCAACGAAATCTGGCGGATCGACCCGGCGGGCGGCGCGCCGGAGAAGGTGGCGGGCGATCTCGGCGTGCCCGATTCGGTGAAGTTCGATGCCAGGGGGTTCATCGTCTCCACCCAGGTCGCCAGCGGGCAGGTGCTGCGGATCGATCCGCGCACCGGCGCGCGCGAGCTGCTGGCGCAGCTCGAGCCCGGCCTCGACAATGTCGTCTTCCACGGCGAGCGGATCTTCGTCTCCGAATTCGCCGGCCGGATCGTCGAGCTGCTCGGCGACGGCAGGACACGTGACCTGCTCGCCGGCGGCTTCAACGGCCCGTTCGGGCTGACGGTGGGCAACGATGGCGAAGTCTACATCGCCGATGGCCCCAAGATGCAGCGGCTGCTGCCGGACGGCGGTCTGCACACGGTCGGCATGCTCTTCACCCCCGGCTGCCCCGGCTACATGCGCGGCCTCGCCACCGCCGACGGCAACGGCTTTATCGTCACCACCTCGGCGGGCGCGGTGGCGCTGTACCGGCCGGTCGAACAGCACAGCGACATCCTCGCCGACGGGTTCGACCAGCTCTACGGCGTGGCCATCGCGCCGGGCGGCGACGTGATCGTGGCCGAGCTGGGCGCCGGCCGCGTGGTGGCGATCCGGGGCGGCCAAAGCGAGGCGCTCGCCACCGGCCTGTCGCAACCGATCGACGTCGCCGTCACCGCCGACGGCATCTGCCTGATCGCCGAAGCGAGTGCCGGCCGGGTCGTGAAGGCGGTGCGGGGCGGTACCGAGACGGTCGTGGACGGCCTCGGCACGCCCCACGGCATCGTCGTGCTGGGCGAGACGCTCTACATCGCCGATGTCGGCCTGAAGGCGGTGATCGCGGTCGATCTGGCGACGGGCGCCCGCCGCACCATCGCCGCCGACCTCGCGATCGGCCCGCCCCCCGGCGTCACCCCCAAATTCCTGCGCGGCTTCCCGCCGCTGTCCGGGCCAATGGGGCCGTTCGCCGGCCTCTCCGCCGGCCCCGACGGCACCCTCTACCTCTCCGCCGATGGCGAGGGCAGCATCATGGCGCTGCGACTCCCAAATCTTCCGGCGTGAAGCGCAGCGCCTCGTCGCTCATCTCGCGCGCGGCAAGCAGGCCGTCGTCGATGGCGAGGAAGGCCCAGCTTGAGTGCGCGCGCGGCGGCGGCACCAGCGCCGCCGGATCGAGCACGGCGAGGTTGACGCCGCCCGCATCGCGCGCCGAGGGCGCCCGGATCGCCGCGATGCCCGCGCGCCGCGCATCGGCAGCCAGGGCCTGCGTCGCGGTATAATCGTCCGGATGGGTCCAGCGCCCCGGCGGCTCGGCGAGCGACCCCGTCGTCAGGTCGAGCGCATGATCGGTGCGGACATCGACCGCGAAGGCGGACATCGGCGTCGGCGTGCGCGGCCGCGCGAAGCCGGGCGAGCGGGCAAAGGCGGTGAGACGCCAATAGGCCGCCTCGGTCACGGCCGTCAGGATCGTCTCGGAGGCATAGAAGATGCCCGGCCGCTCGGTCGGCGCACGGAAGCGCGAGGGGCGGCCATACCCATAGCGAAAGGGCGAGGCGAGCAGCCACGGCAGATGCCGCGCCGCGTCAGGCAGATCGGGCTTTACCTCATCGGCCAGCGCCTCCAGCAGCGCCTGATCGGCGCGGTTCGCCGCCAGCCGGTTGGTCGAGATGCGATGCTGCGCCTCGACGATGCGGACCACCTCGCCGCGATAGGCGACCGCCTCAGACGCGAGCGCGGAGGGCATCGACATAGTCGCTCGTCCGCAACAGCCCCCGCACCGTCGCCAGCAGCGCGAGCGGGCGGTCGCCCAGATCGAGGTTGCGCGTCGTCAGCCACGATCGCGCCGCCGCATCATCCTGCCCCAGCCAGCTATCCAGCGAGCGGAACAGGCGGACGAGATGCTGCGCCAGCTCGAACGGCTTGCCACCCGGTTCCAGCCGATACTGCCCCGATCGCAGCCGCGACACCGTCGCCGGGGACAGGCCGAGGATCGCGCCGAGCCGCGCGTTGGACAGATCCCAGAAATCCCCTATGCGGCCGACCGCCTCGCTCAGCACGCGCGGCGCATCGGGATCGCTCTGGGCTTGCGGCTGCATCGTCATCGCTCCTTGGAACGATATATAGCCCTTATCGCTCCATGGAACAATCAGAGCGGCGCACGATAGCCCAGGCTGCGCGAGATCGCCGCCGCCTCGCCCGTCACCAGCGCGACCAGTTCGGCCAGCCGGTCCTGCGAGCGCGACGAGGGCGCCGCCACGACCAGCGCGCCCAGCACCGTGCCGGTCGCGTCGTGGATCGGGGCGGCGGTGCCGGTGATGCCCTCGCCCGACTGGCCCACCGTCTGCGCTACGCCCGCGTCCCGCGCGGCCGCCACCGCGTCGGCCAGCGCGCGCTTGGCCGTGATCGTCTCCGGCGTGTAGCTGACCGGTTTCACCCGATCGAGATAGCGCGGCACCTCCTCCTGCGGCCCCGTCGCCAGCAGCATCCGCCCCCCGGCGGTGCTGTAGAGCGGGCGGCGATCGCCCACCGCCACCGCGAAGCGCACCGCGTTGCGGCTTTCGACCGCATCGACATAGGTGATCGTGTCGGCATCGGCGCGCACCGCGAACAGCACCGTCTCGCCCGATCGCTCCGCCAGCCGGCGCATTCCCTGCCGCACCAGATCCGAGGATTGCAGATGGCGCCGCGCCTCCATCAGCGCGCTGCCCAGCCCGAACGCCCCCGGCCCGAGCCGATAGGCGCCCTCCGCGACGATCACGAAATCGATCTCGGCCAGCCCCCGCAGCAGCGCGGCGAGGCTGCTCTTGGGGCTGCCCAGCATCCGGCTGAGATCGGCCAGGCCCACCGCGCCCGGCGCCCGTGCCAGCGCCTCCAGGATATGGATGACGCGCGTGACCGACTGGGGCGATTGGGTCCGGCGATCCTCGGCATGGGGCATGGCACCGGCATAGGCCACGATGGCCCGGCGGGGGAAGCGGGCGCGCAAAACGCGGGCGCGATCCTTTGTCCCGTCCGCCTTGACTTGGGGCTTCGCACGGGGACTTCTGATCCTCAAAAAACACACGCCATTCCGGAGAAGGTCGCCATGAGCACGCCGATCGCGGCCGACACCGCCACGACATCCTCGATGCCCCCGCCGCTCGTATCGCCGGCGGCGCGGCGCTGGGCGCTGATCCTGTTGTTCAGCGCCTATGTCGTCAATTATGTCGACCGCCAGGTCGTCGCGATCCTCCAGGATCCGATCAAGCGCGAACTGGGCCTCAGCGACACGCAACTGGGCCTGCTGACGGGCCTCAGCTTCGCGCTTTTCTATGCCGCGATGGGCGTGCCGATCGCGCGTCTGGCGGACGTGCGATCGCGCAAGACGATCATCTCGGTCGCGATGGTGCTGTGGAGCTTCATGACCGCGCTGTGCGGGGCCGCCAACAGCTTCGTGACGCTGCTGCTCTGCCGGATCGGCGTGGGCGTGGGCGAGGCCGGGCTGACCCCGCCGGCCCATTCGCTGATCTCCGATTATTATGAGCCCGAGCGGCGCGGCGGCGCGCTGGCGATATATTCGGCGGCGGGCACGGTGGGGCTGATGGTCGGCTTCCTCGCCGGCGGCTGGATCAACCAGTTCTTCGGCTGGCGCGCCGCGATCCTGGTGGTCGGCGTGCCCGGTCTCGTGCTGGCGGCGCTGGTATGGCTCACCCTGCGCGAACCCCGGCGCGGCCAGTTCGACAGCCTGCCGGGGCAGGCGGCCGCGCATGATGCCGGCAGCGGCAGCGCGCTGCTGGCGCTCGCCCGCAATCCCGCCTTCCGCTGCATCGCGCTGGCCTGCGGCTTCCACACGTTCGTCAATTTCGGGCAGGGCAATTGGACCCCGCCCTTCTATGGCCGGCTGCACGGCATGACGAGCGGCGAGATCGGCACCTGGCTGGCGCTGCTGTCGGTCGGCCCCGGCCTGATCGGCATGCTCTCCGCCGGCTATTTCTCGGACTGGCTCGCCAGACGACGGCCCAACGGCCGGCTGGAGACGGCGATGGGCTGCATGCTGCTCATCATCCCGTTCGAACTTGCGGCCTTCCTCGCGCCGCACCGGCTGGTCTCGCTGGTCACGCTGGCGGGCGCCTTTTTCTTCGCCGGCGGCTATCTCGCGCCCTGCATCGCCGCCGCCCATTCGATGATGCCGGCGAATCTGCGCGCCTCGGCCTCGGCGATGATCATGCTGGCGGTCAACCTGATCGGCCTTGGCGTCGGGCCGCTGGCCGTCGGCCTGCTCAGCGATCACTGGATGGCGGCAGGCGGCGGGCCGGAAAGCCTGCGCCATGCCATGCTTGCGATCGTCCCCGCCGAGCTGATCGGCGCGGCCCTGATCGCGCGCGCCATCGTCCACATCGGGCGGGCGAAGGCTGCGATCCGATAGGGCATACGAAAAAGGGGCCGGCGGTCGCAGCCGCCGGCCCCGATACCTTCCGACGAAAAGCGGATCAGAACTTATAGCCGGCTCGCACCCCGATCTGGCGCGGCATGCCCATCGCGCTGTAATCGCCCAGCGCCGCGCCATTATAGGTCACGCGGTAGCGCTTGTTGGTCAGGTTGGTGCCGAACACGCCGAGCGAGAAATGCTTGGAGGCGTCCGTCCAGGTGGCGTTGCCGCCGATCAGGGTGAACGCCTCCTGCCGATAGCGCTGTTTGTTGGCGAAGGCGCCGGCCAGCGGCCCGTAGAGCGACGGGTTGGAGATCACATAGCTGTCGCTGAACGCGAGATTGGAGCTCAGCATCAGCGCGCCGCCCGCGACCGGCACGGTGTAGGCGCTGCTGACATTGACGGTGAAATCGGGCGCCCGCGCCATCTGCTGGCCTTTCCAGTCCTGCGACTGGGTGACGTTGAGCCCGGTCGCCGCGTTGAGGCCGAGGCCGGTCGCGGTCGCGAAATCCTTGTAGCGGGCGTGCAGCCATGCCGCGCCGATCCCGAAATTGAGGCGCGAGGACGGATTGATGTCGATCTTGCCGTCGATGCCATAGATTTCGGCCTTGGGCGCGTTGGCGAATTGCGGGATCGGCACGCAGGTCGTGCCGGCCGGGCAGTTCAGGTTCGGCAACGCCACCGACACCTGCAAATCCTTGTAATCATAATAGAAGCCGGCGATGTCGAAGCGGACCAGCCGGCGCGCCGTCTTGAAGCCGATTTCGTAGGCGGTGATCGTCTCGGGCTTCGTGTTGGTGAGCAGCGCGGGCGAACCGGCCCCGCCCAGATTGTACGATCCGCTGCGGAAACCACGCGAGATCGACGCATAGACGTTGGTGCGCGGCGCCAGCTCGTAGCGGATCGAGGCGCGCGGCGTGAACTTCTGGAACGTCGCTTCCTTGTGCGTCGGCACGAAGGTCACCACGCCGGCGCCGGTCTGCGCGCGATAGTCGATCGTCTTCACGTCATGGCTGTAGCGGCCGCCGACGTTGAGGCTCAGCGCGTCGGTCAGCGAATAGGTGGCGTCGGCGTAGAAGGAATAGGCCTTCGTCTTCGACCCGGCCTTCGCGATCGCGGTCAGCGTGTTGTTGGTGCCGAGGTTCAGCGTGCCCGAATCGTCCGGCGACCGCGTATAATCGTGATAATAATTGCCGCCGACGATCAGGTTCAGCCGATCGATGCTCGTGACGTTGACGTCGACGGTGTGCTGCCAGGTATCCTGGTCGAAATCGGAAATCAGCGTCGAGATCGCGCTGTAGGTGCCGTCGAAGTCGAGAACCGAGCGATCCTTGCGGCTGGTGTAGCCGGTATAGGTCGTGACGTTGCCGAAGCCCGTGTCCAGCCGCACCTTCAGCGTGCCCTGATGCGTGGTATTCGCGAGTTTCGGATCGGTGTCGTGGGAGACCTCACCCAGCCGGGTCGCGCGGCGCGGCGGGCCGGGGATGAAGCTCGGCACATAGGTGTAAGGCGTATAGACGTGCCCGCTGGTGTCGTTCGAATAGGAATAATTATAGGCCAAGGTCGCGACGAGATTGCTCGTCAGATCGACTTCCAGCTTGGTGCGCACCGCCCGCTGCGACACGCCGTTGGAATGGCCGACGAACTGGCCGGCGGCATTGGGATCGACCAGCTTCAGATAGCCGTCGCGCTTGCGGTAGGAGCCCGCCACGCTGAAGCGGATGGCGTCGCTCAGCGGCCCCGACACGAAGGCGCTGGCGCGCTTGTCGTCGAAGGTGGCGTAGCTGATGTCGGCCTTGCCGGTGAAGGTGGCCGAGGGGGCCAGCGTGTTGACGAGGATCGCGCCGCCGGTGGCGTTGCGGCCGTAGAGCGTGCCCTGCGGCCCCTTCAGCACCTCGATGCCCGCCAGATTGGCCAGTTCCATGCCGATCGCGACGGTGTTGGGCTCGTAGAAACCATCGACATAGATGGCGACGTTATTCTCGGTGCCGTTGCCGTTGATGAGCGTGGTGACGCCGCGAATGGCGGGCTGGGTGAAGGCGCCCGACAGGTTGACCTGCACGCCCGAGGCGATCTTGCCGATGTCGCGCAGATCGGACACGCCGGCCCGCTCGATGATCGCGCTGTTGATGGCCGTCACCGACATCGGCACATTCTCGAGCCGCTCGGCGCGGCGCTGCGCGGTGACGACGATCTCGGTGGTCGGGTCCGGTTCGGCCTGTGGCGTGGGCGCCGGGCGCGCCGTCTGCGCCCAGCCCGTGCCCGATGCGGTGATGGTGGCGACGGCGACACCCAGGCGCAGCAAGGCCTTGGCGGCGATGGCGTGGCGGACGCGCGAACGGTCGACGGCAATGCCGGTCATGTCATTCTCCCCAAAATCGCGCCCTGTTTTTATGCGGGGTCCACCCGGTGGCGCTGTGTGTGCTTGATCCGTCGCCCCGGATGACGTGGTTATAGACGCATCCGAAACGAAAGCCATTTCAACCCTATGCTGCCGGCGCCGTGGGAGGCAGTCCAAAGATGGTCCGCGGCCGCGATATCGCCGGGGCGAACAGCCGGACGATCAGCCCTCCGAAACGCCCGAATGGGCCGCGCCCATGCCGGAAAAACCGATCGAATATCCCCCATCGACCGGCAGCACCGTGCCGGTGACATAGGCCGATTCGTCGCTGGCGAAGAACAAGGCGGCCGAGGCGATCTCGGTGGCGAGGCCCCAGCGGTCGATCGGGATGCCGGGCAGGCGGCGCGCGCCCGGAGGCGGCACGGGATACTCACGCGAGGCGGGCACCAGCCCGGTCCAGATCGTGCCGGGCGCGACGGCGTTCGCCCGTATGCCATCGGCGGCATAATCGAGCGCGGCCGCCCTGGTGAGATGGTTCACCCCGGCCTTGGCCGCGCCATAGATGCTGTGTCCCTTCCAGCCGACGATGCCCGAGGCCGAGGTGGTGTTCACGATCGATCCGCCGCCCGTCTTCAGCATGGAGATCACGCCATGCTTCATCCCGAAGAACACGCCGCGCAGATTGACCGAATGCACCCGATCCCACGCCTCGGTCGTCTGTTCGTGGAGCGGGGCCATGCCGCCGCCGAAGCCGGCATTGTTGCACAGCACGTCGATCCGCCCGAATTTCGCCTCGCCGGTGGCGATCATCGCCTGAACGTCACTCTCGACCGCGACATCGGCGTGGACCGCGATCGCCGCCGCGCCGATTGCCTCGGCCACCGCATTCTGCCCGCCGCTGATATCGGCCAGCACCAGCCGCGCGCCTTCGGCCGCGAACAATTGCGCCATCGCGCGGCCCATGCCCGATCCCGCGCCGGTGATGACGGCGATCTTGTCCTTCAGTCGCATACCGATCCTTCGTGCCGGAGTGCCTTTGGGTCAGGCGGAGGTGTCGATCGTCGGGCGGATGGAGAAGAGATCGACGTTCACATGCGGCGGCAGGGCGGCGACGAACACCACGCCGGCGGCGATCTCGGCGGGCGACACCGCGCCGTCCTTGGTGACGTGCGCCTTCATCATGTCGCGCATCGCCGGATCGCTCATCCCGTCGGCGACATCGGTGCTGGTGGCGCCCGGCATCAGCACGCAGACGCGGATGCCGGATTGGCCGACTTCCTGCCGCATCGCGTCCGACATCGAATTCAGCGCATGCTTGCTGGCCGAATAGGCGTTGAACACCGACGCCGACTTGCGCCCCGCCTGCGACGAGATGTTGATGATGTCGCCGAACCCTTGCGCCTTCATCGCCGGGATCGCCGCGCGGCAGCTATAGACCGTGCCCATCAGATTTACGTCCATCACCCGGCGATATTCGTCGAGATTGGTGCCCTCGATCCCGCCTGCCTGGATGATGCCCGCCGAATTGACGAGGATGTCGATCCGCCCGAAATGCGCGATCGTCGCCTCGACCGCGCCTGTCGCCGAGGCCTCGTCGGCGACGTCGCTGGTGATGGCGAGCGCCTCGCCCCCGGCCGCCTCGATCCGCGCGACCAGCGCCGCCAGCCGGTCGCCGCGCCGCGCCGACATGGCGACGCGCGCGCCCGCTTCGGCCAGGGCGAGCGCCGCCGCCGCGCCGATGCCCGACGAGGCGCCGGTCACCAGGGCCACGCGGCCCGCCAGAGATGTCGTCATTCCGTCCCCCGAGATCGCGGCGTGAAGATCAGGCCGCGTTGGCGATCGAGAGCGCGCCGATATCGCTCGCCGCCGTCATGCGATGCTGCACCGATCGTTGCAGCACGGCGGCCAGCGCCTTGGCGTCGATCATGTCGGACGGGCGATAGACAAAACCGATCGCCATCGGCCGGTCATGCGGCTCGCCCGGCAGCAGGATCGTGACCAGCGAGGCATCCTCGCCGAAGCCCGCCGGGCCGATCGCGAAGCCCTGGCGGCCGCATTCCTCGATCCGGGCGCTCATCTCGCCGTGGTGGAATTTGTCCTCGTCGGCGGCCTCTGCGTTCAGCCGGCGCAGCAGCCCTTCGCGGCGCTGGGTCGGCAGGGTCGAGAGCAGCAGCCAGCCGGCCGCGGTGGAACAGAGGCGATCCTGCGCGCCGCCCGCCAGCCCACTGCCCGGCACAGCTTCCTGCGACACCACGCCCGGCTTCCAGCGGAAGAGCTGCGCGTTGGGGCCGACCATGCCGATCACCACCACGCCATGGCCCGTCTGGCTGCGCAGATCGTCGACCAGCCGCGCCAGCGAGCCGTCCCGAACGAGGCGCGGCTGCGACAGCGATCCGATGATCGCGGCGCGCGGCGTGAGCGTGTAGGAGCGCGAGGCGGCATCCTTGTAGAGCAGGCCGAGATCGACGAGACTCGCCAGCAGCTCGGACGTGCTGGACTGCGGGCGATTATACTTCCGGGCGATGTCCATCACGGACGCCTGCCGGTGCTGCTCGTCGAAAAAATCGAGAACCTCGATCACGCGTTGTGCGGCTTTCGCCTTCGCCGGCTTCCTGAGCATCGCCATCATCTCCTCCATCTTTTCCGGCATGCTCACGGAACCCCTGGAGAGAGTCAACAAGAATGCCGCCAATTTTTCGGACGGATTGGCCATTTTTGAGACTAATCGCAGCCCGATAGCGATCGATATTCAACATGCTGAAGTATTCAATTAGCCGAATGAAAAACCGACTTTTCTTTTGAATTGCAACATGATCGGTATGTCTAAATTGCATAGGGTTATACTATGAAAGTAATATCTTTCGGTTCGTAACGCCCGCACGTTTTGCAGGCAACATTTGGCGACGGAACTGGCCATCGTCCTGCGGCGGCGATAGGTCCGGTGCAAAGACGCAAGAGGGGACGGCATGGGCGACGCCGCGCACGGGCAATCGACGACGGGCTGGGCCGCGCTCCAGCCGCTGCGCGACAAGACCTTCCGCAGCATCTGGTCGGCCAGCGTCCTGTCGAACTTCGGCCAGCTCGTGCTGGGCGTCGCGGCGGCGTGGGAGATGACGCGGCTCGCCTCGCCCGAGATGGTGGCGCTGGTGCAGACCGCCTTGATGCTGCCGCTGATGCTGGTCGCGGTGCCCGCCGGCGCCATCGCCGACATGTTCGATCGCCGCAAGATCGCCATGGCCGGCCTCGCCTTCTCCACCCTGGCCGCCGCGACGCTGACCGTGCTGGCGACGCTCGGCCTCGCCGGCCCATGGGTGCTGCTCGCCTTCTGCTTCCTGATCGGTGGCGGCGTGGCGCTCTACAGCCCGGCCTGGCAGAGTTCGATCAGCGAGCAGGTGCCGGCCGCCCATCTGCCGGCGGCGGTCTCGCTGGGCGCGGTCAGCTACAATATCGCGCGCAGTTTCGGCCCGGCGGTGGGCGGCGCGGTCGTGCTCGCCTTCGGGGCGAAGGCCGCCTTCGCCACCAATGCGCTGATGTACCTGCCGCTGCTGGGCGCCTTCTATTTATGGCGGCGTCAGCACGCGACTCCACGCCTGCCGCCCGAGCGGCTTCACCGGGCGATCGTCTCCGGCCTGCGCTACGCCCTCCATGCCCCTTCGGTGAGGGTGGTGATGGTGCGCGCCGCCGCCTTCGGCACGATGAGCGCCGGCATCGCCGCATTGACCCCGCTCGTCGCGCGCGATCTGCTCCACGGCAATGCCGGCACCTACGGCCTTCTGCTGGGCGCGACCGGGATCGGCTCGGTCGGCGGCGCGCTGATGGTGAGCGACGTGCGCGAGCGGCTTTCGCCCGAGGCCGCCGTCCGTATCGCCATGGCGGTGATGGGGGCGATGGCGGTGGTCGCGGGGCTCAGCCATCATCTGCTGCTCACCGCCGCCGCGCTCGCCATCGCCGGCGCGGCGAGCATGCTGACCATCTCGATGCTCAACGTCTCGGTGCAGCTCTCCGTACCACGCTGGGTCGCGGCGCGCTCGCTCGCCTGGTATCAATCCTCGCTGACCGGCGGCATCGCCTTCGGATCTTGGGCCTGGGGCGCCGTCACCGCCGACCACGGCGTCGGCATCGCCCTGATGGGCTCCGGCGTCGGCATGCTCCTGCTGCCGCTGCTGGGCCTCGTCATCCCCATCGCCAAGCCGATGGGCGACGACACCGGCATCGTCGAGATCAGCCACGAGCCCGAGGTGGCGCTGGCGATCACCGCCCGCAGCGGCCCGGTGATCGTCGAGATCGACTATCGCGTCGATCCGGACGAAGCACGCATCTTCTATGATGCGATGTTGGGCCTACAGGGGGTACGGCTGCGCAACGGTGCGTTCGACTGGTCGATCGCCCGCGACATCGCCGATGCGGCGCTATGGACCGAGCGATTTCATTTCCCCACGTGGCAGGATTATCTCCGCCAGCGCACCCGCTTCACCCATGCCGATCGCACGATCCAGGCGGTAGCCGATCGCTACAACAGCCTGACTGGGCCGGGCCGCGTCCGCCGCCGTCTCGAGCGCCCGCTGGGGTCGGTGCGCTGGCGGGCCGAGACGCCAGATCCACGCAACGATACCGCGATCGGCCTCATCTCCCCCTGAAAGTCAGATGCGGGCGTGGCCCGCCATCGCCGCCATCGTGCGCAGCAATTGCGGCGCCGTCTCCGCCACGCTGAAGCGATCGATGAACAGATGCCGCGCCGCCGCGCGCATCTCCGCGCGCTTGGCCTCGTCCAGTGCAAACCAGCGCCGCAACACGCGGGCAACCCCGCCGACATCGTCACTCGTGATGAAACCCGCGCCGGCCTCGTCGATCTCGCGCCAGATATTGACCTGATCGGTGATGAGCACCGGCGTGGCGCAGGCCAGCGCCTCCGCCACGGCGATGCCGAAATTCTCCTGATGCGAGGGCAGGATGAAGGCTTCGGCCGCGCGCATCGCCGCCCATTTCGCCTGGTCGTAGAGCGGACCCGGCCACAGGATGCGATGCGCGACACCCGCCGCCGCCGCCCGCGCCTCCAGCGCGGGCCGCCAGTTGGTCGCGTCCGGCCCGGCGACCACCAGCTTCAGTTCGGGTCGCATCCCGGCGACCCTGGCGAAACCCGCGATCAGATCGTCGCAGCCCTTCTTGGGATGGATGCGGCTGAGGAACAGCAGGAAGGGCGAGCCGTCGAGACCCGACACGGCCTCCTCCAGCGCCGCGCCGTCGGTCGGGTCGGCGGCCGGCGGCTCGGCCGTGCCGAAGCCTACCACCGTCTCGCGATAACGATGCCCGAAGAAGGAGGTGCGGGCGAGGCGGCGTTCCTCCTCGCAAGTGAAGAATACGCTCGACGCGCCCTCCAGCAGCCGTCCCTCGGCACCCAGCCACAGCGCCTGCTTGGCGACATGCTTGAGCGGATATTGCCGCCGGAAATAGGGGTCCATCATGCCGTGGGTGAAGACGAAATAGGGCACGCCCGATCCCGGCAGCACGCGCGAGGCGGCGAAGACCGAATAATTCCACAGGCCATGCACCACCACCGCATCGAAGCGATGGATGTTGGCGCGCAGCCACGGCACGTAATCGGGCGAATAGCGCAACCGATCGAACGGATGGCGCCAGCCCGTCACCTTTTTGGCGCCGGGGCGGCCGAGCGCGTGGATCGGGATCGGGAAGTCGGCGAGGAAGGGCGCGTCGGGCCGGTCGAGCGTCACCAGTTCGCGCAACGGCGCGTCGGGTGCCCCCGCGCCGGTCGCTTCCTCCTGCCGGCGGATCGCCTCGATCGGGCCGCCATCGGCCGGATCGGCGGATGCAATTATGTGCAAAATGCTCAATTTGCGCTCCACCCGCTCTCTGTCTCGCGGAGCGAGGGCAGACATGGAATGCAGGTGCGAGGCACGATGTTCCCGGATGAGCCAGTGCCTTGGATGCAGGCGCAGAGCCGCCGCACGGTCAACCGCCGGGCGAATGATTTGCTCCATTATGGATGGGATTGGGTGCAAAATCGGGGGATAAGTCGCCTCCGACCCCATGATGGCCGCCCCACTGGTCCGCATGTCGCCCCGTCCCCTTCTCTGCGAAGACGCCACGCGACGTGCGGGGCCACAGCCGGGCCGTCACATATTATGCAATAAATGCGGAATGGTTAACCGGCTGCGATCAGCCCCGCATCAGTCGCGCCGCATGCGCCGCATGATAGGTCAGCACGCCCGAACAGCCGGCGCGGCGGAAGGCCATCAGCGTCTCCAGCACCAGCGCGTCGCGATCGCCCGCGCCCGCCGCGACCGCCGCCTCGATCATCGCATATTCGCCCGACACCTGATAGGCGAACACCGGCACCTCGAACCGCGCCTTCACGCGGGCGACGATGTCGAGATAGGGCAGCCCAGGCTTCACCATCACGCTGTCCGCGCCCTCAGCCAGATCGAGCGCCACCTCGCGCAGCGCTTCCTCGGCATTGGCCGGGTCCATCTGGTAACCGCGCTTGTCGCCCTTGAGCAGCCCACGCGAGCCCACCGCGTCGCGGAACGGGCCGTAGAAGGCCGAGGCATATTTGGCGGCATAGGCCATGATCTGGACATGGCCGAGCCCCTCGCCCTCCAGCGCCGCGCGGATCGCGCCGACCCGCCCGTCCATCATGTCCGACGGCGCCACGATATCCGCCCCCGCCCGCGCCTGCACCAGCGCCTGCTCGACCAGCAGTTCGCTCGTCTCGTCGTTGAGGACGTAACCGGCCGCGTCCACCAGCCCGTCGTGCCCGTGCGCCGTATAAGGGTCGAGCGCCACGTCGGTGAGGATCCCCACGCCCGGCGCCGCATCCTTGATCGCCCGGATCGCGCGGCACATCAGATTGTTGGGATTGAGCGCTTCCTCACCCCGCTCGGTCCGCAGTTCGCGCGGCGTGTTGGGGAACAGCGCGATGCACGGGATGCCGAGCGCCTCGGCTTCCTTCGCGCGCGCGCCCACCCGGTCGATCGACCAGCGCGACACGCCGGGCAGGGTCGCGATCGGCTCCTCCACGTCGCGCCCCTCGGTCACGAACAGGGGCCAGATGAGGTTCGCGGGCGACAGATGTGTCTCGGCGACCATCGCCCGGCTCCAGGCGGTGCGGCGGGTACGGCGGAGGCGGAGGGCGGGGAAGCTGGCGGTCATGCCTGCCGCCCTACGCCCCCGCCCCCGATTTTGTCGAGCATGCGGGACCAAAGCGCGATTGTTGCGTTACCGTCACCATGTCCGATCTGCCCCGCTCCGCCGTCCTGATCGTCAACGCCAAGGCGCGGCGCGGGCAGAAGCTGTTCCGCGAGGCGTGCACCAAGCTGAAGGCGGCGGGCATCGACCTGATCGCCACCCACGCGTTGACCGATCCCGACCAGCTGGTGCCCACCGTCAAGCAGGCCGTGGCGGACGGCGCGCCGATGGTGATCGTCGGCGGCGGCGACGGATCGCTTTCCTCCTCGGTCGATTATCTGGTCGGCACCGATTGCGTCTTCGCGCTGCTGCCGTTCGGCACCGCCAACAGCTTCGCCCGATCTTTGTGCATCCCGCTCGACATCGATGGCGCGATCGACGTGATCGCGACCGGCCAGCGCCGCCGCATCGATCTCGGCATGATCGACGGCGATTATTACGCCAATTGCGCCGCGATCGGCATCTCGCCGCTCATCGCGCAGACGGTGCCGCACAATCTGAAGAAGGTCGCCGGGCGGCCCGGCTATCTCACCTGGGCGGCGATCCAGTCCTTCCGCTTCAAGCCCTTCCACCTGATCGTTGACGACGGCCATACCCGCAGCGAGACCGAGGCGCTCGAGGTGCGAATCGCCAACGGCGCCTATCATGGCGGCACCGAACTGGTCGACGCGCAGGTCGACAGCGGCGAGATCGTGGTGCAGGTCGTCGTCGGCAAGGTGAAGCGCCGCCTGGCGTGGAGCTGGCTGCTCGCGATCCTGCGCCACCGCAGCATGAAGGACACGGTCGTCGAATATCGCGGCCGGGAAATGCGGATCGAGACCATCCCGCCGCTCCCCATCTCGATCGACGGCGAGGTGACCGTCAACACGCCGGTGACGGCCAAGGTGGCGCGCGGCGTGATCGAGGTCGCGGCGCCACGGGATGAGCAGGAGGATTGTCCGGTCTGATACTACCGCCGGCTCCTCATCAGCGGCTGGATCCGCGTCCCGAAATTCTCCACCCCTTCGACGAAATCGTCGAAGGTGAGCAGCACGCCGCCGGTGTTCGGCACCTCGGCCATTTCGTCCAGCATCCGCGCGACGCTTTCGTAGCTGCCCACCAATGTGCCCATATTGATGTTCACCGCCCCTTCGGGTGCGGCCAACTGGCGGACATTGGTGTCGGTGTTGACCTTGTCCTTGGCGCCCTGTTCGGCGAGCCACGATATGGCGTCGATATCGACCCCGTCGTTATAGCTCTTCCACTTGGCCATGGCCTCCTCGTCGGTCTCGGCGGCGATCACCATGATGAGGACGAAGACCGACACATCGCGGCCCGTCACCGCCGTCGCCTTGGCCAGCCGGTCGTTGTTGAAGGCGAAGGCGGTCGGCGTGTTGACGCCCTTGCCGAGGCAGAAGGCATAATCCGCCCATTTGGCCGAGAAAGCGAGGCCCTCGTCCGACGAGCCCGCGCAGATGATCTTCATGTCCGCTGTGGGCTTCGGCCACACGCGGCAATCGTCCATCTGGTAATATTGCCCCTTGAAGTCCGACGTGCCGGTTTCCCACAGCTCGCGCAGGATGTGGGCATATTCGTCGAGCACCTTGTAGCGGCTGCGGAAATGCTCGTCGCCCGGCCACAGGCCCATCTGGGTATATTCGGGCGGCTGCCAGCCGGTGATGAGGTTGAGCCCGAAGCGGCCGTGGCTGATCGAATCGATCGTGTTGCACATCCGCGCGGCGAAGGCCGGCGGGATGACGAGCGTCGGGCAGGTGGCGAAGATCTTGATCTTCTCCGTCACCGCCGCCAGCCCGGCCATCAGGGTGAAGCTCTCCAGCCCATATTCCCAGAATTCGGTCTTCCCGCCGAAGCCGCGCAGCTTGATCATCGAGAGCAGGAAATCGAGGCCGTGCTTTTCGGCGCGGATCGCGATCTCCTTGTTCAGGTCGAAGCTCGGCTTGTACTGCGGCGCATTCTCCGAGATCAGCCAGCCATTGTTGTTGATGGGCACGAAAACGCCGACCTGCATGGTTCAGGACACTCCCTTGAAACGTTGTCTGCGCGGGGCGGCGATGCGGAGGAAATCCAGCACCAGCCGGTCGAAATGCGCGGGATGGGTGATGTTGCAGGCGTGGCCGCCCCACGGCATCGTCACGAGCTTGCCATGGGGCAGCCCCTCGGCGAGACGGGCCGAGGTGGTGGCCGGGGTCAGCATGTCGTCCGCCGCCGCCACCGCCAGCACGGGGTGGGGAATGTCGCGCAGCCGGGCCGAGCTGTCGAACGCGAGCAGCGCCTGGATGCGCCGGGCGATCGCGGCGGGGGTGGGCATCGCCGCCAGATGGTGCGGCTCCTCCGCCTCGATCTGCGCGCTGTTCTGCGAGATCCAGGTGGCGGGGTAGAGGAAGATCGGCTGGGCGCGCAGGAAGGCGCGCGGGCCACTATCCGCCAGCAGCGCCAGCCGCGTTTCGAAACAGCGCAGCAGATGCGGATCGGGCGTCGCCCAGCCGTTGATGACGACCAGTTTGTCGAGCCGCTCGGGCGCCTTCAGCGCCAGCGCGAGGCCGATGATCCCGCCCAGCGCATGGCCGACGAGATGGACCTTTTCGATGCCGAGCCCGTCGAGCAGGGCAAGGATATCGTCCGCCATCGCCTCGATCGACAACGGATCCTGAAGCACGCGATCCGACCGGCCGGTGCCGCGCTGATCGTAGGTGAGGGTGCGATAATCGCGGGCGAAGGCGGGCAGGTTGGGCGCCCAATAGCCGCCCGATCCGCCGAGCCCGGAGGAGAACAGCACCACCGGGCCGTCCTCCCGCCCGCCAAGTTCGTAGTGCAGCCCGGCGATCATGCGCGGATGGCCCGCTTCGTCATTGCGAGGGTAGCGAAGCAATCCAGCCTCGCCTCAAGCAACCAGCGTCGCGACTGGATCGCCACGCTACGCTCGCGATGACGACTAAAAGGCCGGACCCGCGCCATCCTCACAGATGCGCGACGCTGGCCATCTCGACGAGGCAGTCGGGCTTCACCAGCTCTGTCTTGATGCAATAGCGCGCGGGCTTGGCGCCCGGAAAATACTCCGCATAGACCGCGTTGAACGCGGCATAATCGGCCAGATCCTTCAGGAAGATGTGGTTCATCGCCACATCCGCCATCGTCGCCCCGGCCGCCTCCAAGGTGGTCTTGATGACCTCCAGCACGGCCCGCGTCTGCGCCGCCGCATCGCCGACATGCAGCACTACCCCGCCCTCGCCCAGCGCCAGCACGCCCGAGACATAGACGACATTCCCCGCCTTCGCCCCGGCCGAGTATGGCGCGATCGGGGTGGGGAATTGCGGCGGGTTGATCGGCTCGAAGGGCATGGATGGTCCTCGGATGGGTCTGTGATTTCAGGATGTGCGGCGCTTCGATTGCTGCCGCAAGCGGGCCTCCTCGGCGGGCACCTCACGGGTCAGATGGGCGAGAAGGCTGGGGATGGTGGGGCCATGGATGTCCTCGACCAGCCATTCCTTGCCGCCCCACGACAGATCGAGGCGGAACCGTCGGATCCCGCCGTTACGCAGAGACACGACGACGGTAGCCCGGTTCCGGGCGGGCGCCGTGGCGCGTAGGGTCGTCACGCGATAATCCGCCGCCATGTCCTGACAGTCGCACAGTGGCATGGCGTCGAGCGCCCCCACATCGCCCGACGTCTCGGAATAGGCCGCATCGCGCGCCATCAGCGCACGCAAAGGCGGTGCGTAAGGCGTCATGTCACGCCCGGCCGCCGGCAAAATCGTATAGAGATGGGCGACGAACGCGCAGGCGCCAGGCAACGTGTTATCCACCGCCTCGGCCGGCCCGGCAACGACCAGCGCCGCCCCGATAGCGACGAGACGAACAGCCGATCCGCTCATTCGGGCATCTGGCCGATGGCGCCGCAGAAATCGTTCACCGTGGCGACCCAGCCGAAGAATTTCTCGACATTGTAGACGGTCGCCTCCTGCATCGCGGGCGGGCCGAGGTGGTGGGTCGCATCCTCCAGCATGATGCCGAAATATTCGAGGTGGAAGCCGTCGCGCAGCGTCGATTCGACGCAGACGTTGGTGGCGATGCCGACGAACACGATCATCCTGATACCGCGCGCGCGCAGCACGCTATCGAGCTGGCTGTTGAAGAAGGCCGAATAGCGCGTCTTGTGGAGGCGGATGTCGCCGGGCTGCGGCGCCAGCGCATCGACCAGCTCATAATCCCAGCCGCCGCGCGCCAGCAGCTGCCCCTTCAGCTCGGGCCGGGCGCGCATCGTCTTGAGCGCATTGGACTTGTGCCAATTCGGGCTACCGGGGCCGCCCGCCTCGACATAGTCGGCGTCCCAGCCGTTTTGCAGGTAGATGACCGGCATCCCCGCGCCGCGCGCGGTTTCCAGCACCTTGGTGATCGCCCCGATCGTGCCGCGCGCGCCGGAAATGTCGAAGCCCGCCAGATCGACGTATCCGCCCTCGCTGGCATAGGCGTTCTGCATGTCGATCACGACGATCGCGGTGTCGTCCGCCGAGACGCGGATCGGCTCGGGCCGGGCGGGCAGCACGACGCTGCGGGTCGCGGCCTGCCCCGGCCGCTCGACGATCACGGGAGATGCTTCGGCCATGTTCGCGCCCCATCCCTAAAAGGCGAGGGTGGCGAGGCGGCGCGCGGCTGTCAATGTCGGGTGCGGCGGCGCGCCAGGCTGCCGCGTCGCCCCGGCGCAGGCCGGGGCCTCGGGAGGCTGGTAGCGCGCTAACAGAAATGCGACGGTCGCGCCTCGGTGAGCCCGATGCGCGCACCGCCGGAGGCCCCGGCCTGCGCCGGGGCGACGGCCAAGGTTCGGGGCGGCGTCAGCCGCCCCGCGCGATCAGCACTTGCCCTTGCCGTGCTCGCCCTTCACCCAGCGCACCGTGCCCGACGAGGCGCGCATCACGACGCTCTCGGTTGTCATGCAGCCGCCCTTGAGGCGCTTCACGCCTTCCAGCAGCGACCCGTCGGTCACGCCGGTCGCGGCGAAGATCGCGTCGCCGGGGACGAGATCGTCGAGATTGTAGATCCGGTCGAGATCGGTGACGCCCCACTTGGCGGCGCGGCTCTTCTCGTCGTCGTTACGGAAGAGGAGCCGGCCCTGGAACTGGCCGCCGACGCACTTGAGCGCGGCCGCCGCCAGCACGCCTTCCGGCGCCCCGCCCGATCCCATGTAGATGTCGATCGTCGTGTCGGGGTTGGTGACCGCGATCACGCCCGCCACGTCGCCGTCCGGGATCAGCACGATGCCGCAGCCGGTGGCGCGCAGTTCGGCGATCATCTTCTCGTGGCGCGGGCGATCGAGCACGCAGGCCATGATCTCGTCGGGCTTCACGCCCTTGGCGGCGGCCAGCGCCTTGACGTTCTCGCTGGGGCTCTTGTCGAGGCTGACGAGGCCGGCCTCGTAGCCCGGCCCGATCGCGAGCTTGTCCATATAGACGTCGGGCGCGTTGAGCAGCCCGCCCTCCTCGGCGATCGCCAGCACGGCGAGCGCGTTGGGGAAGGCCTTGGCGGTGAGGGTGGTGCCTTCCAGCGGATCGAGCGCGATGTCGATCTTGGGGCTGCCGGGGCTCGCCTTGCCGACCTTTTCGCCGATGTAGAGCATCGGCGCCTCGTCGCGCTCGCCCTCGCCGATCACGACGGTGCCGTCGAAGTCCAGCTCGTTGAAGGCGGCGCGCATGGCTTCCACCGCGACATGATCGGCGGCCTTCTCGTCGCCACGGCCGACAAGGGTGGAGGCGGCGATGGCGGCGGCCTCGGTCACGCGGACCATTTCGAGCACGAGTACCCGATCGAGCGCCTTCGAAGCCTGCACCATATCGCCGCCATCCTTAGTCTGTTCGTGAGCGTCACCGGCGATAGGTCGCCAAGGTGACATTGTCGAGAATGGATCGCCGCCGAAAGGGTGGGAACGCGGGATTTGGAGGACGGCCGTTCCCCTTATCCGTTCGCCCTGAGTAGGGACTGAGCTTGTCGAAGCGGCTACTCAGCACGAACGGTGCGCTTGTTGCCCCGCCGCCTGAGCGCGATGCCATAGATCACCACCGCCAGCGCGGCGAAGATGAACCATTGCACGGCATAGGCGCGATGGTTGTTGGGGATATCCGCCACCGAGGGGCGGCCGCTGGGTTCCAGCCCCGGCGCGGCCTGGTCGGCGATGAGCATCAGGCCGGGTTCGGCTTTCTCGCCGGTGAAGGACGCGATCAGGCTGCGGTGATCGGGCTTGCTGGCGATCGATCCGGTGATGCGGCCCCCGCCCCACGCCGGCTTCACGTCGAAGCCCTTCGACCAGCCGAGATCGACCAGCGCGCCCGGCCCCTCGATCCCGGTGCGGCAGCGGGCGAGGTGGCGCCAGCCGGATTGGCCGGCGCGGTTGATGCCCGATTCGATCGTCCAGCCGCTCGCCTCGAGACACATCAGCGAGGAGCGGCGGAACAGGTAGGATTCGTCGCCGACCAGCGGGAAGGTGACCGCCGGGCGCCGGCTGTTCTGCGTGTAGAGGACGAGCAGCGCCTCCTTCCACTCGGCGCGGCGCAGCTGCCACAGGCCGAGCGCGATCATCGCCCCCACCGCCAGCGCGACGATGACGGTGGGCAGCAAGGGCAGGCGGGCGGCGCGGCGCAGGATCATGGCTCGTTCCCCGCGATCCGCCCTTCACGCGCGGCGTTGCGATATTCCAGCGCGAGCAGCCAGCCCTTGGTGACGCGCAGCGATCCGATCGTGGCGACGGTGGCGATCGGCACCCACAGCAGGGCGTGGACCCAGAGCGGCGGGTTCACCGTCAACGCCAGCGCGATCGCGCCGATGCAGACGAGCGTGCCGATGATCGTCGTCAGGAAGGCGGCCGGCCCGTCCCCCACGTTGAAGCCGGAGAAATCCAGCCCGCACGCCGTGCAGCGCGGCGCGAAGGCGAGCAGCCCGTCGTACAGCGTCCTGGCGCCGCAGCGCGGGCAGATGCCCTTGATGCCGCAGGAGGCGGGCGGCGGCTCGACAGCGATGGGCATGGCACGCCTTACTCCGAAACGAGGACGGCCGGCCCGCCCGAAGGCGAACCGGCCGTGAACGCCTTAGCCGAGCGACCCGGAGGCCGCCATGCCGCTTAACCCGCGTGGATCGTCGCGCCCCAGCCGCCCCAGATGTAGATGGAGAGGAAGAGGAAGAGCCACACCACGTCGACGAAATGCCAGTACCAGGCGGCCGCCTCGAAGCCGAAATGGGCCTTCGGGGTGAAATCGCCCTTATAGGCGCGCACCAGGCAGACGATCAGGAAGATCGTGCCGACGATGACGTGGAAGCCGTGGAAGCCGGTCGCCATGAAGAAGGCCGCGCCATAGTTCAGGCCCTTAAACGCGAACGGAGCGTGGGCATATTCATAGGCCTGGATGCAGCTGAACACGAGGCCCAGGATGATCGTGCACCACAGGCCGTTGATGAGGCCCTTGCGATCATTGTGGATCAGCGCGTGGTGCGCCCAGGTCACGGTGGTGCCCGAGCAGAGCAGGATCAGCGTGTTGAGCAGCGGGAAGTGGAAGGGATCGATCACCTCGATCCCCTTGGGCGGCCACACGCCGCCCACCGCCTCGGCCGTCGAGGGGAAGAGCGAGAAATCGAACCACGACCAGAACCAGCCGACGAAGAACATCACTTCGGAGGCGATGAACAGGATCATGCCGTAGCGGAAGTGGAGCTGAACCACCGGCGTATGATCGCCATGCTTGCCTTCGCGGATCACCTGACCCCACCAGCCGGCCATCACGCCGAGGATGGCGAGCACGCCGAGGATCAGCGTCGTCCCGCCGAACGCCATGCTGTGCATGTAGCGGATGCCACCCACGGCCAGCAGCAGCGCGGCGGCCGAGCCGAGGAACGGCCACGGGCTCGGCGGCAGGATATGATAATCGTGGTTCTTCGCACCGGCCATGGTTCGTCCCTGTCCCCTTGTTTGCCGACAGCCTTAGCCCGGTGTTTTTTCCGAATCCACCGGGAAGAATGTGTAGGAAAGCGTGATTTCGCTGATCTGCTTCGCATCAGCGTCGTCGAGCAGCTTCGGATCGACATAATAGATCACCGGCATCCGCACCGTCTCATGCGGGCGCAGCGTCTGTTCGGTGAAGCAGAAGCATTGGATCTTGGTGAAGAACCGCCCCGCCTCGTCGGGCGTGACATTGTAGCTGGCCTGCCCCGTGATCGGATGATCGGTGTTGTTGGTGGCGGTGTAGAAGGCCATCTGGCGCGCGCCGACGGCGACGCGGGCGACCTTCTTCTCGGGCTCGAAGGTCCAGCCGAGGCCGTGGGCGACATTGGCGTCGAAGCGGACGTTGACGATCTTGCCGATCACCTCGCCCGGCGCGTCCGCGCCGGCGGCGGCGCGGATCGTGGTGCCCTCGAAACCGGTCGCCTGGCAGAACATGCGGTAGAGCGGCACGGCGGCGAAGCCCAGCGCCAGCATCGCCACCGCGACCAGCGCCATGACGCCGCTCGTGCGGCGGTTGCGATGCGAGAGGGTCGCCATGGGTGCCGTCCGCCCGCGATCAGAGCATCTTGGCGATCGAGATCGCGTAGAACAGCACGACGAGCCCGCCGAGGATCAGCGCGGTGACGAGCGCGCGGCTGCGCTGGCGGCGGCGGACTTCGGCCTGGTCGAGCGGCGGCAGATCGGTCACGCGAACACCATCCGATCGATCACGAGCGCGCCGAACAGCACGAAGAGGTAGAGGATCGAGAAGCGGAACAGCTGCCGCTCGGGCTTCATCAATTCCTGGATCTGCTCGCGATTGGTGGCGACGCGGGCGGCAAGCAGCAGGAACCAAGCCGAGAGCAGCGCCGCCGTCACGCCATAGATCGCGCCGGTCAGGCCCAGCGGCCACGGCGCGACCGCGCAGAGCGCCAAAGGCACCGAATAGATCAGTACCTGCGTGCGGGTCGCCTTGTTGCCGGCGACGACCGGCAGCATCGGGATGCCGGCGGCGGCATAATCGGTGCGGACGAACAGCGAGAGCGCCCAGAAATGCGGCGGGGTCCACAGGAAGATCAGCGCGAACAGCAGCACGGGCAGCAGCTCGACCCGGCCGGTCGCCGCCGCCCAGCCGAGCAACGGCGGAAAGGCGCCAGCGGCGCCGCCGATCACGATATTCTGCGGCGTGCGCGGCTTCAGCCACATGGTATAGACGATGACGTAGAACAGGATCGAGACGGTGAGGATCGCCGCCGAGAGCAGGTTCACGAACAGCCCCATCGCGATCACCGAGAAAGCGGCGAGGCCGACGCCGAAGTGCAGCGCCGATTCGCGCTCCATCCGGCCGGCCGGCAGCGGGCGGCCGGCGGTGCGCTTCATCTTGGCGTCGATGCCCGCTTCATACCATTGGTTGAGCGCGCCCGAGGCCCCGGCACCGAGCGCGATGCACAGGATGGCGGTGAAGCCGATCACCGGGTTCACATGGCCCGGCGCCGCCAGCAGCCCGCACAGCGCGGTGAAGACCACGAGCGTCATAACCCTCGGCTTGGTCAGCGCCAGAAAGTCGCGCCACTCGGCCGGCAGGCCGGCGGTCACGGGGATCGAAGGGGCGCTCGCCATGGCGGTGTCTCGTCACTCTCGTTCGTTACGCGCGCGGGCCGAAGCGTCGCGGCTGAAACCGAGCCGGGGTCGGATCAGATCGTGCGACCTCATCCGACCCCGGCGATGGTGTTGGTGCCGGCCCGAGGGGGCGGCCGGTCAGTCGATGACCGGCAGCGTCTCGAACTGGTGGTACGGCGGCGGGCTCGACAGCGTCCACTCGAGCGTGGTGGCACCCTCGCCCCAGGGATTGGCTTCGGCCTTCTTGCCGGCGACCAGCGACCAGATCAGGTTGATGAAGAAGATGCCCATGCCGGCAGCCATCACCATATACCCGTAGGTCGCCAGCATGTTGTAATGCTCGAAGGCGTCCGGATAGTCTGGGTAGCGGCGCGGCATGCCCTGGAGACCCAGGAAGTGCATCGGGAAGAACAGCAGGTTCACGCCGACGAAGAACACCCAGAAGTGCAGCTGGCCGAGGAACTCGTTATACTGGCGGCCGAACATCTTGCCGAACCAGTAATAGAAGCCCGCGAACAGCGAGAACACGGCGCCCAGCGACAGCACGTAGTGGAAGTGCGCCACCACGTAATAAGCGTCGTGGAAATAATTATCGATGCCGCCGTTGGCGAGCAGCACGCCGGTGACGCCACCCACGGTGAACATGAAGATGAAGCCGATCGACCACAGCATCGGCGTCTTGAAGGTGAGCGAGCCCCCCCACATCGTCGCGATCCAGGAGAAGATCTTGATGCCCGTCGGCACGGCGATGATCATCGTCGCGGCGGTGAAGTACATCTTGGTGTTCACGCTGAGGCCGGTCGTGAACATGTGGTGCGCCCACACGACGAAGCCGACCACGCCGATCGCGACCATGGCGTAGGCCATGCCGAGATAGCCGAAAACCGGCTTCTTCGAGAAGGTCGAGATGATCTGGCTGACGATGCCGAAGCCCGGCAGGATCATGATGTACACTTCGGGGTGACCGAAGAACCAGAAGAGATGCTGGTACAGGATCGGATCGCCGCCGCCGGCCGCGTCGTAGAAAGCGGTGCCGAAGTTGCGATCGGTGAGCAGCATCGTGATCGCGGCGGCCAGCACCGGGAGGGCGAGCAGCAGCAGGAAGGCGGTGACCAGCACCGACCAGACGAACAGCGGCATCTTGTGCAGGGTCATGCCCGGCGCGCGCATGTTGAGGATGGTGGTGATGAAGTTGATCGCGCCCATGATCGACGAGGCGCCCGCGATGTGGAGCGACAGGATCGCCATGTCCACGGCGGGGCCGGCCGAGCCGCTGGTCGACAGCGGGGCGTAGACCGTCCAGCCCGTGCCGGCGCCCAGACCGGTGCCGCCCGACACGAAGGTCGATCCGAGCAGCAGTACGAAGGCGGGGACGAGCAGCCAGAACGAGATGTTGTTCATCCGCGGGAAGGCCATGTCCGGCGCGCCGATCATGATCGGGACGAACCAGTTGCCGAAGCCGCCGATCATCGCCGGCATCACCATGAAGAAGACCATGATGAGGCCGTGCGCGGTGATGAGCACGTTCCACAGATGATAGGCCGTATCCAGGCCGGGGGCGTCGCCCATGATGCCCGCCCAGCTTTCCAGATACTGGATGCCGGGGTGCATCAGTTCGGCGCGCATCAGGCCCGAAATGCCGCCACCGATGATGCCCGCGATGATCGCGAAGATCAGGTAGAGGGTGCCGATGTCCTTGTGGTTGGTGGACATGAACCAGCGGGCGAAGAAGCCCGGCTTGTGATCGGCATCATGATGATGCCCGTGATCGTCGTGCGCGTGGAAGTGCGCCGCGTCTGCGGTGGTGTCGGTCATGGCTCAGGCGCCCTCGTTGGCGGTCGCGCCCTGCGTCGAGGCGGGCGGCGTGGCGGTGGTGGCGGGAACGGCGGCCGGCGCGGGCGCCGGGGTCGCGGTCGATCCGGCGACGGCGGGCGAGGCCGGGCTGGTCGCATCCGGGTTGGCGACGGGCTTGGCGCCCGGCATCGTGCCACCCTTCGAGGCGACCCAGGCGGCGAACTGCGCCTTGGGCAGCACCTCGACCGCGATCGGCATGAAGCCGTGGCGGGCGCCGCAAAGCTCCGAACACTGGCCGAAATAGACGCCGGGCTTGTCGACCTTGAACCACGTCTCGTTCAGGCGACCCGGAACCGCATCCTCCTTCACCCAGAAAGCGGGGACGGCGAACGAGTGGATCACGTCGTTGGACGTGGTGATGATCTTCACGACCGCGCCGGCGGGAACGACCATGCGCTCGTCCACCGCGAGGAGGCGGGGGCCGTCGGCAGGGGTGCGCTTGTCCTCGCCCAGCATGTTCGAGACGATCTCGAAATCGCCGTTATCCGGATATTGGTAGGTCCAATACCATTGGTTGCCGATCGCCTTGATGGTGATGTCGGCCTTGGGCGGCGAATATTGGCGGGCGAGCAGCTGGATCGAGGGCAGCGCGATGCCGAGCAGGATCAGGACGGGGAAGAGCGTCCAGATCACCTCGATCATCGTGTTGTGACTGGTCTTCGACGGCACCGGATTGGCGCTCGCGCGGAAGCGGATCGCCACATAGCCGAGCAGGACCAGCACGAGGATGCACATGGCGGTCATCACCGGCATGAGGATCCAATTGTGCATCCACAGGGCCTCCTGGCCCAGTTCCGTCACCTGCGGCTGGATGTGGATCTGGTCGGTCGGCATGCCGATGCCGGGCTCAGGCGCCAGCTTCGGGAAGGCGGCCGGCGCCGGAGTCGGCGCGGCCGGCGATGCCGGGCCGACGCCATCCGCGGCGCCGCTCTGCACGACCGGGGCGGGCACCGCCGCCAGTCCGGGCGCGGGCGTGGCCGCGAGCCCCATCAGGCCCAGGCCGAGGCCCACGAAAATCGTCTTCAACCGTCCCATCTTACCCCCAAGGAGATCCGGCGTACGTCACCGTGCGGCTATTACCGCATCGCAGCGCGTCTCAACACCTTTACGCCGTCTTTTGCAAGCGGTTGAAGCGAGGGCTCTGGGCGCGTATCGCGCGCCGCATCGTTTCCAGGGGGCACGGCGACCATGACCGACGCGGAGATACTCGCCGAATTCCGGCAGGCCGAGGCCTTGCTGGAGGGGCATTTCATCCTTTCCTCCGGCCTGCATTCGGCGCGCTACCTGCAATGCGCCCGCGTGCTGATGGATGGCGCGCGCGCCGGGCGGCTGGCCGCCGCCCTCGCCCTCAAGATTCCCGACAAGATCAAATTGCGGCTGGGCGCCGTCGTCTCGCCGGCGATGGGCGGGGTCATCATCGGGCATGAGATGGGCCGCGCGCTCGGCCTGCCCGCGATGTTCGTGGAGCGGCCCGACGGCATCTTCACCTTCCGCCGGGGATTCGGGCTGGAACCGGGCGAGAAGGTGCTGCTGGTCGAGGATGTCGTCACCACCGGGCTCTCCTCGCGCGAGGCGATCAGGGCGGTCGAGGCGGCGGGCGGCGAGGTGATCGCGGCCTGCTCGCTGGTCGATCGATCGGACGGCGAGGTCGATCTCGGCGTGCCTTTCTATCCGCTGATCGGCATGAAGGTGGAGGCCTATCCGGCCGATGCCCTTCCGCCCGAACTGGCGGCGATTCCCGCGATCAAGCCGGGCAGCCGGGCCAAGCCATGACCCTGCCGCTGCGCCTGGGCGTCAACATCGATCATGTCGCCACCATCCGCAACGCGCGCGGCGGGCTCCACCCCGATCCGATCCGCGCGGCGGAGATCGCGCAGGCGGCCGGCGCCGACGGCATCACCGCGCACCTGCGCGAGGACCGGCGCCACATCATCGACGAGGATATCGGCCGGCTGATCGGCGCCATCTCGCTCCCCCTCAACATGGAGATGGCCGCCAACGAGGAGATGGTGGCGATCGCGCTGCGCCACCGCCCCCACGCCGTGTGCATCGTGCCCGAACGGCGCGAGGAGGTGACGACCGAGGGCGGTCTCAACGCGGCCGGCCAGCACAATCACCTGAAGCCGCTCATCACCCGTCTGGGCGAGGCCGGCATCCGCGTCTCGCTGTTCATCGAACCCGATGCGCGGCAGATCGAAGCCGCCATTGCGCTCGGCGCCCCCGTGGTCGAATTCCACACCGGCGCTTATGCCCATGCGGAGGGGGAGGATCAGGTGAAGGAATTGCGGCGCATCGCCGAAGCCGCCGCGCTCGCCGCCAAGAACGGCATAGAGCCGCACGCGGGGCACGGCCTCACCTTCGACAACGTCACGCCGATCGCGGCGATCCCCCAGATCGCGGAACTCAACATCGGCCATTTCCTGATCGGCGAGGCGATCTTCACCGGGCTGGAGGCCAGCGTCGGCCGGATGCGCGCCCTGATGGACGCGGCGCGGTGAGGGTGACGCCATCATTCCTCCCTGAGCTTGCTCGGGGAGGGGGACCATGCGCAGCATGGTGGAGGGGTGCGAGCGCAGCGAGCGTTGCGCAGACCCCTCCACCCCGCGCTGCGCGCGCGGTCCCCCTCCCCGTCCTTCGGACAGGGAGGAACTGCCTGTGATCGTCGGTCTTGGCTCCGATCTCTGCAATATCGAGCGAATCCAGCAATCGCTCGACCGATTCGGTGATCGCTTCACGAATCGGGTGTTCACCGCGATCGAGCAGGCCAAGGCCGAGCGGCGGCCGTTCACCCGCGCCGGCACCTACGCCAAGCGATTCGCCGCCAAGGAGGCTTTCTCCAAGGCGGTGGGAACCGGTTTCAAGGCGGGCGTGTTCATGCGCGACATCGGCGTGGTCAATGCCCCCAGCGGCGCGCCGACCCTCCATCTCACGGGTGGCGCGAAGGCGCGGCTTGACGCGCTGACCCCGCCCGGCCACGCGATGGTCATTCATCTGACCTTGACCGACGATCACCCCTGGGCGCAGGCCTTCGTCATCCTCGAAGCGCGCCCGACCAACGACTTACCAGAAGGAGAGATCGCGTGAGCGATCACCCGGCGACACTTTCCACAGACGCGCTTCCCCCCAAGGAGGTGCCGCAGCCCGACGCCGGCCTGCGCAAGGGCACCGACTGGTGGGCCGAGGCCAAGGGCATGGTATGGCTGCTGCTGGCGGTCCTCGCCTTCCACAGCCTGATCGCCAAGCCCTTCTACATTCCCAGCGAATCGATGATGCCGACGCTCATCAAGGGCGATCGGCTGGTCGTGACCAAATATCCCTACGGCTGGTCCTACGTCTCGCCCTCCTTCCACGTCCTGCCCTTCATCAAGGGCCGGCTGTTCGGGCAGCTGCCCGAACGCGGCGACGTGGTGATCGCCAAGCCGCCGCAGGCCGACAGCGATTACATCAAGCGCGTCATCGGCCTGCCCGGCGACCGGATCGAGGTGCGCCGCAGCGTGTTGATCCTGAACGGCGTGCCGGTGAAGCGCGAGGCCAAGGGCGAGGCGATGATCCCGATCGACGCCAACGTCACCTGCCTGACCGATAACGAGATCGACCATGCGGTCGTCACGCCGGACGGCAAGCGCCTCTGCGCGCTGCCGGTGTTCCGCGAGACGCTGCCCAACGGCCGCAGCTACGACACGATTGATTTCGGCCCCCACGCCAGCCAGGGCGACGATTACGGCCCGGTGGTGGTGCCCGCCGGCCATGTCTTCCTGATGGGCGACAATCGCGACGAATCGGCCGACAGCCGTTATTCGATCCTCGAAAGCGGGCTCGGTGGGCCGCTGCCGGTCGAGAATCTCGGCGGGCGGGCGGAATTCATCACCTTCTCGCTCGACGGCACCTCGCAATGGTTCAACCCGATCAGCTGGTTCACCGCGCTGCGCGGCGGCCGGGCGGGGATGAGCCTCCACCCGAGCAAGGCAGCCCCCGCGAAATGAGCGACGACGCACCTCCCCCCCGCCCGGCGGAGGTGCCGGGGCCTTCGGATTTCCGCAACCCGATCACCGAGCGCGAGCTGCACAAGGCGCTCGTCTGGGCGTGCGTGGTGGTCGCCTTCGTCCTGCTGTGGCTGACGTGGCAGCCGCTGCTGCTGATCTTCGGCGGCATCGTCTTCGCGGCGATGCTGGATGGCGGCACGCGGCTGCTGGGCCGGGTGCTGCCGATCGGGCGGGGCCTGCGCCTCACCATCGTCTGCCTCGCCGTCCTCGCCTTTCTGGTGGGCACTTTCTGGCTCGCCGGATCGCAGCTGGCGGGCCAGGCCGAAGCGCTCCAGATCGTCATCAGCGCGCAGCTCAACCGTCTGCTCGGCTGGGTCCACGACACCGGCCTCGTCCCGCCCGGCGCGGGCGGCGTGGGCGAGATCGGCAAGCAGATCATGGGCTCGCTCGGCCGCGTCACCGCCTGGGTCGGCTCGGCGCTGGGCGCGGTTTCCAGCATGGCGATGATCGTCGTCATCGGCGTGTTCGTCGCGATCGAGCCGCGCCTCTACGAACGCGGCGTCGCCTGGATGCTGCCGCTGGAAAAGCGCGCGGATTTCTACGTCACCGCCGAGAAGATGGGCTTCACGCTGCGCCGGCTGATGGCCGGGCGTCTGCTCGGCATGGCGGTGGAAGGCGTGTTCACCGGCATCTTCGCCGGCATCGTCGGCATCCCGATGGCGGCGCTGATCGGCATCATCACCGGCCTGCTCGCTTTCCTGCCCAATATCGGCGCGATCGTGTCCGGCGTGCTGATCGTGCTGGTCGGCTTCTCGGCCGGGTTCGACACCGGCATCTGGGCGATCGTGATCTACGTGGCGGTGCAGACGATCGACGGCTATCTGATCGTGCCGATGGTCGCCAAGCGCTCGGTCGATCTGGCCCCCGCGCTGGTGCTGGGCGCGCAGCTTCTGTTCGGCGCGCTGTTCGGCATCATGGGGCTGGCGCTCGCCGATCCGATGGTGGCGATGATCAAGGTGCTGCTGGAGCGCCGCTCGATCAATGCCGCCGAGGATGCGGAACAGGCTGGCCAGACAGGCTGAAGGCGCTAAAGGCGTCGGCATCGAAAAACCCGAGGGAGCCCCGATGCCGACGCTCGTCCTGATCCGCCACGGCCAGTCCGCCTGGAATCTCGAGAACCGCTTCACCGGCTGGTGGGACGTGAACCTCACCGATCAGGGCATCGCCGAGGCGACGGCGGCCGGCGAGCTTATGGCCGCCAAGGGCCTCGATTTCGACATCGCCTTCACCAGCTTCCAGACCCGCGCGATCAAGACGCTCAACCTGGCGCTCGAGGCGATGGGCCGGCTGTGGCTGCCGGTCGAGAAGGACTGGCGGCTGAACGAGCGCCATTATGGCGGACTGACCGGGCTCAACAAGGCCGAGACGGCGGCCAAGCATGGCGACGATCAGGTGAAGGTGTGGCGCCGCAGCTTCGACATCCCGCCCCCCGTGCTGGAGGCCGGCGGCGAATTCGACCTGACCGCCGATCGCCGTTACGCCGGCATCGCCATCCCCGATACCGAAAGCCTGAAGGACACGATCGCCCGCGTCCTGCCCTATTGGGAAGCGCGGATCGTGCCCGAGCTGAAGGCCGGCAAGCGGGTCGTCATCTCGGCGCACGGCAATTCGCTGCGCGCGCTGGTGAAGCATATGTCGAACATCCCCGACGACGAGATCACCGAACTGGAGATCCCGACCGGCCAGCCGATCGTGTACGAGCTGGACGACAGCCTCGCCGCGACCGATCGCTATTATCTCAGCGAACGGTAAGGCCGATGGGCGCCGCCGAACCCCGCATCGGCATCATCATGGGCTCGCGCTCCGATTGGGACACGATGCGCCACGCCGCCGACATCCTCGCCGATCTGGGCGTGCCTTATGAGACCAAGGTCGTCTCGGCCCACCGCACGCCCGAACGGCTGTACGAATATGCCAAGTCGGCCGCGCGGCGCGGGCTGGCGGTGGT
The DNA here is from genome assembly GCF_028607085.1 of Sphingomonas naphthae. NCBI lineage: Bacteria > Pseudomonadati > Pseudomonadota > Alphaproteobacteria > Sphingomonadales > Sphingomonadaceae > Sphingomonas > Sphingomonas naphthae. The sequence goes on along the minus strand of NZ_CP117411.1, from coordinate 3,678,382 downwards.
GATCGCGGGCGCGGGCGGCGCGGCCCACCTGCCCGGCATGGTCGCTTCGATGACGCGCGTGCCGGTGCTGGGCGTGCCGGTCGAATCGAAGGCGCTGAAGGGCATGGATAGCCTGCTGTCGATCGTGCAGATGCCCGGCGGCATTCCTGTCGGCACGCTGGCCATCGGCAAGCCCGGCGCGATCAACGCGGGGCTGCTGGCCGCCGCGATCGTCGCCACGGCGGATCCGGCGCTGGCCGAGCGGCTCGACGCCTGGCGTGCCCGCCAGACCGCCTCGGTCGCCTTCGATCCCGAGTGACGGATGCGCCGGCCTGACCCAATCCGTTCATCCCGAGCGCAGTCGAGGGACGTGCCCCAAGCGGTGAGCAATGTGTCTCGACTTCGCTCGACACGAACGGTTTGAGTTGGTGAGCAGGCCCCCAGCGATGATCCCCCCCGGCGCCACGATCGGCATCCTCGGCGGCGGCCAGCTCGGCCGGATGCTGGCGATGGCCGCCGCCAATCTCGGCTACCGCAGCCACATCTACGCCCCCGGCGAGAGCGGCCCCGCCACCGAAGTCTCGGCGCGCTGGACCAAGGGGGCCTATGACGATGCCGCCGCCGTCGCCGCCTTCGCGGCGCAGGTCGCGATCGTGACCTACGAGTTCGAGAATGTCGGCGTGGCCGCGCTGGCGGGCCTGCCCGTGCTGCCCTCCCCCGCCGCGCTCGATGTGGCGCAGGACCGGCTGGCCGAGAAACGCTTCGTCGCGGGCCTCGGCGGCACCACCGCCCCCTTCCGCGCGGTCGACAGCCTCGCCGATCTGGAGGCGGCGCTGGCCGGGATCGGCACCCCCGCGATCCTCAAGACCCGCCGCTTCGGCTATGACGGCAAGGGGCAGGCGCGGCTGATGGACACCGCCGATGCCGCCGCCGCGTGGGGATCGATCGGCGGCCAGCCCGCGATCCTCGAAGGCTTCGTCCGCTTCGACGCCGAATTTTCGATCATCGCCGCGCGCGGGGCCGATGGCGCGATCGTATACTGGGACGCCTGCACCAACGTGCACGACGCCGGCATCCTCGCCCGCACGACCGTGCCCGCCACCGGCGTCGTCGCCGAACAGGCCGAAGCCGCCCGCGCGCTCACCGGCCGCATCGCCGAGGCGCTCGATTATGTCGGCGTGCTGGCGGTGGAATATTTCTGTGGGGTGGACGGCCCGGTGTTCAACGAAATGGCCCCCCGCGTCCACAACAGCGGCCACTGGACCAGCGAGGGCGCGATCACCTCGCAATTCGAGAATCACATCCGCGCCATCTGCGGGTTGCCTTTGGGCGACACCGCGCTCGCCGCCCGCGCGGTCACGATGGACAATCTCGTCGGCGATCAGGCCGATGCCTGGCCGGCGATATTGGCGGAGGGCAAGGCCCACCTCCACCTCTACGGCAAGACCGAGAGCCGCCCCGGCCGCAAGATGGGCCATGTGACGCGGCTGGAATTCTGAGATCCGGTGCAGGGGCATTCGCACCTGCACCGGACCATCGTGATTATTTCGACGGCGGCGGCGGCGGGGGCGCGTCACCGCGCGGGCCGCCGAAACCGCGCATCGCGGCACGCTCCTCGGGGCTGACGACGCCGTCCTTGTTGGCGTCGAGCCGGTCGAACATGGCCTCGGCCGCGTTGCGCGCTTCCTGGAGCGAGACGACGCCGTCCTCGTTCGTGTCCATCCGGTCGAACATGCCCATGCCCATCCCGCGGCCACCGCCGCCGCCCCGGCGCGGGCCGCCACCGTCGCCGCGCGCGGCCATGGCGGCCTCCATCGCGGCGGTGAACTCCTTCTCGGTGACCTTGCCGTCCTTGTTGGCATCCATCGCCTGGAAGCGCGCGACCGACCGCTCGATCGATTCGCTGCGGGTCAGCGAGGGGCCTTCCTGCGCGTACAGCGGCCCCTGGAAGATGCCGACCGAGATGGTGGTGGCGAGCAGGGCCGCGAGGCCGGCGGTGTAACGCTCGGTGAAGGTGGGCATGGCAAACGGGCTCCTGAAAATCGTCTCAAACTCTCGATGATGCCCGTCTGGCCGAGTCATATTGCCCCGGTAGGTCGGGAATGCAGTGATGTTTCCGGTTTGAAACGTAGCTGCATTCCCAATCCGTCGGTTTTCACATCATCGGCGGGGTGGGCGGCGGCGGGGGTGCATCGCCACGCAGGTCGCGCCGCATGATGTGCACCTGCATCGGACGCGCGGCCATGCGCTCGGCCTCGCTCAGCTTGCCGTCGCCATCGGTATCGATCTTGGCGAAGCGGGCGCGGGCGGCGGCGACCGCCTCGGCTTCGGTGACCTTGCCGTCCTTGTCGGCGTCGATCCGGTCGAACATCGCCATCATCATCATGCCCTCGTGCGGCGGCGGGGGCATGTCCGGCGCGCCCGGCGGAGGCGGCGGGGGCATCGCGCCACCGGCCATCGCCTTGCCGGGCGGCGGGGGCGGTGTCGGGGCGCCGGGCGGAGGAGGCGGCGGGGGCATGTCGCCCGGCCCGCCCATCCGCATCACCATCCGCGTCTGGACGCCGGCGACATATTCGTCACGCGAAAGCTGGCCGTCCTTGTTGGTGTCGAGCGCATCGAATCGCTTGGCGGCCATTTCCTTGCGATCGGCATCCATCCGCGCGCGGAACGCGATCATCGGCGCCTCGGCCTCCTCGCGGGTGACGACGCCGTCCTTGTTGGTGTCGGCCTGGGCGAACATCGCTTTGGCGCGCGTCTCGGCCTCGGCCAGCGTGTCCGGGCCTTTCACGATCATACGGCGCTCGATCCGCTTCATGCCGGGCTGGTCGGGCGCCTGGGCATCCTTCGCGGGCGCGACGGCGCACGCCGCCCCGGCCACCACGAGGGCCGCCGTGGCGAACAGATAAGGGTTACGCATGGGGTTCCTCCTCTCGCCCGCTGACGGGGCGGGGCCGATCGATGCGCCGCCGAAACTGTATGCGGGTTGAACGGCCGCGACACGGGGGCTAAGGCGCGCGCGTTTCCCTGTCTGTCGGAGTTTTCGGGATGAGCGAGATCAAGCGCGTCGTGCTGGCCTATTCGGGCGGCCTCGACACCAGCGTCATCCTGAAATGGCTGAAGGAGACCTACAATTGCGAGGTCGTCACCTTCACCGCCGATCTGGGCCAGGGCGAGGAGCTGGAGCCGGCCCGCGCCAAGGCCGAGCTGATGGGCGTTCGCCCTGAGCATATCTTCATCGACGATCTGCGCGAGGAATTCGTGGCGGATTACGTCTTCCCGATGATGCGCTCGAACGCGCTGTACGAGGGCCTCTACCTGCTCGGCACCTCGATCGCCCGGCCGCTGATCGCCAAGCGCCAGATCGAGATCGCGCGGATGGTCGGCGCCGATGCCGTCAGCCATGGCGCCACCGGCAAGGGCAACGATCAGGTCCGCTTCGAACTCGGCTATTATGCGCTCGCGCCCGACATCAAGGTGATCGCGCCGTGGCGCGAGTGGGATCTCACCAGCCGCACCCGCCTGATCGAATTCGCCGAGCAGCACCAGATCCCCGTCTCCAAGGACAAGCGCGGCGAGAGCCCCTTCTCGACCGACGCGAACCTCCTCCACACCTCGTCCGAGGGCAAGGTGCTGGAAGACCCGTGGGAGGAGGTGCCCGACTACGTCTATTCGCGCACGGTGAATCCCGAGGACGCGCCCGACGTGCCGGAATATATCACGATCGATTTCGAGAAGGGCGACGGCGTCGCGCTGAACGGCGTCGGCATGAGCCCCGCCACGCTCCTCACCGCGCTCAACGACCTCGGCCGCAAGCATGGCATCGGCCGGCTCGATCTGGTCGAGAACCGCTTCGTCGGCATGAAATCGCGCGGCATGTACGAGACGCCGGGCGGGACCATCTATCACCTCGCCCATCGCGGGATCGAGCAGATCACGCTCGATCGCGGCGCCGCCCATCTGAAGGACGAGTTGGCCCCGCGCTATGCCGAACTGATCTACAACGGCTTCTGGTTCAGCCCTGAGCGCGAGATGTTGCAGGCGGCGATCGACCACAGCCAGGAGAAGGTGGCCGGCACCGTCCGCCTGAAGCTCTACAAGGGCAGCGTGATCGTGGTCGGCCGCAAGTCGCCCAACACGCTCTATTCGGAAAAGGTCGTCACCTTCGAGGACGACGCCGGCGCCTACGACCAGCGCGACGCGGCGGGCTTCATCAAGCTCAACGCGCTGCGCCTGCGCCTGCTCGGCAGCCGCGACGGGCGATAAGGGCTGTTCCTCCCCGGTACGGGGAGGTGGCAGCCCAAAGGGCTGACGGAGGGGGAGCGCCACGAAGCGCAGCATCCGTGGAGAACCCCCTCCACCACCGCCTTCGGCGGCGGTCCCCCTCCCCGTGCCGGGGAGGATCAGGGGAACAGGTTCGGCGCTGGCGCAAGCCGCGCCCCGTCGCTACATCGCGCCTCCATGTCGACGCTCCGTATTGCCTCCTGGAACATCAATTCCGTCCGTGCCCGCATCGGGATCGTCGAGCAGTTCCTGCGCGAGGAGCAGCCGGACATCCTGTGCCTTCAGGAGACCAAGGCGGCCGACGACGTGTTTCCGGCCGATGCCTTCCGCAAGCTGGGCTACGTCCACCAGCGGCTCAACGGCCAGCGGATGCACCATGGCGTCGCGATCCTCAGCCGGGTGCCGCTGATCGACGACGAGCCCGGCATCTGGAAGCATGACTGGCAGGCCAATGGCGAGGCGCGCCATGTCGGCGTGCGGCTGGAACAGGGCTTCCACCTCGAGAATGTCTATGTGCCGGCGGGCGGCGACATTCCCGATGTCGAGCTGAACCCGAAATTCGCGCAGAAGCTCGCTTTCCTGAAGCGCATGACCGAATGGTCTGAGACGCTCACCACACCCACGCTCATCGTCGGCGATTTCAATGTCGCGCCGCTGCCGAGCGACGTGTGGAATCACAAGGCGTTGCTCGGCGTGGTCAGCCATACGCCGGTCGAGGTGGCGGCGCTCGATGCGTTGCAGGCGGCGCACGGCTGGGTCGATCTCGGCCGCCATTTCCATCCCGCCCCGGCGCGGCTGCATACCTGGTGGAGCTATCGATCGCCCGACTGGACGGTGAACGATCGCGGCCGCCGGCTCGATCATATGTGGGCCAGCCCCGATCTCGCCCCGCGCGCCACCGCCCACAAGGTGTGCGAGCCGTGCCGCGCGTGGCTCAAGCCCTCGGATCACGTCCCCCTCATCACGGACTTCGCCCTTTGAGGCCAGCTGACCCCCGTGACGCCGCGCGCGCGATCGATGCGATCCGGCGCGGCTGGCCGGTGACGATCGCGGGCACGAATGGCACGCTGGCGGCGCTGGCGATCGAGACGGCCGACGATGGCCGGCTGGCGGCGTTCGACCCCGATGGCCGCGCCGACGTGCTGCTCTCGCCCACCCGCGCCGCGACCCTGAAGCTCGCCAACCAGATCGCGGCCGCCGTGCCGCAGGTGCCGGTGCGCGTCCGCCGGGTCGACTGGCTCGATCTGCCCGCCGCCGTGGCGCTGGCCGATCCCGCGCTTGATCTCGCCCGGCCGCTGGCGGGGCCGTGGATCGCCGGGCCGCTGCCCGAGACCGACGCGGCCGAGGCGGCGCTGCGGCTGGCGCGACTCGCCGGGCTGCTGCCGGCCTTCTTCATCGCCCCCGCCACCGCCGATCCCGCCGTCACCCTGCCCGCCGACGCGATCGCCGCGCATGACGCGCCCGCCACGCTCGCGATCGCCTCCCGCGCGCGCCTGCCGGTCGAGGCGAGCGAGGCCGCCGAGATCATCGCCTTTCGGGGTGCGGCCGACGCGGTCGAGCATGTCGCGCTCGTCATCGGCTCGCCCGATGGCCGTCCGCCGCTCGTCCGCATCCATTCCGAATGCCTCACCGGCGATGCGCTGGGCTCGCTCAAATGCGATTGCGGGCCGCAACTGCGCCGCGCGCTGGCCGAGATGGCGGGGGCCGGCTGGGGCATCCTGCTCTATCTGCGGCAAGAGGGGCGCGGCATCGGCCTCGTCAACAAGCTGCGCGCCTATGCACTTCAGGATCAGGGGTTCGACACGGTGGACGCCAATCTGCGCCTCGGCTTCGCGATCGACGCGCGCGATTTCGCGGTGGCGGCGCGGATGCTGGAGCTGATCGGCCAGATCGAAGTGCGGCTGATGACCAACAATCCCGCCAAGGTGGCCGGGCTGGAGACGGCGGGCATCACCGTCGCCGAGCGGGTCGCGCACAAGGCCGGGCTAAACCTGCACAACGCCGGCTATCTCGATACCAAGCGCGACCGCACCGGGCATATATTGTGAGCCTGCTGGTCGATACGACCGCACAGACCGTCACCGCCTTCGGGGCGACCGTGCCCTGCGCGATCGGGCGCGGCGGCGCCTGCACGGCAGAGGACAAGCGGGAAGGCGACGGCCGCACGCCGCTGGGCACCTGGGCGCTGCGGACCGCGCTGCTGAAACCGAGCGTGACGATCGCCGAGGCCCCGGCCCTGCCGTGGCGCTGGATCTCCCCCGAGGACGGCTGGTCCGACGCGCCCGCCGATCCCGCCTACAACCGCCCCGTGATGTGGCCCCACCGCTGGTCCGCCGAGCGGATGCTGCGCCATGACGGCCTGTACGACATCGTCGTGACCCTGGCCCACAACGACACCCCGCCGGTGCCCGGCGCGGGCAGCGCGATCTTCCTCCACTGCTGGCGCGACGGAGCGCCGACCGAAGGGTGCGTCGCGGTGGAGCGGCGCGTGCTGGCGGACTGGCTGCCCCGGCTGCGGCCGGGGAGCATGGTGGAGATTATCTAAGCTCGATCGTCACCCCGGCCTTGTGCCGGGGTGACGGCATTAAGCCACCCGCGTGCCCCGCACCGGGAACGTCCCGAAAATCCCCGCGCTCACCTCGCCCTCCAGCGTATCGCCATCCACCCGCGCCTTGCAGCGCAGCGTCAGTGGCATGGGCTTTGGCACGGGCATCGACCAGGCGAGCTGGTTGCCCGTCACCAGGCCGTCGGGGATGTCGATCGAGCCCAGCGTGCCTTTGGCGTGGCCGGAGAAGCGGTCACCCGCCGTCGTGATCGTGAAGGTGAAGCTCTGTTCGCCCAGCGGCGATTCCACCACGCAATCCCAATTGCCATCCACTTCGGACACGCCATTCTCCTTGAAGCCGGGTGTCGCGATATAGGCGTTGGCCACATCGACACAATCAACTGCGATACCCTCTTGTGTTGCCATTTTGTCACACCATATGCGCCGGGACTGACAGGGGACTTTCATGGATTTCGAGAAATTCACCGATCGCGCCAAGGGCTTTCTCCAGGCGGCGCAGACCGTGGCCATCCGCAACAGCCACCAGCGGGTCGGCACCGAGCATCTTCTGAAGGCGCTGATCGACGATCGCGAGGGGATGGTGTCCGGGCTGATCGGCAAGGCCGGCGGCAATGTCGCGCTGGCCACGCGCGCGACCGATGCGGCGCTCGCCAAGACGCCGGCGGTGTCGGGTTCCGGCGCGCAGACCCAGCCGGGCTTCGACAACGACTTGATCCGCACGCTCGATCAGGCGCAGCAGATCGCGGCCAAGGCCGGGGACAGCTTCGTCACGGTCGAGCGGATGCTGCTCGCCCTCACGCTCGCCACCACCACGGCGGCCGGCAAGGCGCTGGCCGAGGCCGGGGTGACGCCGCAGGGGATCAATGCGGCGATCGACGCGCTGCGCGGCGGCCGCACCGCCGATACGGTGGGCGCCGAGGATCGCTATGACGCGCTCAAGAAATTCGCCCGTGATCTCACCGATGCGGCGCGCGAGGGCAAGCTCGATCCGGTGATCGGCCGCGACGAGGAAATCCGCCGCACCATCCAGATCCTGGCGCGCCGCACCAAGAACAATCCGGCGCTGATCGGCGAACCCGGCGTCGGCAAGACCGCCATCGCCGAGGGGCTGGCGCTGCGCATCGCCAACGGCGACGTGCCCGATGGCCTCAAGGGCCGCACCCTCATGTCGCTCGACATGGGTTCGCTGATCGCGGGCGCGAAGTATCGCGGCGAATTTGAAGAACGCCTGAAGGGCGTGCTCGACGAGGTCAAGGCCGGGGCGGGCGACATCATCCTCTTCATCGACGAGATGCACACGCTGATCGGCGCGGGCAAATCCGAAGGGGCGATGGACGCGGGCAATCTGCTGAAACCCGCGCTGGCGCGCGGCGAACTGCATTGCATCGGCGCCACCACGCTCGATGAATATCGGAAATATGTCGAGAAGGATCCCGCGCTCCAGCGGCGGTTCCAGCCGGTGTTCGTCGGCGAGCCGACCGTGGAGGACACGATCTCGATCCTGCGCGGGCTGAAGGAGAAGTACGAACTGCACCATGGCGTGCGGATCACCGATGGCGCGCTGGTCGCGGCGGCGACCCTCTCCAACCGCTACATCACCGATCGCTTCCTGCCCGACAAGGCGATCGACTTGATGGACGAAGCCGCCAGCCGGCTGCGGATGGAGGTGGAATCCAAGCCCGAGGAAATCGAAAATCTCGACCGGCGTATCATCCAGCTCAAGATCGAGCGCGAGGCGCTGAAGAAGGAGACCGACACCGCCTCGATCGATCGCCTCGCCAATCTGGAACATGATCTGGCGCAGCTCGAGGAGCAATCGGCCGAACTGACCACGCGCTGGCAGGGCGAGAAGGACAAGATCAACGCCGAGGCCAAGCTGAAGGAACAGCTGGATCAGGCGCGCATCGCGCTGGAGCAGGCGCAGCGCACCGGCGATCTCGGCAAGGCGGGCGAACTCTCCTACGGCGTGATCCCCGGCCTCGAACGGCAATTGGCGGAGGCGCAGCAGGCGTCGGCCGGCGCGATGCTGCGCGAGGAGGTGACCAGCGAGGATATCGCCTCGGTCGTCAGCCGCTGGACCGGCGTGCCGGTCGAGCGGATGCTCCAGGGCGAGCGCGACAAATTGCTCAAGATGGAGGAATGGCTGGGCAAGCGCGTGATCGGGCAGGCCGATGCGGTGAAGGCCGTGTCCTCCGCCGTCCGCCGCGCGCGGGCGGGGCTACAGGATCCGGGGCGGCCGTTGGGCTCCTTCCTGTTCCTGGGGCCGACCGGCGTCGGCAAGACCGAGCTGACCAAGGCGCTCGCCGAATTCCTGTTCGACGATCCCGCCGCGATGGTGCGCATCGACATGAGCGAATATATGGAGAAGCACGCCGTTTCCCGGCTGGTCGGCGCCCCTCCGGGCTATGTCGGCTATGAGGAAGGCGGCGTGCTGACCGAGGCTGTCCGGCGCCGGCCCTATCAGGTGATCCTGTTCGACGAGGTGGAGAAAGCGCACGGCGACGTGTTCAACATCCTCCTCCAGGTGCTGGACGACGGGCGCCTGACCGACGGGCAGGGCCGCACGGTCGATTTCGCCAACACGCTCATCATCCTCACCTCGAACCTCGGCTCGCAATATCTGGCGAACCTGCCCGAGGACGCCTCAACCGAGAGCGTCGAGCCGGCGGTGATGGAGGTGGTGCGCGCGCACTTCCGCCCGGAATTCCTCAATCGGCTGGACGAGATCATCCTGTTCCATCGCCTCGGCATCGCCCACATGGCGCCGATCGTGGATATCCAGGTGGCGCGCGTCCAGAAGCTGCTGCGCGACCGCAAGGTGGCGCTGTCGCTGAGCGACGCGGCGCGGGCGTGGCTGGGGCGGGTCGGCTACGATCCGGTCTATGGCGCCCGGCCGCTGAAGCGCGCGGTGCAGAAATATCTGCAAGACCCGCTCGCGGAGGAAATCCTGCGCGGCCAGATACCGGACGGGTCGATGGTGACGGTGGACGAGGGCGACGGGAAACTGGCGCTGACGGTGGTGTGAGCCACTTCGTCGCCCCACCCAAAACCGTTCATCCTGAGTAGGGACTGAGCGCAGTCGAAGGCCCTTATCGAAGGACCTGCGCTGGTCCTTCGATACGCCATTTCGACAAGCTCAATGGCTACTCAGGATGAACGGTTTTGGGGTAGGGTGACGGGGGAATTCAAGCGTAGGCCAGCAACGCATCCCGCTTGGCGATCAGATCGTCCAGCCGCGCCTCGTCCGGCTCGGCCGCGATGGTCGCCATCGCGCGGGCCAGCCGCTCGGCGGCGCGATCCCCGATCGGGCCGACCGCGCTCGCGCATTGCTCCATCTCGGCCATGTCGCCCGAACAATGCAGCGCCACGTCGCAGCCCGCCGCCAGCACGCCCGCCGTCCGCTCCGCGAAGCTGCCCTTGAGGGCATGCATCCCGAGATCGTCGGACATCAGCAGCCCGTCGAAGGCGATGCGGCCACGGATGATCTCGGTGATGATCGTCGGCGACAGGCTGGCGCAGCGCTCGGCGTCCCACGCGGTGTAGAGGACGTGCGCGGTCATCGCCATCGGCGCGTTGTTGAGGCGGATGAAGGGATCGATGTCGAGGTCCAGCGCCTCGATCGGCGAGTCCACCACCGGCAGCTCGACATGGCTGTCCGAAAAGGCCCGGCCGTGGCCCGGCACATGCTTGACCACGCCGACCACGCCGCCCAGTCGCAGCCCGTCGAGCGTGGCGCGGCCCAGCGCCGCCACCTGCAACGGTTCATGCCCCAGCGCGCGATCGCCGATGATGTCGTGCGCGCCTTCCTGCCGCACGTCGAGCAAAGGCAGGCAATCGACATTGATGCCGGCCTCGCGCAGCATCACCGCGATCGCCTGGGCGTTGGCGCGCATCGCCTCGATCGCCGTCATCGGCGCCTTGCGGTAGAGGCCGGCGAACATCTCGCCGGGCGGAAAGGCGGGCCAGTAAGGCGGCTGCATCCGCGCGACCCGGCCGCCTTCCTGATCGATCAGGATCGGCAGATCGTCGCGGCCAGAGATGGTCCGCAGCGAATCGGTCAGCGCGCGCAATTGCACCGGATCGACGACGTTGCGCTTGAACAGGATGAACCCGGCGGGGTCGACCGCGCGGAAGAAATCGGCTTCGGCTTGGGTGAGGGCGGTGCCGGACAGGCCGAGAATGAGCGGCGTCATCGTCGCAACCGGCCCCTTCAGCCCACGACCGAGCAGGTTTCGCCGGCGACCTTCAATCGCTGGCAGATGCTCTGCGCCTCGCCGCCGGCCGCCGCGCGCAGGCGGTAGAGCGTCTGGGTGCCGGTCTTCACCTCCAGCACGCTGGAGCCCAGCGGGGTGAGGAAGGGGAAGCGGCCCGACAGCGATTTCCACGCCGCCTGCGCCTTGGCCTGGGTGGAGAAGGCGCCGAGCTGGACCGTGCCGCCGCCCGAGAGGGCAGCGGGCGCGGGGGCCGCCGCCGGAGCGGCGGGCGCCGCAACCGGGCGCGCGGCGAGTTCGCGCAGGGTGGCGGCAGCCGGATTCGCCGGAGCCGGGGGCGGCGTCGCGGCGACGACGCGCGGCCTGGCCGCCGGGCCGGGGATGGTGATCGCGTCGGCGCTCGCGGTGGCGGCGCCGGGCGCGGTGGCGTTGCCGGGGGCGGTGACGGGCGTTTCGGGCAGCGCGTTCAGGTCGATCGTGCTGTCGATCTCCTGCCCTTCGCTCGCGCCATAGGAAACGTCGCCCGTGCCCTCCACCTTCATGCCGCCCGGCTCGGCCGGCTTCTGGCGATAGGGTTGGGCGGGCGCCTCGATCGTCTGGCCCGAACCGAAGATCGCACCCTCGCGGAACAGGAAGAACCACAGGATCGCCACGACGAGGACCGCGCCGGCGAACAAAGCGCCGAGCGTGACGAGCATCGTGCGGAAGCCGCCGCGATCGTCATCGTCCTGCGTGGCCGCTTCCTGCAACCAGGGAAGCCGCTCCTCGCCCCTGCCCCGCATGTCCGACATCAATGCATCTCCTCGGCAGCGGCGACCCCCATCAGGGCCAGGCCGTTGCGGATGATTTGCCCGATCGCGTCGCTCAACGCCAGCCTCGCGGCGGTCAAATCGGGCCGGTCCGCGATCAGGAAGCGACGGCCGGGATCGTCGTTGCCGCGATTCCACAGCGCATGGAAGGTGGCGGCCAGATCATAGAGATAGAAAGCGATGCGGTGCGGTTCACCGGCGATCGCCGCCGCCTCGACGATGCGCGGGAATTGCGCGGCGAGCTTCACCAGCACCAGCTCCTCGGCATCGAGCAGCGCCAGATCGGCGGCGGGCAGATCGATCCCCGCCTCCACCGCGCGGCGATGCAGCGACTTGCCCCGTGCGTGGGCATATTGGACGTAGAAGACCGGATTGTCCTTCGACGCCTCGACCACCTTGGCGAAATCGAAATCCATCTGCGCGTCGGCCTTGCGCGTCAGCATGGTGAAGCGGACGACATCCTTGCCGACCTCCTCCACCACGTCGGCGAGGGTGACGAAGCTGCCCGACCGCTTCGACATCTTCACCGGCTCGCCGCCGCGCAGCAGGCGCACCATCTGCACCAGCTTCACGTCGAACGGCACGGTGCCGCCGGTCAGCGCCTTCACCGCCGCCTGGATGCGCTTGACGGTGCCGGCATGGTCGGCGCCCCAGATATCGATCAGCCGATCGGCGCGCGCCGCCTTTTCGGCGTGATAGGCGAGATCGGCGCCGAAATAGGTGTAGCTGCCGTTGGATTTCTTCACCGGCCGGTCCTGATCGTCGCCGAACTGGCTGGCGCGGAACAGGGTGAGGTCGACCGGCTCCCAATCGTCGGGCGTCTCGCCCTTGGGGGCCTCCAGCGTGCCCTCGTAGATCAGGCCATCGGCGCGCAGGCGGTCGATCGCCGCATCGACGGTGCCGGCCTTCTGGAGCGCGGCTTCGGACGAGAAGATGTCGTGGTGGATGCCGAGCAAAGCGAGATCGGCGCGGATCATCACCATCATCGCGTCGACCGCTTTGGTACGGAACAGCGCGAGCCATTCGCTCTCGGGCTTGCCGACATAGGTGTCGCCAAATTCGGCGGCGAGCGCCTGCCCGACGGGCACCAGATAGCCGCCCGGATAGAGTCCCTCGGGGATCTCGATCGCCTCGCCCAGCGCCTCGCGGTAGCGCATGTGCGCCGAGCGGGCGAGGACGTCGACCTGCCCGCCCGCGTCGTTGATATAATATTCGCGGGTCACGTCGTAGCCGGCGAAGGCGAGCAGGCCGGCGAGTGCGTCGCCCACCACCGCGCCCCGGCAATGGCCCATGTGCATCGGCCCGGTCGGGTTGGCCGAGACATATTCGACATTGACCCGCTTGCCGCCGCCCAGGGTCGAGCGGCCGTAATCGTCGCCCAGATCGGCGATGCGGGCGAGTTCGCCGCGCCAGGCATCGTCCACCAGCCGCACGTTGAGGAAGCCGGGGCCGGCGATCGAGGCTTCGGCCACCTGATCGAGCGCCGTCAGGCCCGGCAGCAGCGCCTCGGCCAGCGCGCGCGGCGGCATCTTCGCGGCCTTGGACAGCACCATCGCGGCGTTGGTCGCCATGTCGCCATGGGACGGATCGCGCGGCGGCTCGACGGTGATGGCGCGGCGATCGAGATCGGCCGGCAAGGTGCCGGCGGCGACGAGGCCATCGAGGATCGCATCGAGATCGGCGGCGAAACGGGCGTAGAGCGTGCTCAAGGCAATGTCCGGCTGTCGAGGGAATGGCGGGCGCTTACCGGATCGCGCCGCTTACGTCATCCCCTCGGACGGAGGCTGTAGGTGGCGACGGAGGGGGCCATCGGGTCGAGCAGCACCGACAAGGCGATCCCCGTCGCCACGACGCCGAGCGCCGCGCCACCGATCAGCAGCGCGCGCGGCGGCAGCGCGATCAGCGGGCGGAGCAGCATCAGCGCCATCAGCGCGAACAGGATCGTCACCTCGGCCCGGTCGGCGCCGACGCTCAGGAACAGGAAATGGGCGAAGGGCAAGAGGTTGCCCAGCGCCAGCGCGGCGACGATGGCGGCCGCGATCACCCCGGCGCCACCCGTGAAGTCGCGATCGACCCACGCCGTCAGCGCGGCGGCGAGGCTCGCCAGCAGCAGGCCCCAGGCGAAGGGCGGCGCGGCGGTCGGCAACAGCGCCTGCACCAGCGCGACGAGCAGCAGCACCAGCAGGATCGCGCCGAGCCAGCCTTCCCACAGGCCCGTGCGGTGGACGAACCAGCCGGTGGCGAGGCCGAGCCCGCCGAGGATCGCCACCACCAGCGGATCGTCGCCCAGCAGCAGCGCGGCGGCCGACAGCAGCAGGGCGGGGATCAGTCCGGCCCAGCGCGGCGTCGGCCAGAGCGGGCGTGTGACGGCCAGCGACAGCGCGATCGCGGCCAGCGCCAGCAGCGCCGCCTGCACCTCCAGCCGGGGCAGAGCCGCGAGCCGGTCGTAATAATTCCAGTCGACGCCCGAGACATGGTTGACGAGGAGCAGCAGCAGCGCGCCGTGCGGCACCAGCCACAGCGCCGCGACGAGGCCCCGGCCGATCCCGCCCCAGCCCGGCCTGACCCGCCCGATCGCCAGCGCGAACAGCCCGGCCGCCACCGCCAGCACGATCCAGCCGGCCCAGGCGGGATAGACCAGCAGCCCCAGCCCGAACACGTCGCCGAACGCCGCATCGGCGGTGCGCGGCGGCAGGGCCGGCGCCATCGCCAGCGCGCGCGTCAGCCCGAGGCCCTGCAACCCCATGTCGTGCAGCGTAGCGGGATCGATATTGGCCGGCGTCGCCAGCGGCGAATGATAGAGGCCGGCGCGGCCGACCGGCGCGAAATTGAAGGCGGTGGCGCCATGCGGCAGCGCCACGGTCAGGTCGGTCGAATTGGGCATCAGCCGATAGACCGACACCGCGATCGACTGGGCGGACGGGTGCGGCACGACCCGCGCGAACAGCCGCATCGCCGCGCCATTGCCGGGCGAGGTCTCGAACATGGAGACGCGGCCACCGCCGCCGCGCGCCTCGAAATTGACGATCGCGCCCACCCGCGCGGCGTTGGCCGGATCGGCGAACCACGCCTTCGCGCCGACGAGCCCGACCTCCTCGGCATCGGTGAACAGCAGGATCACGTCGCGGGCCGGCTGCGGCCCGGCCTTGAGCGCGCGGGCGATCTCCAGCAGGGCCGCCACGCCGAAGCCGTCGTCCCCCGCGCCCGGCGATCCCCAGACGGTATCGTGATGCGCCATCAACAGCAGCGCGGGCGCCGCCCGGTCGCGCCCGGCCATCACGCCGATCACATTGGTGCCGGTCAGCGCATCTACATCGCGCCCGATCCAGCCGGCCACCTCCTTGCGCGCGGCTTCGGGCAAGGGGAAATTCTGGGTAGACACGGTGAGGCCCAGCGCCGCCATGCGCCGCGCCAGATAGGCGCGGACCTTCGCATCCTCGGGCGAGCCGACGATATGCGGCCGGGCCGAGACGGCGGCGAGATCGGCCATCGCCCGGCGGCCGGAGAAAGCGGCGGGCGGGGTGCGGGCACCCTCCTGCGCGGGCCGGGCGGACCAGACGGCCAGCGCCAGCCCCGCGGCCAGCGCCAGCAGCAGCGCGACGAGGCGCGGCCAGAGGCCCGTCAGCGGCGTATCGCCTCCGCCAGCGCGAGCAGCTGCTTGGCCTCGTCGAGATGGAGTAGCTCGACCATCTTGCCGTTCACCCGGATCGCGCCCTTGCCCGCCGCCTCGGGGGCGGCAAAGCCTGCCACGATCGCCTCGGCCTCCGCGATGGCGTCCTCGGAGGGAGAGAAGGCCGCGTTGCAGGGGGCGATCTGATTGGGGTGGATCAGCGTCTTGCCGTCGAAACCGAAGCGGGCGCCCTGATCGCACAGCGCCGCAAAGGCGTCCCCGCCCGACAGATCGTTGCTCACGCTGTCGAACGCGACCAGCCCGTGGGCGCGCGCCGCCATCACCGTCATCGCCAGCGCGGCGTGGAGCGGCGCGCGATCGGCGCCGGGGGTGCAGCGCATCTCCTTGGCCAGATCGTTCGCGCCG
>NZ_CP117411.1:3317500-3360000 GCF_028607085.1 Sphingomonas naphthae | reverse complement strand
ATTGTGAATGGGTTCTAGAAATCGATGCGGGATGCGTCGGCTTCTCCTGACTTCCAGGTTGGAAGGCGGAGGGAGCGATGCGTTCAACAAGATTACTATGCTGAGCATAAGCCACACGGCTGACGGTCAGGCGGGAGAGGTCATCGAGGCGCAGGCTTCGGTGGGTTCGCTCAGTCCTGTCGTTGGTGGTGTGGGTTCTCAAGCGTGAGGTAAGGGCATTTGGTGGATGCCTTGGCATGCACAGGCGATGAAGGACGTGGCACGCTGCGATAAGCGTCGGTGAGGTGTGAGCAATCTTTGACCCGACGATTTCCGAATGGGGAAACCCATCCTCACCATTTAATCTCTGCCGTGGGCAACCGCGGTTGGGGTTAAATGGGAAGGATATCACCGAAGTGAATACATAGCTTTGGTGAAGCGAACCCGGAGAACTGAAACATCTCAGTACCCGGAGGAAAAGACATCAACCGAGATTCCGTAAGTAGTGGCGAGCGAACGCGGACCAGGCCAGTGCCTTTGATTCAACTAGCAGAACGACCTGGAAAGGTCGGCCATAGCGGGTGACAGCCCCGTATGCGAAAGTGAGATCAAAGGACTTGAGTAGGGCGGGACACGTGTAATCCTGTCTGAATATAGGGGGACCACCCTCTAAGCCTAAATACTCGTGCATGACCGATAGCGAACAAGTACCGTGAGGGAAAGGTGAAAAGCACCCCGATGAGGGGAGTGAAACAGTACCTGAAACCGAATGCCTACAAGCAGTCAGAGGATCTTTAGGGTCTGATGGCGTACCTCTTGCATAATGGGTCTGTGACTTAATCTATCAAGCAAGCTTAAGCCGTTAGGTGTAGGCGCAGCGAAAGCGAGTCTGAATAGGGCGCTTCAGTTTGATGGATTAGACCCGAAACCCGGCGATCTAGGCATGACCAGGATGAAGGTGGGGTAACACCCACTGGAGGTCCGAACCGATTAACGTTGAAAAGTTACCGGATGAGTTGTGTTTAGGGGTGAAAGGCCAATCAAGCCGGGAAATAGCTGGTTCTCCGCGAAAACTATTGAGGTAGTGCCTCGGATGAATACCGTTGGGGGTAGAGCACTGGATGGATGCGGGGGTCGCGAGATCTACCAACTCTAACCAAACTCCGAATACCAACGAGTAATATCCGGGAGACAGACGGCGGGTGCTAAGGTCCGTCGTCAAGAGGGAAACAGCCCTGACCTACAGCTAAGGTCCCCAAGTCGTGTCTAAGTGGGAAAGCATGTGGGATTTCCAAAACAACCAGGAGGTTGGCTTAGAAGCAGCCATCCTTTAAAGAAAGCGTAACAGCTCACTGGTCTAAATAAGAGATCCTGCGGCGAAGATGTAACGGGGCTCAAGACACGCACCGAAGCTTAGGGTGTGGATTTATCCACGCGGTAGCGGAGCGTTCCGTAAGCCGGTGAAGCCATCTGGTAATGGGTGGTGGAGGTATCGGAAGTGCGAATGCAGACATGAGTAGCGATAAACAGGGTGAGATGCCCTGTCGCCGAAAGACCAAGGGTTCCTGCGCAAGGCTAATCCGCGCAGGGTGAGCCGGCCCCTAAGACGAGCCCGAAGGGGGTAGTCGATGGGAACCACGTTAATATTCGTGGGCCTGGTGGTGTGTGACGGATCACGTGTGTTGTTCATCCTTATCGGATTGGATGGGCTTCGAAGTGGTTCCAGGAAATAGCCCCACCTTATAGACCGTACCCGAAACCGACACAGGTGGTCAGGTAGAGTATACCAAGGCGCTTGAGAGAAGTGTACTGAAGGAACTCGGCAAATTGCCTCCGTACCTTCGGAAGAAGGAGGCCCCATATATGCGCAAGCACTTATGGGGGGCACAGGCCAGGGGGTAGCGACTGTTTAGCAAAAACACAGGGCTCTGCTAAGTCGGCTTCAAGACGACGTATAGGGTCTGACGCCTGCCCGGTGCCGGAAGGTTAAGTGGAGATGTGCAAGCATCGAAATGAAGCCCCGGTAAACGGCGGCCGTAACTATAACGGTCCTAAGGTAGCGAAATTCCTTGTCGGGTAAGTTCCGACCTGCACGAATGGCGTAACGACTTCCCCACTGTCTCCAGTACATGCTCAGCGAAATTGAATTCTCCGTGAAGATGCGGAGTACCCGCGGTTAGACGGAAAGACCCCGTGCACCTTTACTGCAGCTTCAGAGTGGCATTAGGAAAGAACTGTGTAGCATAGGTGGGAGGCTTTGAAGCGTTGGCGCCAGCTGACGTGGAGCCATAGGTGAAATACCACCCTGTTGTTTTCTGATGTCTAACCTCGAACCATGAAACTGGTTCAGGGACCCTCTGTGGCGGGTAGTTTGACTGGGGCGGTCGCCTCCCAAAGAGTAACGGAGGCGCGCGAAGGTTGGCTCAGGCCGGTTGGAAACCGGCTGTTAGAGTGCAATGGCATAAGCCAGCCTGACTGCGAGACTGACAAGTCGAGCAGAGACGAAAGTCGGTCATAGTGATCCGGTGGTCCCTCGTGGAAGGGCCATCGCTCAACGGATAAAAGGTACGCCGGGGATAACAGGCTGATAACCCCCAAGAGCTCATATCGACGGGGTTGTTTGGCACCTCGATGTCGGCTCATCACATCCTGGGGCTGGAGCAGGTCCCAAGGGTTTGGCTGTTCGCCAATTAAAGTGGTACGTGAGCTGGGTTCAGAACGTCGCGAGACAGTTTGGTCCCTATCTGCCGTGGGCGTCGATATTTGAGAGGAGTTGACCCTAGTACGAGAGGACCGGGTTGAACGTACCTCTGGTGGACCTGTCGTCATGCCAATGGCGCAGCAGGGTAGCTATGTACGGACGGGATAACCGCTGAAAGCATCTAAGCGGGAAGCCTCCCTCGAGATAAGATATCTTAGAGCGGTCGAAGACCACGACCTTGATAGATCGGATGTGGAAGTGGGGTAACCCATGGAGCTAACCGATACTAATTGCTCTATTCGCGCTTGAGAGCCCCACCATCAATGACAGGACTGAAAACGCCCTGACATCGACAGGTGGCTGACCCTCAGCATAGTGATCCCGCACGATTTCACACCCAACGCACCGCGCTGGCCCCATTGCTTGGTGGCCATAGCGTCAGTGACCCACCCGATCCCATCCCGAACTCGGCCGTGAAACCTGTCCGCGCCAATGGTACTATCGCTTAAGCGATGGAAGAGTAGGTCGCCGCCAGGCATTGAAGCCAGCGCACCAGTGCACACAGAACCCATCCACAATCTCGAAGCCTGAACAGGCCGCCCCAAGCCGGAGTATCCCTCCCGCCAAAGGCGGCCTTTCCGGCCTTCTGGAACACCCTTCCAGAAAACACCCAGTGTCGCGGGGTGGAGCAGCCCGGTAGCTCGTCAGGCTCATAACCTGAAGGTCACAGGTTCAAATCCTGTCCCCGCAACCAATCCTTCCCAAATCCACACTACCCCAAACCGCCCCAGGCCCTCCTGCGGCGGTATTCTCTTGCCCCCTTCCCGTGCCTCCCCGCCCCCGAACCACACGCCAGATCCCCACACTACCCAGAATGTCGCCAGCAGGTGCCCAACCTCCTGTCGGTGGGTCCGAGCGAGGCGGGGATCGGGCAGGGCGGGTGAGGTCTCGTCCCTGGGCGCCTCGATCTCCCGCTCCCGGTCCGCCTTTCGCCGCCCCATCCAATAGAAGTCGTCGGCGAACGTTGACGCGTCCAGCCCATCAGGATCGCTGCGGTTAGCCGGGCGATGCGGGCTGTCGCCTCGGCCAGTTGGGCCTCACGATCTTCGCGGTCGGCGTACCGCCGATTGGCGCGGCCGGTCCGCTCGACGATATACTCGGCGATGAAGGTCTCGACGATGTCGGGTTGCATCATGTCGTCGCGCATCGACGCCAGAAACCTGTTCCTCCAACTCGTGGACCCGCACCGATTGTGACCGTCACGGAAGCGCTTGGCGATAGCGTTGCGGGTCTTGCGCGCGGATGGCCGCAACTGCTCGGCGTCCATCGTGCCCTTGAGGCCGACATGCAGCCGGGTGATCTCGCCCTTGGCGATTGCGCTGAACGCCTGCCGCTGAATACCGACATCCAGCGTTCCCTATTGCGGTCAGGTGTTTTTCAAAGGCACGCGACGGCATTCTGCGATCGAGATTAGGCCTGAGCGCTACCAGATCCTGATAGACCAGCAGCTTTTGATCGAGACCGGCTGACCCTGGCCCGGCTCGGGAGGTGCCATCGGCCGCCAACGGTGCGATCGTCTGGACGCCGGGATTGGGCGGCATGGCGGGGGGTTGCGCTGGCCGCCTATCGCCATCGGCATACCACCATCTCCTTGATCGACATGCAAGCCATGCCCATGTCGCGCATCGTGGCGAGCGGACGTTTGCGGGAAGCGGCAGCGTGCGGCCTTGCCGAGGCGCGGCGTTCAGTGTCGCGCGGGCGAGACCGGAGCGATCGACCGCTTCGGCGACGAGCGCATAGGCACGCGTTTCGGCAGGCGCGGCGATCACATCGTATGTTCGGCAATGGCGATCTGGAACGCATCCACCTCAATCGGGCAAACAGGCCGGCCGCCGGCGGCGACGACGGTGAGCCTGAGCCCCGGCAGGCGGATGTTGAACATGGTCATCGCCGCGGTATCGATGAAGCGCAGCCGTACACGCTCCCCGGGCTCGAACAGGCCCATCCCGTTGTCGGCGGGGCCATCGCCCTTGACGAGAAACGTGCAGGTCGATCCGGTGACGTCGGAAATGTCGGTCGGGTCCATTCGCGCCCGGCTCCAGTCGCGGCGATCGCCGGACGGCCATCATGCTGGCCAGCGTCTGTTCCTGCCGGTTGAAATATCCGCTCTGCTGCTTGCGCTCCAGTAACAAGGCATCCAGCCGGCGGCAGTTCCGGTCGGAGAGCATGATCACACGCCCCGGTCGAGGGGATCGGATCGGCATCCTGCGGGTCGACGATCGACAACCCATGATGGCCCATCTGTTCGTGATGCCCCAAACGGCTGTGATACCGGTATGTCCCGCTCTGGATCAGCGGGAATTCGTAGGTGAAGCGACTGCGCGGCTCGATGCCCGGAACGCTGACGCCCAATGCGTTGGCTTGCGGGCGATGATTTCGAGCCGCAGTGGACGGTGACGGGCCCGCCATCAAAGTCGCCGGCAGAGCCTGGGTGTGTCAGAGCAGGGACTGATCCCGCCAGCATCTTCGAATTCCCGCTGATGATGGCCGATATCCGGACAAACGATTTTTCGTCGGCCGGTGAACGACGAAGGAATTGCTCAACAAAAGCTTGGGAGATCAGGATGGGCATACCGAGACTCGTATGACTAGGTGCGCATTGCGCACGCATGATCGGCCGGCGATCTGGTGTTGCAGCCCTTTCTTGCGGCGACGATCACGCGCCCAATCTATCCGGCAGCCCATCGACTGTATTTCCAGCTTGCCTATAAGGCCACCATGACGATCCCGACCAGATATCCAATCGGCACATTGGGCGAGCCGTGGGATGAAGACGCACGAAATCAGTGGCGGGCGCGACAGGAACGCCAGCGCGGCTACGACGCGGACATCGTCTCGCGCATCAGGGCTTTGGCTGAGCATTATGACGAGATCGCTTATGGCCAACTCGACTATGGCGATGACGCTTATGCTCTCTACGCACTGCGCAGCCGGGCGTTCGATCCCAAGCTGCCGGCCGCCCTGGTGACAGGCGGGGTTCATGGCTACGAAACCAGTGGCGTAATGGGCGTTCTCGACTTCCTGGAAACCCGCGCGGCCCGTTACGCCGGCAAGGTCAATCTTCTGGCCGTGCCATGCGTCAGCCCATGGGCGTATGAGCGGGTCAGTCGCTGGAACCATGACGCGATCGACCCCAATCGCAGTTTTCACGCGAACTCGCCTGCGCGGGAGGCTGCCGCGCTGATGGCGTTGGTCGGCACCACGCAGGCCGGATTTCTGCTCCATATCGATCTGCACGAGACGACCGACAGCGATGAAAGGGAGTTTCGCCCGGCGCTCGCCGCACGGGATGGAAAAGCGTTCGAGCCGGGCGAAGTGCCCGACGGTTTCTATCTGGTAGACGACAGCGCAAACCCGCAGCCGGCGTTCCAGCAGGCCGTCATCGCGGCCGTAGCGCAGGTGACCCATATTGCACCGCCTGATGCGAAAGGCGAGATTATCGGCTCGCCAATCGTGGCGCAGGGGGTGATCGCCTATCCGCTGGCGGAATTGGGCCTCTGCACGTCCATCACGGGCGCGCGCTATACGACGATCACCGAAGTCTATCCTGACAGTCCACGTACCACGCCGGAAGAGTGCGTTCGGGCTCAGGTGGCCGCGCTATGTGCTGGTCTTGACTATGCGATTGCCCACCCCTGAAGCGGGATCGGCGATATCGCGCGATATTCTGCTGTCGCTTCAAGCCGCAAGCGCCCTTCGGCGATCACGTATCGCACGCGTCTGGATTAAAGGTCTTGTCCGCCAGCGCCATCCGCCGCGACAGCCCGGCGCTCACCACCGCCAGCAGCAGCGCGCCGACGCTGGCCGCCGCGATGGCCGTCAGCAGATCGTCGTGCGCCACGAATTGCGAGATCAGGCCCGACAGCAGCGGCCCCACCGCGCAAAAGGCGGCGATCAGGAAGCTGTAGGCGGCGAAGCAGCGGGCGCACAGAGCCGGCGGGGCGAGATCCTGTAGCATCGTCGGGATCAGCGCGTTGGCGACGCAGGTGGTGAGCAGGAAAGCGGCGACCAGCCCGATCGCCTGGCCCGCGCTCGCCGCGAAGGCGAGGCCGGCGGCACAGGGGATAGCGAGGGCGGCGGCCACCGCCATCACCGTCGGCCGGGCGCCCTCGCCCAGCCGGTCGCGCAGCACGCGATCGAACAGGCCGGCGGCGGGGAGGCTGGCCAGGCTGGAGGCCAGCGTGACGAGGCCCAGCGCATGGCCTACCGCCCCCGTGTCGCTGCCGAAGCGCCGCACCAGCGCCATCGCGATCATCGGCGTCAGCGCCTGCACCGCCACCGCGAGGCCGCCGGCCGCGCCGAGGAACAGCAGGATGCGGCGCAGTTGCGAAACGACGAAAGCCAGCAGCGACTCGTCCCGTGCCGCCACCGCCGCCATCCGTGCACGCGGTGGATCGACCGTGGCGAGGCCCGCGACCAGCAATGGGATCGCGCTCAGCGAGAGCAGCAGCAGCGCAGCGCGCCACGGATCGAGGCCCCGCGCCGCGCCCACCCGCGCCGCGAGATCGAGCAGATTGCCCGCCAGATAGAAGCCCGCGCTCGCCCCCGTCGCCATCAGCGCCGCGAAGATCAGGTTCGCGGGCACCCGCCACCGATCGGGCACCAGATCGGGGATCAGCGAATAGACGATCGGGATCATCGCGAACTCCGTGACGCCCGAAGCCGCGCGGCCGACGAAGAACAGCGCGAAATTGGGCGCCAGCGCGCCGAGCGCGGTCAGCATGCCCCAGAAGAAGATCAGGCCGAGCAGGATGGCTTTCCGTGAATGGCGATCCGCCAGCTTCGCCAGCGGCACGGCTAGCGCGCTGGCGACAAGGATGCCGGCCAGCCCGTGCAGCGCGCCCATCACCGCGTCGCCCACCTGAAAGGTCGCGCGCACCGCCGGCGAGATGATCGCATGGACGCCGCGATCGCTCATCTGCACGCCGGCCGTGAGCCCCAGGAACAGCACCGTCGCCGCGCCGCCGATCGTGGCCCTGCCGGCCGCCGCGACCGGCCTGTCCGCCGCTGTGTGATCGATCCGCATCGGCCCGCCTCTTCACCCAAAGAAGCTATTGCAACACATTCGCATTTGCCGCAATGGGCGCGGCGACGACGAGGGTAAGGGCCCCGCCGCCGGTATTTCGCGTAGCAAAAGGGTTCTCTCCATGGTCGTCCGCCGCCCCGCCGCCTTCCTGTCCCTCCTGTTGAGCGGTGGCGCCGCCATCCTCGCCACCCCGGCGACGGCGCAGACGCAGGCCGCCCCGGCCGAGGAAACCGCCCCCAGCCTGGAGACGGTGAAGCAGGCGGATGGCGCGATCGTCGTCACCGCGCGCCGCTTCGTGCCGCAGGGCGCCATCACCGCCAGCAAGACCACCGCGCCGCTGATCGAGACGCCGCAGTCCGTGTCGGTCGTGTCGCGCGACCAGATCGACCTGCTCAACTTCGTCGATGTGCAGCAGGCGGTGCGCTACACCGCCGGCATCGTCGGCGAGAATTACGGGCCGGACCTGCGCTTCGATTTCCTCACCCTGCGCGGCTTCATCCCGGTGCAATATATCGACGGGCTCCAGGCGCCGATCAGCTCGACGATCGCCAACGTCGGCGTCGATCTCTACGGCTATGAGGCGATCGACATCCTGAAGGGGCCGGCGAGCGTGCTCTACGGCACGACGCCGCCCGGCGGCATCTACAACCTCACCAGCCGTCGCCCTTCCAGCCGCTTCGGGGGCGAGGTGCAGGTGAAATATGGCGAGGACGATTTCAAGCAGGCCGCCGGCACCGTCACCGGCGCGCTGACCGACGGCATCAGCGCCCGCCTGACCGGCCTCTATCGCGACCGCGACAGCCAGACCGACTACGTCACCGCCAAGCGCGCCTATGTCGCCCCGGCCGTCGCCTTCGACATTACGCCCGATACGAAGCTGACCGCGCTCGGCCATTATCAATATGATCGGGTCGAAGGCGACACCAACGGCTTCCTGCCCGCCAACGGCGTGCTGTTCGACAATCCGCTGGGGGAGGTGCCGCGCTCGATCAACCTCGGCGAGCCGGACTATAATTTTTACCGCCGCAAGCAGTGGAGCGGCGGCTACGAATTGACCCACCGCTTCTCCGGCGCGCTGAAATTCACCCAGAACGCCAATTGGGGCGAGTATCACGAATATCAGCAGGTGATCTATCCGACGGGCCTCGGCGCGGACAATCGCACCGTCAGCCGGGCGAACTTCCCCTCGTCGGAGGATTCGCACCAGTTCGCGATCGACAGCCGGCTGGACGCGAATTTCGCGACCGGCCCGCTCGAGCATCGCATGCTCGGCGGGTTCGATTACCGCAACTATCGCAACAAGGCGGCCTTCGCCTTCACCGGCGCGTCGAACATCGATCTGTTCAACCCGGTCTACAGCGCCGTGCCGATCGCCGCGCCCGCCCTCAACCCGCCCTATGTCGATCGCCGGCTGAAGCAGCAGGGGCTGTATTTGCAGGATCAGATCAAGCTCGGCGGCTTCATCGTCACCCTCTCCGGCCGGCAGGACTGGATCGCCCAGACCAGCTACCTGACCGCCGCGCCGACCAGGGACAAGCAGGACAAGTTCACCTGGCGCGCGGGCGCCACCTATGTCACCGAAGCCGGCGTCGCGCCTTATGTGAGTTACGCCACCTCCTTCCAGCCGGTGATCGGCGCCCGGGCCGATGGCACGCCGTTCGTGCCGACATCGGGCAAGCAGTGGGAAGGCGGCATCAAATATGACGCGCGCGGCCTCGGCGACGATCTCAAGCTGTTCGCGACGGCGGCGATGTTCCGCATCGAGCAATCGAACGTGCTGACCACCGATCCGGCCAATGCCGCCTTCCAGGTGCAAACCGGCGAGGTCACCTCCAAGGGTGTCGAGCTGGAAGCGGTCGCCCGCTTCCGCGAGCAACTGAGCGTCAACGCCGCCTACAGCTTCACCGACGCCAAGATCACGAAGAGCAACATCCCGCTCGAACTCGGCGCGCGTCTGGCCGCCCAACCGCGCCACAAGGCCTCGTTGTTCGTCGATTACACCAAGAAGACCGGCGCGCTGGCCGGCCTCGGCGGCGGTGCCGGCGTGCGCTACCTCAGCCAGACGCCGGGCAATGTGCCCTCGGCCTTCACCCCTTTGGTCTACACCAGCCCGGCGACCACCCTGTTCGATGCGACGCTGCACTACGATCTGCCGGGCTGGCGCTTCGCGGTGAACGGCAGCAACATCTTCGACAAGCGCTTCGCGGGCCGCTGCACCGGGCCGGCGGGCTGCTTCTGGGGCCAGACTCGCCAGGTCATCGCGACCGTGACGAAGCGGTTCTGAGGGTGGGATAAGAGTGTAATGGCGATGATATGACATCGTCGACCATCCGGGTCTGGGCTGCGATCCACAAATGGACCAGCCTCGTCTCGACCCTGTTCCTGCTGATGCTCTGCGTGACGGGGCTGCCGCTGATCTTCCATGAGGAGATCGACGCGGCCACCCACGCGCGGATCGCACTGGCGCCGCTGCCGGCCGACGCCCCCCGCCTGTCGCTGGACGATATTCTCGCCCGCGCGCTGGCGGCGCGGCCGGGCGACGTTGGGCTCTACATGAGCTTCGATACCGATCGGCCGGTAGTGAACGTCACCACCGCGCCGGCGCCCGATGCGGCGGTGGCGGCGATGCGCTTCCAGTCGCTCGACGCGCGGACCGGCGCCATCCTGCCCGCCGATCCGCCCGGCGGGGTGATGGACGTGCTGCTCCAGATCCATACCGACATGTTTCTGGGGCTCGGCGGGATGCTGTTTCTGGGGCTGATGGGGCTGCTGTTCGTGGCGGCGATCGTGTCGGGCGTGGTGCTCTACGCGCCCTTCATGGCGCGGCTGCGCTTCGGCACGGTGCGGCAGGCGCGGCGCGCGCGGGTGCGCTGGACCGACTGGCACAATCTGCTCGGCATTACGACGATGATGTGGGCGACGGTCGTCGGGCTGACGGGCGTGGTCAACACGCTCGCCACCCCCGTCACGGCGCTGTGGCGCGCGGACCAGCTCGCCGAACTGGTCGGGCCCTATGGCGGGCTGACGCCGCCGAAGCGGCTGGCCTCGGTGCAGGCGGCGGTCGATGCGGCGATGGCGGCGGCGCCCGGCATGCGCCCGCAATTCGTCGCCTTCCCCGGCGTGGAATATTCCAGCGGCCACCATTTCGCGGTGTTCCTGCAAGGCGCCACCCCCGCGACCGAAAAGCTCCTTACCCCGGTCCTGATCGACGCCCGCACCGGCGCGATGGCCGGCAAGCGGCCGATGCCGTGGTACATGCAGGCTTTGCTCCTGTCGCAACCGCTGCATTTCGGCGACTATGGCGGCCTGTCGATGAAATTGTTGTGGGCGCTGCTGGATATCGTGACGATCGTCGTGCTGGCGAGCGGCCTCTACCTCTGGCTCTCCCGTCCCCGCCGCCGGGGGCCTGACGCCAGTCCGGCCCCACGACCGGCATGACCCGCCGCCACCCCGGCCGCCACGGCGCCACCCGCACCTTCCTGATCCCGGCCCTGCTGGCGCTGGCGACGCTGACCGGGCTGATCGCGGGCCTGCTGGGTGACGGCGTGCGCGACACCGTCGCCGCCCTGGGCCTGGCCGCCCCCCTCGTTGCGATCGGCCTCGGCCGCTGTCTCTCCTGGCGCCGCCGGGATCACTGACGGCACGCCGCATTTTACGCCGCCGCATCCCGGCAACGGTTGCACTGCGCCCAAGCCGGTGATAGGCGCGCCAGCACTTACCGGCACGCCGCTTTAGCTCAGTTGGTAGAGCATCGCATTCGTAATGCGGGGGTCACAGGTTCGAGTCCTGTAAGCGGCACCATTTTTATCCAATGATTCCAATGACTTGCAAAACGAGCGGCCCGACGGGTCGTGCCGGCTGAGCGCGGTCATATGCTTCGGTCAGTTCCAGTCCGTCGACTATACGCAAATACTATGCGGATCGCCTGATCTCGATCTCGATACGCTACGCCCACTCCCCCTAATCGGCTTCCCGATACCGGACGGTTTTCGCCGTCTGCGAATGGGAGTTTTCTTGTGCGGGATCTGCTCTGGATCGCGATCATGCTGGGGCTGGTGGCGGCGACGCTCGCCTATGTCCGGCTGTGCGACAATGCGTGAGGCTCAAGCGATGACGCTGGACCTCTGGCTTGGCGGTGCCACCGCGATCGGCCTTCTCCTTTACCTCGTGGCGGTGCTTGTCCGCCCCGAGAAGTTCTGAGGAGGTGGCGATGACGCTTCAGGGCTGGATCCTGATCCTTGTCTTTACCGGCATATTGCTGGCGCTGACCAAGCCGGTCGGCGTCTGGCTGCACGCGCTCTACGAGGGCCGGCGCACGCCATTGCACGTCGTGCTCGGCCCCGTGGAGGCGGGCTTCTACACGCTCGCCGGCATCGATCCGAAGGCCGAGCAGAGCTGGCGGCGCTACGCCATCCACATGCTGATGTTCAACGTGGTGCTGATGCTGTTCACCTTTGCGGTGCTGCGCTGCCAAGCCTTCCTGCCGTGGAACGGGCAGGGTCTGGCCGCGCCGAGCGAGAATCTGGCGGCCAACACCGCGATCAGCTTCACGACCAACACCAACTGGCAGAGCTATGCGGGCGAAAGCACGATGTCGAACCTCAGCCAGATGCTGGGGCTGACCATCCATAATTTCCTGTCGGCGGCGACGGGTATCGCGCTGGCCTTCGCGCTGTTCCGGGGTTTCGCGCGGCGGCAGATGCGGACGATCGGCAATTTCTGGGCCGATGCCACGCGCATCACGCTCTACCTGCTGCTGCCGCTCTGCGTCGTCTACACGGTCTTCCTGATCGCGAGCGGCGTGCCGCAGACGCTGGCCGCCACGGTCGACGTCCACACGATCGAGGGCGTCAAGCAGACGCTCGCCATCGGCCCCGTCGCCAGCCAGGAAGCTATCAAGATGCTCGGCACCAATGGCGGCGGCTTCTTCAACGCCAATTCGGCGCATCCCTTCGAAAATCCCACCGCGCTGACCAATTTCGTCCAGATGCTGTCGATCTTCGTGATCGGCTTCGGGCTGACGTGGTGCTTCGGCAAGGCGGTGGGCAATACCCGTCAAGGTTGGGCGATCCTGGCCGCCATGTCGTTTTTGTTCCTCCTGGGCGTGGCGGTCAGTTACTGGCAGGAGGCGGCGGGCAACCCGGTTCTCCACAACCTCGGCGTCGCCGGGGCCAATATGGAAGGCAAGGAAGTGCGCTTCGGCGCCGCCGCCTCCGCCCTTTTTTCGGTCGTCACCACGGCGGCTTCCTGCGGCGCGGTCAACGCGATGCACGACAGTTTCACGGCGCTGGGCGGCATGATCCCGCTGTTCAACATGCAGTTGGGCGAGGTCGTGGTCGGCGGCGTCGGTGCGGGCATCTACGGCTTCCTGCTGTTCGCCATCCTTGCGGTGTTCGTCGCCGGGCTGATGGTGGGGCGGACGCCCGAATATGTCGGCAAGAAGATCGAGAGCCGCGAGGTGAAGCTGGCCGTATTGGCGATCGCGGTGCTGCCGCTCGTCATACTCGGTTTCACGGCGCTCTCCTGCGTGCTGCAACAGGGGCTGGCGGGGCCGCTCAACAAGGGGCCGCACGGCTTCGGCGAGATCCTCTACGCCTTCACCAGCGCGGTCGCGAACAATGGATCGGCCTTCGCCGGCCTCACCGCCAACACGCCTTACTATAACGGCCTGCTGGGCATCGCGATGTGGGTGGGCCGCTTCTTCACCATCGTGCCGATGCTGGCGATCGCCGGCAGCCTTGCCGCGAAGAAATATACGCCGGAAAGCGCGGGCTCCTTTCCCACGACCGGCCCGCTGTGGGTGGGGCTGCTGGTCGGCATCATCCTGATCCTGGGCGGCCTGACCTTCCTGCCGGGCCTCGCGCTCGGCCCCATCGCCGATCATCTCGCGATGATCCGCGGCCAACTCTTCTAAGCGGGGGCGCCACGATGGCACGCGCATCCACCAAATCCCTGTTCACCGCCGATCTGCTGCTTCCGGCGATCGCCGATTCCTTCAGGAAGCTCGATCCGAGGCAGCTGATCCGTAACCCGGTGATGTTCGTCACCGCCTGCGTGGCGCTGCTGCTGACGATCCTGATCTTCGCAGGCCACGACAATCTCTCGACCGCCTTCAAGGCGCAGCTGAGCGTGTGGCTGTGGCTGACGGTGCTGTTCGGCACCTTCGCCGAGGCGCTGGCCGAGGGCCGGGGCAAGGCGCAGGCAGCGTCGCTGCGCGATACGAAGGCCGAGCTGAAGGCCAAGCGGCTGCTGGGCGTCGGCGATACCTACGGCATGGTCCCGGCCACCCAATTGGAGGTGGGCGAGATCGTGCTGGTCGAGACCGGCGACCTCATCCCCTCGGATGGCGAGGTGATCGCGGGCGTGGCATCGGTCAACGAAGCGGCGATCACCGGCGAGAGCGCCCCCGTGATCCGCGAGGCGGGCGGCGACCGCTCGGCGGTGACGGCGGGCACGCGCGTCATCTCCGATCACATCAAGGTCCGCGTCACGGTCGAGCCCGGCAAGGGCTTCCTCGATCGCATGATCGCGCTGGTGGAGGGCGCCGAGCGGCAGAAGACGCCCAACGAGATCGCTTTGACCATCCTGCTCGTCGGCCTGACGATCATCTTCCTGATCGCGGTGGGCACGATCCCGGGCTTCGCCTCCTATGCGGGTGGCGCGGTGCCGGTGGCGATCCTGGCGGCGCTGCTCATCACGCTCATCCCGACGACGATCGCGGCCCTGCTGTCGGCGATCGGCATCGCCGGCATGGACCGGCTGGTGCGGTTCAACGTGCTGGCCAAATCGGGCCGCGCGGTGGAGGCGGCGGGCGATGTCGACGTGCTGCTGCTCGACAAGACCGGCACGATCACGATCGGCGACCGGCAGGCGAGCGAGTTCCGGCCGGTCGGCGGGACGAGTCCGCGCGCGCTGGCCGACGCGGCTTCGCTCGCCAGCCTTGCCGACGAGACGCCGGAGGGGCGTTCGATCGTCATGCTGGCGCGCGAGAGGTTCGGCGTGACGACGGCCGCGCTGCCGGAGGATGCGGAGGTCATCGCCTTTACCGCACAGACCCGCATCTCCGGCGTCCGCACCGGCGGCGCGCTGATCCAGAAGGGGGCGGTCGATTCGATCCTTCGCGCCCATCCGGGCCTTGGCGAGACCGCCGCAGCGACGGAACTGCGCCGCATCACCGACGAGATCGCACGCGCCGGCGGCACGCCGCTGGCGGTGGCGCGGGACGGGCGCCTGCTCGGCGCGATCTTCCTGAAGGACGTGGTCAAGGCCGGCATCCGCGAGCGCTTCGGCGAACTGCGGGCGATGGGCATCCGCACGGTGATGATCACCGGCGACAACCCGCTGACCGCCGCCGCCATCGCCGCCGAGGCGGGCGTGGACGATTTCCTCGCACAGGCGACTCCGGAGGACAAATTGGCGCTGATCCGCAAGGAGCAGACCGGCGGGCGGCTGGTGGCTATGTGCGGCGACGGCACCAACGACGCCCCGGCGCTCGCCCAGGCCGATGTCGGCGTCGCGATGAACACCGGCACGCAGGCGGCGCGCGAGGCCGGCAACATGGTCGATCTCGACAGCGATCCGACCAAGCTGATCGAGGTCGTCGGCCTCGGCAAGCAATTGCTGATGACGCGCGGCGCGCTGACCACCTTCTCGGTCGCCAACGACGTGGCCAAATATTTCGCGATCATCCCGGCGATGTTCGTGGTGCTCTATCCGGGGCTGGGTGTGCTCAACGTGATGGGGCTCGGCACGCCCGAGAGCGCGATCCTCTCGGCGATCATCTTCAACGCGCTGATCATCCCGCTGCTCGTCCCACTGGCGCTGAAGGGCGTCACCTACAAGCCGATGGGCGCCGGCCCGCTGCTGGCGCGCAACCTCGCCGTCTACGGGCTCGGCGGGCTCCTCGCGCCCTTCGCCGGCATCAAAATCATTGACCTGGCCGTGAGCGGCCTTGGTCTCGCCTGAGGACCATCATCATGGGCAATGACTTCACCACCTCGCTGCGGCCCGCGATCGTGCTGACGATCCTGTTCGCGCTGCTGCTCGGATTGGCCTATCCTCTGGCCATGACGGGCATCGGACAAGCCATCTTCCCCTCCCAGGCGAACGGCAGCCTCGTTCGCGACGGCAAGGGCAGCGTGATCGGATCGGCCGTGGTCGGCCAGGGCTTCACCGGCGACCGTTATTTCCAGAGCCGCCCTTCGGCGGCGGGCAAGGGCTATGATGGCCTGTCCTCCTCGGGCTCCAACTATGGGCCGACGTCGCAGGCGCTGGTCGATCGCGTGAAGGCCGATGTCGCCAGGCGGAAGGCGGAGGGCGTCACCGCGATCCCGGCCGATCTGGTGACCGCCAGCGCCTCGGGTCTCGATCCCGATCTGTCGCCGGATGCGGCCTATGTGCAGGTGGCGCGGGTCGCCAGGGCACGCGGGCTGGCCGAGGGACAGATGCGGGCGCTGGTCGATGCGCAGGTGGCGCATCCGCTGGCCGGCTTTCTCGGCGAAGATCGCGTCAACCTGCTGGCGCTGAACCTCGCGCTGGATAAAATGGCGGCGCATTGAGCGGGCGCGCCAAAAGTGACGGGCGACCCTCCCCCGAGGCCTTCCTGCGCGCGGCCGTGCAGGAAGGCCGGGGCAGGCTCAAGATATTCCTGGGCGCGGCGCCCGGCGTCGGCAAGACCTATGAGATGCTGTCGGAAGGATCGGCGCGGGCGCGGGCGGGCATCGATGTCGTGGTCGGCGCGGTCGAGACGCACGGCCGGGCCGAGACCGAGGCGCTGACCGGGGGGCTGGAGATCCTGCCTCGGCGGGCGGTGGACTATGAAGGCCGCGCGCTCGCCGAGATGGATCTCGACGCGCTGCTCGACCGCCGGCCCGCGCTGGCGCTGGTCGACGAACTCGCCCACACCAACGCGCCCGGCAGCCGCCATCCGAAACGCTATCAGGATGTCGAGGAATTGCTGGCGGCCGGGATCGACGTGTTCACGACCATCAACATCCAGCATGTCGAAAGCCTCAACGACGTCGTCGCCTCGTTCACGCGGGTGCGGGTGCGCGAGACCGTGCCGGACTCGATCCTCGAAATGGCCGAGATCGAGGTCGTCGATATCCCGCCGGACGAGTTGATCGAGCGGCTGAAGGAGGGCAAGGTCTATCTGCCCGAGGAAGCGACGCGCGCGCTGGGCCATTTCTTCTCCAAATCGAATCTGTCGGCGTTGCGGGAACTGGCGCTGCGCCGCGCCGCGCAGGCGGTGGACAGCCGGATGCTGGAGCATCTGCGCACGAGCGCGCAGACCGGCATCTGGGGGGCGAGCGAGAGGATCGTCGTGGCGGTGAGCGAGTTGGCCGGGGCGGACGGGCTGGTGCGCGCCGCCAAGCGCATGGCCGATGCGTTGCACGCGCCCTGGACGGCGGTACATGTCGAGACGGCGCGCAGCCGCGCGCTGGGCCCGGCCGAGCACAAGCATATCGCCGACGTGCTGGCTCTCGCCACGCGGCTGGGCGGGCAGGCGGCGACGGTGCCCGCCGCCAACGTGATCGAGGGGCTCAAGGCCTTCGCGATCGAGGCCCGTGCGACGCAGCTGATCGTCGGCAAATCGGTCCGGTCGAAATGGTTCGAGCTGCGCCACGGATCGGTGGTGGACCGGCTGGTGCGGGAAACGCCCGGAATCGCGGTCCATGTCCTGCCCTTCGGCAGCGATATCGTGACGCGCCCGCGATCCACCGTGCAGCGCGGCGCGGGCGACTGGGGCGAGCCATCCGCCTATCTGTGGACCACGGCGATGGTGGCGACGGTCACCGGGCTGGCCGCCACCGTCCTGAACTTCCTGAGCCTGGGCAATGTCGCCCTGCTCTATCTGGTGCCCGTGATGGCGGCGGCGAGCCTGTTCGGCCTGCGCCCCGGCCTCTACGCGGGGCTGGCATCGAGCCTCGCCTACAATTTCTTCTTCCTGCCGCCGGTGGGAACGCTGTCGGTCTCCAATCCCGAAAATGTCGTCTCGATCTTCGTGCTGATCGGCGTGGCGATCGTCACCAGCCAGCTCAATGCGCGCGTCCGCATCCAAGCCGATCTGGCCGGCGCGAGCGCCCGGAGCAATGCCGCGCTGGCCGGCTATCTGCGCCAGCTGACCGCGCTCAACGATCGGCGCGAGGTGGCCAGGATCGCCTGCGCCGAGATCGCCAGATTGCTCTCGCTTCGCGTGCTGCTGCTGGAACAGGAGCCGGCCGGGCTCGCCGTGCAGGCGACGAGCGAGAGCGAGGTGCGGCTGGAGACGATGGAGCTGGCCGCCGCGCAATGGGTGACCGACACCGGCCAGCCCGCCGGGCGCGGCACGGGCACGCTCACCGCGTCCGACTGGCAGTTCCAGCCGCTGCGGGCGGGCGATCACGTTCTGGCGGTGCTGGGGCTGGCGCGCGAGGATGGCGGCGATCCGATCCGGTCGGACCAGCTCGCTTTGCTCGGCAGCCTGATCGATCAGACCGCGCTGGCGCTCGAACGGCTGCGGCTGGAGGCCGAGATGCGCGACGTGGACGCCGTGCGCGAACGGGATCGGCTGCGCGCGGCGCTGCTCTCCTCGGTCAGCCACGATCTGCGCACGCCGTTGACGTCGGTGCTGGCCGCCGCCGCCGAACTGCGCAGCAAGAGCCAGGATCCGCTGCTCGACACGATCGAGAGCGAGGCGCTGCGCCTCAACCGCTTCGTGGCGAACCTGCTGGATATGACGCGTGTCGAGGCCGGCGCGCTGCATCTCAACACGGAGCCGGTCGATCTGGCGGACGCCGTGGCCGGCGCGGTTCACGATGCCCGCCGGGTGCTCGAGGGCCATGCCATCCAGCTGGAGGCGTCCCCCGATCTTCCGCTGGTATCGGTCGATCCGCAGCTGTTCCACCATTGCCTGCTCAACCTGCTGGACAATGCCGGCCGCTATGGCGCCGTCGGAACGCCGATCATCATCCGCGCCGATCGCTCCTATGGCTGGCTGTCGCTTTCGGTTCTCGACGAAGGGCCAGGTCTTCCCCCTGGCCGCGAGGAAGAGGTGTTCGAGACCTTTCGGCGGCTCGAGGGATCGGATCGAGCCGCGGGCGGAACCGGGCTCGGGCTCGCCATCGTCAAGGGGTTCGCCGAGGCGATGGGGATCACCGTGCGTGCCGCTAATCGGCAGGATGGGAAGGGCGCCGCTTTCAGCCTCGCTTTCCCCGATCGACTCCTGGTTCTGGACCAGGGGGCTGCTCAACGATGAGCGGCGCGCGCATCCTCGTCGTCGATGACGATCTGCACATCCGGCGCCTGCTCCGAAGCGCGCTGACGCGGGCGGGATATGAGACCGTCGAGGCGATCAACGCCACAGAGGCGCTTGCTGCGGCGCAGACGATCCAGCCAGCCGCCATCCTGCTCGATCTCGGCCTGCCCGATCGCGACGGGCTGGAGATCGTCCAGCTGCTCCGCAAGAGCTGCGCCGCGCCGATCATCGTCATCTCCGCCCGCGAGGCGACCGATCAGAAGGTCGCCGCGCTCGATCTCGGCGCACATGATTATGTGACCAAGCCATTCGACAGCGAAGAGCTGCTTGCCCGGCTGCGGGCCACGCTGCGGGACGGGCTGCAGGCGCAGGGGGCGACGTCTGTGGTGGAGGTGGGCGGGATCAGGATCGATCTCCTCAACCGCACGGTCACGCGCGAGGGTTCCGAGCTTCATCTGACCCGCAAGGAGTTCGCGGTACTCGAGCAGTTGGCGCGGACGCCGGGGCGCATCGTCACGCATAAGCAGATCCTGCAGGCCGGCTGGCCAGACGCCTATGACCAGCGCATCGAATATCTACGGATCATCGTGCGCAACATTCGTCAGAAGCTGGAGGCTGACCCTATGCGCCCGGCGCTGATCATCAACGAACTCGGCATCGGCTATCGGCTATCGCCCGATTGATGTCGGGTGTCGCGGATGATGCGGCCTCTGTCCCGGTGAATGGCGGCGTCGATCCTTGGGGTCAGCAGCGGTCCGTCCTGACAGTCCCGACCTTTTCCGTTTGCCACCACGGCTATCGCCTTCCCACACACCAATCCTCACAATATCCGGCTCTAGCGCGGATCGGGAGCGCCATTTTGCCCGGATTTTGCCTACCTTGTCAGTGGCCGCCTCTTGGCGTACGCGCGGCGCATTCGCCGCAGATCGGTTGACGAAGCCGGCCGGTGGCGCCGCGTCCGCTTCACGCACTCCAGGGCATTGGGATCACGATGAGCATCTACCTTGATTATCTGGCCGAAATCGCAAGCAGAGAAAATCAGGGGCTCGCGCCCAAGCCGATCGACGATGGCGTGCTGCTGGGCGAGATTATCGCTCTCATCCGCGATGCCGGCAGCGAGCATCGCGCCGACGCGCTGAAATTCTTCATCTACAACACGCTGCCCGGCACGACGAGCGCCGCCGTCGTCAAGGCGGCCTTCCTGAAGCAGATCGTCCAGGGCGCGGCGATCGTGCCGGAGATCACGCCCGCCTTCGCGCTGGAGCTGCTGTCGCACATGAAGGGCGGCCCCTCGATCGACGTGCTGCTCGACATCACGCTCGGCGAAGTGCCTGCGCTCGCGAAGCAGGCGGCCGAGGTGCTGAAGACGCAGGTGTTCCTCTACGACGCCGACATGGCCCGCCTGCGCGACGCCCATTTGACGGGCAACGCCATCGCGACCGACGTGCTGGAAAGCTATTCCAAGGCCGAATTCTTCACCAAGCTCCCCGAGGTCGAGGACGAGATCAAGGTCGTCACCTTCATCGCCGGCGAAGGCGATATCTCGACCGATCTGCTCTCGCCCGGCAACCAGGCGCATTCGCGCTCGGATCGCGAGCTGCACGGCCAGTGCATGATCTCGCCCGAGGCGCAGCGCCAGATCGTCGCGCTCAAGGCGCAGCATCCCGACAAGCGGGTGATGCTGATCGCTGAGAAGGGCACGATGGGCGTCGGCTCCTCGCGCATGTCGGGCGTGAACAATGTGGCGCTGTGGACCGGCAAGCAGTCCAGCCCTTATGTCCCCTTCGTCAATTTCGCGCCGGTCGTGGCGGGCACCAACGGCATCTCGCCGATCTTCGCGACCACCGTCGACGTGACCGGCGGCATCGGCATCAACCTGAAGAATTGGGTGAAGATGACCGGCGCCGACGGCAAGCCGATCCTGAACAACGACGGCAATCCGGTGCTGGAGGAGGCCTATTCGGTCGAGACCGGCACGGTCCTCAAGATCGACGTGAAGAACCGCAAGCTCACCGACGAGGCCGGCCAGGAACTGGTCGACGTCGCCGCCGCCTTCACGCCGCAGAAGATGGAATTCATGAAGGCGGGCAGCAGCTACGCCATCGTGTTCGGCAAGAAGCTCCAGACCTTCGCCGCGCAGACGCTGGGTGTCGAGGCGACACCGGTCTATGCCGCGAACAAGGAGATCACCGTCGACGGTGTCGGGCTGACGGCGGTCGAGAAGATCTTCAACCGCAATGCCGTGGGCGTCACGCCGGGCAAGGTGCTGCACGCCGGTTCGGACGTGCGCGTGAAGGTCAACATCGTCGGCTCGCAGGACACGACCGGGCTGATGACGGCGCAGGAACTGGAGGCGATGGCCGCCACCGTCATCTCGCCGCTGGTCGATGGCGCCTATCAGTCGGGCTGCCACACCGCATCGGTGTGGGACAAGAAGGCGCAGGCCAACATCCCGAAGCTGATGGGCTTCATGAACAATTTCGGCCTCATCACCGCGCGCGACCCGAAGGGCGTCTATCATTCGATGACGGACGTGATCCACAAGGTGCTGAACGACATCACCGTGGATGACTGGGCGATCATCATCGGCGGCGACAGCCACACCCGCATGTCGAAGGGCGTGGCGTTCGGCGCGGATTCGGGCACCGTCGCGCTGGCGCTGGCCACCGGCGAGGCGACCATGCCGATCCCGCAATCGGTGAAGGTCACCTTCAAGGGCCGGATGCAGCCGCACATGGACTTCCGCGACGTCGTCCACGCGACCCAGGCGCAGATGCTGGCGCAATGCGGCGGCGAGAATGTCTTCCAGGGCCGGATCATCGAGGTCCATATCGGCACGCTGCTGGCCGATCAGGCCTTCACCTTCACCGACTGGACGGCCGAGATGAAGGCCAAGGCCTCGATCTGCATTTCGGACGACGAGACGCTGATCGGCTCGCTGGAGATCGCCAAGTCGCGCATCCAGATCATGATCGACAAGGGCATGGACAATGCGGCGGGCACCCTGAAGGGCCTGATCGCCAAGGCCGACACCCGCATCGCCGAGATCCGCCTGGGCGACAAGCCCGCGCTGTCGCCCGATGCCAATGCCAAATATTTCGCCGAAGTCGTCGTCGATCTCGACCTGATCGACGAGCCGATGATCGCCGACCCGGACGTCAACAATGCCGACGTCTCCAAGCGCTACACCCACGATACGATCCGCCCGGTTTCCTATTACGGCGGCACCAAGAAGGTCGATCTGGGCTTCATCGGCTCGTGCATGGTGCACAAGGGCGACATGAAGATCATCGCCCAGATGCTCAAGAATATCGAGAAGAGCGAAGGCAAGGTCGAGTTCAAGGCGCCGCTGGTCGTCGCCCCGCCGACCTACAATATCATCGACGAGCTGAAGGCGGAGGGCGACTGGGATATCCTGCAGAAGTACGCCGGCTTCGAGTTCGACGATGCGAACCCCAAGACGGCCACCCGCACCGATTACGAGAATATCCTCTATCTTGAGCGGCCCGGCTGCAACCTGTGCATGGGCAATCAGGAGAAGGCATCCAAGGGCGACACCGTCCTCGCCACCTCGACCCGCCTGTTCCAGGGCCGCGTCGTCGAGGATTCGGCCGAGAAGAAAGGCGAGTCGCTGCTCGCCTCCACTCCGGTCGTGGTCCTGTCCACCATCCTCGGCCGCACGCCGAGCGCGGTGGAATATAAGGCCGCCGTCGAGGGCATCGACCTGACCAAGTTCGCGCCGCCCAAGGCGGCGGCGGTCGATCCGCTGGCGGTGATGTTCTAAACAGGGCCGGGCTGGCAGGCGCTGGCCGACCCGATATATTTGCCTTCGGGACAGGCGTAGGCAACTTGCCTTGCGTCTATCTCGAAGGCGCGGCCGATGCTGCGCTCATCGTAGCGGGCCGCCTTGACCGTTGCCGAGGCCCGCAGCTTACACGCAGCGGGCCAACGCTACCGTGAGACTGGCCATCGGCTCGGTCCTTGCTGGAGACGGTTGAGCCACAGCCGTCGGACGCCCTGTCCGGCAGCCAGTCTGCGCTGCCATCCGGCCTGCGTCGAACGCTCATCCAAGCGGCGTTGCTGACGATCGAAGACGCGCCGAATCAGGCCGCCTCCGCCCGCACCTCGAGCGCCTCGGCGATCAGCTCGAACGAGCGCAGGCGGGCGCCGAAATCGTAGATGTCGGACACGATCATCAGTTCGTCCGCGCCGGTTTCCGCCAGCAGCGCCTCGACCCCGGCCCGCACCGTCGCGGGCGCGCCGTGGATCGCGCGGGTCAGCATGCGCTGGGCCTGGGCCTTTTCCATCGGCGTCCAATAATCGTCGATATCGTCGATCGGGGGGCGGCTGAGGCCGCGCGTGCCGCGGAACAGATCGGCGAAGCTCATCTGCTGGGTGGTCGCCAGCCGCCGCGCCTCGGCATCGCTGTCGGCGGCGATGATGTTGACGCCGATCATCGCGTGCGGGCGATCGAGCTGGGCCGAGGGCTGGAAGCGGTCGCGGTAGATTTGCAGCGCCGGCAGCAACTGATCGGGCGCGAAATGCGAGGCGAAGGCATAGGGCAGGCCGAGCGCGGCGGCGAGCTGCGCGCCATAAGTGCTGGAGCCCAATATCCACAGCGGCACTTCCGTCCCCGCCGCCGGCACGGCCTGCACCGCCTGATGCGCGCGGGCCGGGGCGAAATAGGCCTGAAGCTCCTGCACGTCCTGCGGGAAGCTGTCGGTGGCGGTGAGCGTGCGGCGCAGCGCGCGGACGGTATGCTGATCTGTGCCGGGCGCGCGGCCGAGGCCGAGGTCGATCCGGCCGGGATGCAGTTGGGCGAGCGTGCCGAACTGTTCGGCGATCACGATCGGCGCATGGTTGGGCAGCATGATGCCGCCCGCGCCCACCCGGATCGTGCTGGTGCCGGCGGCGACATGCGCCAGCACCACCGATGTCGCGGCGCTGGCGATGCCGGGCATGTTGTGATGCTCGGCCACCCAATAGCGGGTGTAGCCGAGCGTCTCGGCATGGGCGGCCAGATCGCGGGCGCGGTCGAGCGCCTCGCGCGGGCTGGAATTGTCGGCGACCCGCACCAGGTCGAGGATCGAATAGGCGGCCATGCTGCGCTCCTTTGACCCCGGATGTAGGGCGCGCTCCCGGCCGCTGCCAGTTGCGCCGGACAACTTAATCTTGGGGGCCATCCGCCCAGGACAGGGGCCGCGCCACCTCTTCCAGCGGCCGCCCCTCCGCCGCGATGCCGAGTTTCAGGGTGACGAGCGCGGCCAGCGCCATCAGGCCGGCGCCGAGCAGATAGCCGCCGAGGATGGCGTCACGCGATCCGCTCTCGATCAGTTCGCCGAACAGCCAGGGGGCGGCCACCCCGCCGAGACCCGTGCCGATCGCGTAGAAGACCGCGATGGTGAGCGCGCGGGTCTCGATCGGGAAGCTCTCCGCGACGGTGAGATAGGCCGAGGAGGCGGCGGCCGAGGCGAAGAAGAAGGTGACGCTCCAGCAGAGCGTCTGCCCGGTCGCGTCGAGCGCGCCCTGCCGGAAGAGCAAGCCGGTCGCCGCCAGCAGCATCGCCGAGGCCATGTAGGTGCCGACGATCATCGGCCTGCGCCCGACCGTGTCGAACAGCCGTCCGAGAAGCAGCGGCCCCAGCACGTTGCCCGCCGCGAAGGGCAGCACGTACCAGCCCGTCGCGCCGGAGGGCACGCCGTAGAAGTCCGTCAGCATCATCGCATAGGTGAAGAAGATGGCGTTGTAGCAGAAGGCCTGCGCCACCATCAGGCTCAGCCCCAGCGCGGTGCGGCCGGGGTAGAGGCGGATCAGCGTGCGGGCCACCTCGCCCAGCGAGGTCGCGCCCCGCGTGTGGAGGCGTGCGGTGCCGATGGCGGGCGGCAGGACATGGCCTTCGGCCGCGATCCGCCGCTCGATCGAGGCGACCACCGCCTCGGCTTCGTCCGGGCGGCCATGAATCACCAGCCAGCGCGGGCTTTCCGGCAGGAAGCGGCGGAGCAGCAGGATGACGAGGCCGATCGCCGCCCCGCCGAAGAAGGCCAGCCGCCAGCCATATTCGGGCGCGACGAGGGCGGGATCGAGCAGCACGATCGATCCCGCGCTGGCCAGCGCCGCGCCGACCCAGAAGCTGCCGTTGATGACCAGATCGGTCCAGCCGCGCCGCCGCGCGGGGATCAGTTCCTGAATGGCCGAATTGATCGCGCTATACTCGCCGCCGATCCCCGCGCCGGTGAGGAAGCGCATCAGCGCGAAGCTGGGCAGATCCCAGGTGAAGGCGGTGGCCGCCGTGGCGGTGAGGTAGAGGAGCAGGGTGAGGCTGAAGAGCGTCTTGCGGCCCAGCCGATCGGTCAGCCAGCCGAAGAACAGCGCGCCGATCACCGCGCCGGCCAGATAGGCGCTGTTGGCGAGGCCCACGTCGCCGGCGGTGAATCGCAGGCTCGGGCTCTCGCGCAGCGCGCCGGCTACCGAGCCGGAGAGCGTCACCTCCAGCCCGTCGAGGATCCAGGTGATGCCGAGCGCGACGACGACGAGCCAGTGGAAGCGGCTCCACGGCAGCCGGTCGAGCCGGGCGGGAACGTCGGTGGTGACGATCGGGGATGGCGAGGGGGCTGCCATGTCCGGATGGTAGGGGCGGGGGGCCGGGCTGTGAACCCCCGCGCCGATCGGACGGGCGGCGTGCTCAGGCCCGGTCGGCGCCCGCCAGTTCCTTGTTGATGTAGAGCGCGACGAGCGTGCAGACCGCGCCCGACAGCAGGTACACGCCCGAGGCGGCCAGCCCGAAATGGCTCGTCAGCAGCAGCGCGGCGAGCGGCGCGAAGCCGGCGCCGAACATCCACGCCAGATCGGAGGTGAGCGCCGATCCGGTGTAGCGCGACTGGGGCGAGAAGCTGGAGGCGACCACGCCCGAGGATTGGCCGAAGGACAGGCCGAGCAGCATGAAGCCGATCACCATGAAGGCGACTTCGCCGAGATCGCCGCCGGTCAGCAGCAGCGGCGCGGCCACGCTGAACACTGCGATCGCCACGGCGGTCGCGCCCAACAGGGTGCGGCGGCCGGTCTGGTCGGCGATGAAGCCCGAGGCGACGATCGCCAGGATGCCGACGACCGACCCGATCATCTCGATCACCAGGAAATGCTGAATCGATTCGCGCGTGAACAGCGCGATCCACGACAGCGGAAACACCGTGACCATGTGGAACAGGGCGAAGCTGGCGAGCGGGGCGAAGGCGCCGATGACGATCGTGCGCCCCTCGCGCCGGACGGTGGGGATCACCGCCGAGGGCTGGAGATCGCGGGTCTTGAACAATTCCTCGAACTCGGGCGTCACGACGATGCGCAGGCGGGCGAACAGCGCCACCACGTTGATCGCGAAGGCGACGAAGAAGGGATAGCGCCAGCCCCAGCCGAGGAAATCCTCGACCGAAAGCGCATCGATGAAGAAGGCGAACAGCGCGCTCACCACCAGCAGGGCGATCGGCGCGCCGACCTGCGGCATCATCGCATACCAGCCGCGCCGGTTTTCGGGCGCGTTGAGCGACAGGAGCGAGGAGAGGCCATCCCA
Organism: Sphingomonas naphthae; assembly: GCF_028607085.1. Taxonomy (NCBI): domain Bacteria; kingdom Pseudomonadati; phylum Pseudomonadota; class Alphaproteobacteria; order Sphingomonadales; family Sphingomonadaceae; genus Sphingomonas; species Sphingomonas naphthae. The sequence continues at coordinate 3,333,434 of NZ_CP117411.1, read as the reverse complement.
TGTGCCGCCCAGCGCCACGCCCTGCCCCGCGCGGAACAGCGCCAGCAGCGCCACCGCCCAGATGCCGATCGTCTGATAACCCGGCATGAAGGCGATCGCCGCAGTCGATCCGCCGAGCAGGAAGAGCGCGATGGTGAGCTTCACCCCGCGCCCGTAGCGTTCGTCCACCGCCATGAAGATCAGCGACCCCACCGGCCGCGCCATGAAGGCAAGCGCGAAGATGGCGAAGGAATAGATCGTGCCCGTCAGCCGATCGACGAAGGGAAACACCAGCGCCGGGAACACGATCACCGAGGCGATGGCATAGACGAAGAAGTCGAAGAATTCGGAGATCCGGCCGATGATGACGCCGATCGCGATGGTCGCGGGGGTGCCGCCGTGATCGTGGAGATCGCGGGCGTCCTGCTCCATCGACGTCGAGTTGGGCGCTGCGGCTTGCGCACTCATGATCGGTCCTCAAGGCTTCTGGTCGGGCAACGAACGGCGGAACGGTCTTTTCCCCACGCCGGATCCGCCATGGGGGTCTGTCTGTTCCTATGCTGCCCCAATGGCCGTTTCGTCGCCATGGGGTGATTGGACAAAGTGTCCTATGTCGGCCCCCGCCCAATCGGACTAGGCGACCGCCCATGATCCACCGCCGGATGCCATCCCCCGCCCGTCTCCTCCGCTCCGCCGCCTCGCTGGCCGGCCTGATGGCGCTCGGCGGCTGCAACATGGTCGTGATGGCGCCGGCCGGCGACGTCGCGGTCCAGCAGCGCGACCTGATCGTCATCTCCACGGTGCTGATGCTGCTCATCATCATCCCGGTGATGGCGCTGACGGTGTTCTTCGCGCTGCGCTACCGCGCCGCCAACCAGTGCGACGATTACGACCCGGACTGGGATCATTCGACCACGCTGGAGCTGGTGATCTGGTCGGCGCCGTTGCTCATCATCATCTGCCTGGGCGCGGTGACGTGGCTCAGCACGCACCTGCTCGATCCCTATCGCCCGCTCGGCCGGATCGATCATGCCCGGCCGATCGACAAGGCGGTCCCCCCGCTCGAGGTGCAGGTGGTCGCGCTCGATTGGAAGTGGCTGTTCGTCTATCCCGATCTGGGCATCGCGACCGTCAACGAGCTGGCCGCGCCGGTCGATCGACCGATCCGCTTCACCATCACCGCCTCGACCGTGATGAACAGTTTCTACGTGCCCGCGCTGGCCGGCCAGATCTATGCGATGCCGGGCATGGCGACGACGCTCCACGCGGTCGCCAACAAGCCGGGCAATTACGAGGGCTTTTCCGCCAATTATTCGGGCGCGGGCTTTTCCAACATGCGCTTCCGCTTCCACGCGCTCGACCGCGCCGGCTTCGATCGCTGGGTGGCGGGCGTGAAGGCGGGCGGCGGGGCGATGGACCGGCCGACCTATCTGAAGCTGGAGAGGCCGAGCGAGAAGGTGCCGGCGCGGCGCTTCGCCACGGTCGATCCCGCGCTGTTCCAGGCGATCGTCAACATGTGCGCCCGGCCCGGCCAGCGCTGCATGTCCGATCTGATGCGGATCGACGCGAAGGGCGGCGCGGGCAAGGAATCGGCGCGCGACACGCGCGGCCTCCGATATGACGGCGTCGGCGATCGCGGCGCGCTGGAGAAGGAGCCGGAAGAGAAGGGCTCCTCGCCGCACCTCAGCAAGGACAATGATCCGACCCCTCCGGGCAAGGCCGCCCCGACCCGCACGCACGAGAACCGCGACATGACGTTGAACACCGCGCCCACCGGCGCCTCCCTCGCGGCGGAGCGCGCCTGATGTCCGCCGATCACAGCATCTGGAAGACGATCTTCGGTCGCCTCACCTGGGAATCCTTCCCCATCCACGAACCGATCCTGATCGGCACCTTCGCGATGGTGGCGCTGGGCGGGCTAGGCGTCCTCTATCTCGTCACCCGCTATCGGCTGTGGGGCTGGCTGTGGCGTGAGTGGTTCACCACCGTGGATCACAAGCGCATCGGCATCATGTACATGGTGCTGGGCCTCGTCATGCTGCTGCGCGGTTTCGCCGACGCGGTGATGATGCGGCTCCAGCAGGCGATCGCCTTCAACGGATCGGAGGGCTATCTCAACGCCCACCATTACGACCAGATCTTCACCGCGCACGGCGTCATCATGATCTTCTTCGTGGCGATGCCGCTGGTGACGGGGCTGATGAACTATATCGTCCCGCTCCAGATCGGCGCGCGCGACGTGTCCTTCCCCTTCCTCAACAATTTCAGCTTCTGGATGACGACCGGCGGCGCCGTGATCGTGATGATGAGCCTGTTCATCGGCGAGTTCGCGCGCACCGGCTGGCTGGCCTATCCGCCGCTCTCCGGGCTCGCCTACAGCCCCGATGTCGGGGTCGATTATTACATATGGGGCTTGCAGGTGGCGGGTGTCGGCACCTTGCTGTCGGGCGTGAACCTGATCGCGACCATCGTGAAGATGCGCGCGCCGGGCATGGGCATGATGAAGATGCCGGTGTTCACCTGGACGTCGCTGTGCACCAACGTGCTGATCGTCGCCGCCTTCCCGGTGCTGACCGCCGTGCTCGTGCTGCTCAGCCTCGATCGCTATGTCGGCACGGCGTTCTTCACGAACGACTTCGGCGGCAATCCGATGATGTACGTCAACCTCATCTGGATCTGGGGCCATCCGGAGGTCTACATCCTGATCCTGCCGGCGTTCGGCATCTTCTCCGAAGTGACCTCGACCTTCTCGGGCAAGCGGCTGTTCGGCTATACGTCGATGGTCTACGCCACGGTCGTCATCACGATCCTCAGCTACATCGTCTGGCTGCACCATTTCTTCACGATGGGATCGGGCGCCAGCGTCAACAGCTTCTTCGGCATCACGACGATGGTGATCTCCATCCCGACGGGCGCCAAGATCTTCAACTGGCTGTTCACCATGTATCGCGGCCGCATCCGTTTCGAGCTGCCGATGATGTGGACGATGGCCTTCATGCTGACCTTCGTGATCGGCGGCATGACGGGCGTGCTGCTGGCGGTGCCCCCGGCGGACTTCGTGCTGCACAATTCGCTGTTCCTGATCGCCCATTTCCACAACGTCATCATCGGCGGCGTGCTGTTCGGGCTGTTCGCGGGGATCAATTACTGGTGGCCCAAGGCGTTCGGCTTCAAGCTGGATACGGTCTGGGGCAAGCGCAGCTTCTGGCTGTGGGTGGTCGGCTTCTGGTTCGCCTTCATGCCGCTCTACATCCTGGGGCTGATGGGCGTGACGCGGCGGATGCGGGTGTTCGATGATCCCAGCCTCCAGATCTGGTTCGTGATCGCGGGCTTCGGCGCCTTCCTGATCGCGCTCGGCATCGCCGCCATGCTGATCCAGTTCGCCGTCAGCATCCGCGACCGGGCGAAGCTGGCCGACACGACCGGCGATCCATGGAACGGCCGCACCTTGGAATGGGCGACCTCCTCGCCGCCGCCGGACTATAATTTCGCCTTCACGCCGGTGGTGCATGACGGGGACGCCTGGGCCGACATGAAGAAGCGCAACTACCAGCGCCCGATCGAGGGCTTCCGCGCGATCCACATGCCGAGCAACACCGGCACCGGCGTGATGCTGGCGGGACTGAGCGTCATCTTCTCCTTCGCGATGATCTGGTACATGTGGTGGCTGGCGGGTCTCTCGTTCGTCGGGCTGCTGGCGGTCGCGATCGGCCATACGTTCAACTACAAGCGCGATTTCCACATTCCGGTGAAGGATGTCGTGCGGGTCGAGGGCGCGCGCAGCAAGCTGCTCGCCGGGGAGGCCTGAACCATGCCGAGCGCAACCCTCCCCGCCGACGGCGAAGCCCCGGTCTTCTACCTCGCCGACGAGCATGACCATGCCGAAGGCGGCAGCACGATGCTGGGCTTCTGGCTCTATCTGATGAGCGACTGCCTGATCTTCGCGGTGCTGTTCGCGACCTATGCGGTGCTGGGCGGCAGCTATGCCGGCGGCCCCGGCCCGCGTGATCTGTTCGAGCTGCCGCTGGTGGCGGTCAACACGGCGATGCTGCTGTTCTCCTCGATCACCTACGGCTTCGCGATGCTCGCGTCGGACAAGGGGCGGGTGGGCGCGACGCAAGGCTGGCTGGCGATCACCGGCCTGTTCGGTCTGGCCTTCCTGTCGATCGAACTCTACGAATTCTCGATGCTGATCCACGAGGGGGCCGGGCCGCAGCGCAGCGCCTTCCTCTCGGCGTTCTTCACCCTCGTCGGCACCCACGGGCTGCACGTCACCTTCGGCATCGTCTGGCTGGTGACGCTGATGGTGCAGGTGGGCAAACACGGCCTGATCGCGGCCAACCAGCGGCGGCTGATGTGCCTCAGCCTCTTCTGGCACTTCCTCGACGTGATCTGGATCGGCGTCTTCACCTTCGTCTATCTCATGGGGATGCTGCGATGAGCGCGCACGACCACGCCCACGGCAGTCACGACGACCATCATGGCGATACGCCGCACGGCTCGATGGGCGGCTATATGATCGGCTTCGGCCTGTCGGCGATCCTGACGGCCATCCCCTTCTGGCTGGTGATGAGCGAGGTGCTGGGCAGCGCGAGCTGGACGGCGGTGGCGATCATGGCGTTCGCCGTGGTGCAGATCCTCGTCCACATGATCTTCTTCCTCCACATGAGCACGCGCTCGGAAGGGGGCTGGACGATGATGGCGCTGATCTTCACGGTCGTGATCGTCGGCATCACGCTCTCGGGATCGATGTGGGTGATGTACCACCTCAACACCAACATGATGCCGCATGTGATGGCGGAGCCCGGCACCACGCCCGAGGCCGGCATGCACGACATGGGTAGCATGCCGTGACACGGGCCGGGCGGCTGGCGGGGCTGGGCCTCGTCGCCGCGCTGCTGGTGGCGGGCCTGATCGCGCTGGGGCTGTGGCAGCTCGAACGGCGCGTGTGGAAACATGCGCTGATCGCGCGGGTCGAGGCGCGGGTGGGTGCCGCGCCGGTGGCGGCGCCGGGATCGGCGGAGTGGCCGGCGGTCACCGCCGCCTCCCATGAATATCGCCGGATCTTCGCGATCGGCCGTTACCTTGCCGATCGCGACACGCGCGTGCGCGCCACCACCGATCTCGGCAGCGGCTATTGGGTGATGAGCCCGCTCGATACGGGCGCGGCGGGCATCCTGATGGTCAATCGCGGCTTCGTGCCGCAGGGGGCGGCCCCCGCCGCTTATGCCCCGCCCGCCGGCCCGGTGCGGATCACCGGGCTCCTCCGCATCAGCGAACCCGGCGGCGGCTTTCTGCGGAGCAACGATCCCGCCGCCGACCATTGGTATTCGCGCGACGTGGCCGGCATCGCGGCGCGGCGAGGGCTCGGCCGGGTGGCGCCCTATTTCATCGATGCCGCGCGAACGGGCGAGGGGCTGCCGGTGGGTGGGCTCACCGTGATCGCCTTTGCCGACAATCACCTGCAATATGCCCTCACCTGGTTCGCGCTGGCGGCGCTGGTGGCGGGGGGCTACATCGTGCTGATGCGCGAGGACCGGAAGCGCGGGCGGCCATGACCGTCCTCAAGATGCGGGGCGTGAGCGCCACGCCCGACCGATCGCCCGAGGCGGCCGGCCGCGCCAACATGCTGCTGCTGATCCAGCTGCGCTGGATCGCGGTGGCGGGGCAGATCGTCACCATCCTGCTGGTCCATTTCGGCATGGGCATCCGCCTGCCGCTGCTGCCGATGCTGCTGCTGCCGCTGGGCGCGGTGGTGCTGAACGGGACGAGCCTGCTCGTGCTGCGCCGCCGGTTCGAGGTGGCCAATGCCGAATTGTTCGTGGCCCTGCTGTTCGACGTCTTCTCGCTGGCGGGGCAGCTCTACCTGAGCGGCGGGGCGACCAATCCGTTCATGGCGCTGTTCCTGTTGCAGGTGGTGCTGGGGGCGATCCTGCTCGACATGGCCACGACCTGGGCGATCGTCGCGGTGACGAGCCTGTGCGCCGGATCGCTGGTGTTCGCCTATCGCCCGCTGATCCTGCCGCCCGGATCGCGCGACGATCTGTTCGACATGCACATCGCCGGCACCTGGGTCTGCTTCTTGATGATCGCCGTGCTGCTGGTGCTGTTCGTGCGCCGCATCGCCGAGAATCTGCGGAGCCGCGACGCGCGGCTGGCCGAATTGCGGCAGCAGGCGGCGGAGGAGGACCATATCGTCCGCATGGGGCTGCTCGCCTCGGGCGCGGCGCATGAACTGGGCACGCCGCTGTCGTCGCTGGCGGTGATCCTGAACGACTGGCGGCACATGGCGCTGCTCAAGCACAATCCCGTGCTGCGGGAGGAGATCGGCGAGATGCAGGCGGCGGTGGCGCGCTGCAAGGCGATCCTGACCGGGGTGCTGCAATCGGCCGGCGCGGCGCGCGGCGAGGGATCGGAAGTGGTGCGGCTGCGCGCCTTCCTGGACGCCACCGTCATCCGCTGGCGGGAGACCAATCCGGCGGTGGTGGTGGAGTATGCCGCCACGCTGGCCGCCGATCCGCTGATCGTGTCCGATCCGGCGATCCAGCAGGTGCTGGTCAACGTGCTGGAAAATGCGCGCGAGGCCTCGCCCGACTGGATCGGGGTGGAGGTGACGGGGGACGCGGCGATGCTCGACATCCGTGTGTCCGATCGCGGCGCCGGCTTCGCGCCGGAGATGCTGGCCGATATCGGCAAGCCCTATCGATCGACCAAGGCGCGGCAGGGCGGGGGGCTCGGCCTGTTCATCACCTTCAACGTGATGCGCAAGCTCGGCGGCGAATTGCGCGCGATCAATCTGGCGGGGCGGGGCGCCTGCGTGCGGCTGACCCTGCCGCTTGCCGCGCTGGTGGTGGGGCAAAGATGATCGACGAGGAAGCCGAGCGGCTGCTGCTGATCGTCGAGGACGATCAGGCCTTCGCGCGCACCCTGCAACGCTCGTTCGAGCGGCGCGGCTACCGGGTGGTCGCGGCGGCGAGCCATGAGGCGGTGGCGGCGCTGCTGGAGGATGAGGATCCGGGTTTCGCGGTGGTCGATCTGAAGCTCGGCAGCGCCTCCGGCCTCGTCTGCGTCCAGACGCTCCACGCGCACGATCCGGAGATGCAGATCGTGGTGCTGACCGGCTTCGCCAGCATCGCCACCGCCGTCGAGGCGATCAAGCTGGGCGCGTCGCATTATCTGGCGAAACCGGCCAACACCGACGAGATCGAGGCGGCGTTTACGAAGGGACAGGGCGACATCGACGCGCCGGTCACCACCCGCCAGACATCGATCAAGACGCTGGAATGGGAACGTATCCACGAGACGCTGGCGGAAACCGACTTCAACATTTCCGAGACGGCGCGGCGGCTGGGGATGCACCGGCGGACCCTGGCGCGGAAGCTGGGCAAGCGCCAGGTGAGTTGAGGAGCACCGGTCGTTTCGGGAGACGAAATTCCCCTTCGCAGGGAACCTGAACCGCCGCCGGGATTTACCACCCGAGCGGGAGCGTCCGAGGACCGACAAAGGCGGCCGGGATGCCAAGAGGGGTTCGGGTTTGCTTCATCGATCGTTGATCCTGCTCGTCGGCGGCGGCCTTGGCCTTGTCGCGCCGGCTGTCGCGCAAACCGCGTCCGATCCCCGGAAATCCGCCGATACTCCCCCGCAGGCCGACCAGAAGGCGCTCGACGATCCCGCGTTCGAGGCGAGCCTGCCGCCGCTCGACCAGACCGCGCCGCCGCCCGTCGCCGCGCCCGAGGCGTCGTCGGTGCCGGCCGCCGATCCCGATCTCGCCCAGCCGCTGCCGCCGATCGCCGGCTTCGACGCGACCCCGCCGCCGGCCATTGCCGTCACTGACGAGAAGGCCGAGCGGATCAAATATGATGTGGTGCTGAAAGGGCTGAAGCCGGTCGATCTGGAGGCGCCGTTCCGCAGTCTCTCCGCTCTGTTACAGGACGGGCGCGATGCCGCCAACGCCTCGCAGGTCGGGGCGCGGGCGAGCGAGGATGTCGGGCTGGCCGAGCGGCTGATGCGATCCGAGGGCTATTATGACGGGCTGGCCGCCGCCGACGTCGATACCCTGCCCAACGCCAGGAGCCGGCTGACCGTCACCCTCACCGCGACGCCCGGCACGCGCTACACGCTGGGCGGCATCGCCATCACCGGGGCCGAGCCCGAGCCGACCCGCCATGCGCGCGACGCGCTCGACCTGAAGACCGGCACGCCGATCCGCGCTGCCGAGATCGAGAGCGCCGAGGCCAATATCTCGCTGCGCCTGCCCGAGCGCGGCTATCCGTTCGTCGAGGTGGGCAAGCGCGACATATTGCTCGACGAGCGCGATCATCATGGCGATTACACCCTGCCGATCACGGCGGGGCCGAAATCCAGCTTCGGCGGCATCCGCGCCGAGGGCGATCCGGTGTTCACCGCCGATCATATCGAGGTGCTGACCCGCTTCGATCGCGGCCAGCTCTATGACAGCCGGCAGGTGGACGATCTGCGCCAAGCGTTGATCGCGACCAGCCTGCTATCGACCGTGTCGGTCGAGCCGACCCGCACCGGCCAGACCAGCGCCGACGGCACGGAGACGGTCGATCTGGTGGTGAAGCAGACCAAGGGGCCGCAGCGGCAACTGGCGGCGAGCGCTGGTTACGGGACGGGCGAGGGCATCAAGGTCACCGCCGGCTGGACGCATCGCAACCTGTTTCCGCCCGAAGGCGCGCTGTCGGTCGAGGCGATCGCGGGGACGCAGCAGCAGGGCCTCAGCACCGCTTTCCGCCGATCGAACGCTGGGCAGCGCGATCGGGTGTTCGCGCTGGGCGCCTCGGTCGCGCGGCAGGATTTCGATGCCTACAACGCACAGACGGTGAGCCTGACGGGCAGCCTGTCGCGCGCCAGCACGCCGATCTTCCAGAAGAAATGGACGTGGAGCATCGGCGGCGAGCTGATCGCGACGCGCGAGACGCGCTTTCAGTCGGCGGTGCAGGATCGCACGCGCAGCACCTATCTGATCGCGGCCGTGCCGCTCCAGCTGGGCTATGACGGATCGGACAGCCTGCTCGATCCCACGAAGGGCTTCCGGGTGACCGGCCGGGTCAGCCCCGAGGCGCAGAAGCGCACCGGAGGCGGCGGGTTCGATGGCTATGCCCGGCTGCTCGCCGAGGGCAGCGCTTATTATTCGCTGACCGACGCGCTGGTGATGGCGGGCCGGGCGCGGGTCGGATCGATCATGGGCGCGGGCCGGGATTCGATCGCCCCGTCGCGGCGCTATTACGCCGGCGGCGGTGGATCGGTGCGCGGCTTCGGGTTTCAGGAGCTGGGGCCGAAGGATGCCAATGGCGATCCGGTCGGCGGGCGATCGCTGACGGAATTCGCGGTCGAGGCGCGCTATCGCTTCGGCAATTACGGCATCGTGCCCTTCTTCGATGCCGGTCGGCTGGGGCAGGGGTCTACGCCCTCGATCAGCAACATGCGCTACGGCGCGGGCATCGGCGTGCGCTATTACACCAATTTCGGGCCGTTCCGCATCGACGTGGCGACCCCGATCAACCGCCAGCCGGGTGAATCGAAGATCGCGCTCTACATGAGCATCGGGCAGGCATTCTGATGGCGAGCGAGGCCCCCGAAATCTCCACCGTCCGCCCGTTGTGGCAGCGCGTCCTCAAATGGATCGGCATCGTCCTTGTCGGGCTGGTGCTGCTCGTCGGCCTGCTGGTGCTGGCGATCGATACCCAGCCGGGGCGGCGCTTCCTCGTCGATCGGGTGGCGGGGTATGAGACCGCGTCGGGGATGAAGGTCGGCATCGGCCGGATCGACGGATCGCTCTACGGCCGGATGGTGGCGCGCGACATCACGATCCGCGACCCGCGGGGCGTGTTCGCCGAGGCGGGGCAGCTCACGCTCGACTGGCGGCCGTTCGCCTACCTCACCTCGAGCAAGGTGGACGTGCGCGAGCTGGCCTCGCCCGAAATCCGCGTTCTGCGGATGCCGGTGCTGAAGCCGGTGCCGTCGGATCCGAACGCTCCGTTGCTGCCCGATATCGACGTGATGGTCGGGCGGCTGGCGATCGACCGGATCGTGATCGAGCCGGCGGTGACCGGTCGGCGGCATGTGCTGCGCGCTTATGGGTCTGCCGATATCGCCAGCGGCCGGGCGAAGCTCGATCTGGATGCGCGCGCGGTGGCGGGGCGCGGTGTCGCGGGTGGCGATGTGCTTCGGCTGAAGCTGGATGCGGTGCCCGATGCCAACCGGCTGACGATCGACGGCACGCTGACCGCGCCGGTGGGCGGGCTGGTGGACAGCTATTCGGGGCTCGGCAAGCCGCTGGCGCTGACGATCGGCGGCAAGGGCGACTGGGCGAACTGGGCAGGCCGGCTGACGGGCCGCGCGGGCGCCGCGCCGCTCGCCGATCTGGCGCTGACCGCGCGCAACGGCGCTTTCAGCTTGAAGGGCGACACGATGCCCGGCGCGCTGATGGAGGGGCCGACCGCGCGGCTGACCGAGCCCAAGCTGGCGATCGACCTCGCCGCGACCCTCGGCGAGCGGCGCGCCGACGTGAAGCTGGTCGCGCGATCGGCGGCGCTGGCGGTGGATGCCGCCGGCCTGATCGATCTGGGCAACAGCCGCTTCGGCAATTTCAAGGTCGACGCGCAATTGCTGAAGCCCGGCGCGATCGCCGAGAATGTCGGCGGGCGCGACGTGCGGGCGACCGCCACACTCGACGGCGCCTTCGCCACCCCGACGATCGCCTATCGCCTCACCGCCGCCCAGCTCGGCTTCGGCACGATGGGGATCGAGGGGCTGACCGCCGAGGGCGCGGCGCGGATCGACGCCGACCGCATCCTGATCCCCATCAAGGCGCGAGCGCGGCGGGTGACGGGGCTCAACGCGGCGGCGGGCGGCCTGCTCACCAATCTGGCGATCGACGGCGATCTCGCCTGGTCGGGCGGGCGGCTGCTGTCGGACAATCTGAAGCTGAAATCGGACAAGATCGACGCGACCGCGCTGATCCTCGCCGATCCCGCCAAGGGCCGCTACACCGGCGCGATCAAGGGCCGGGTCAACGATTACCGGGTCGACGGGCTCGGGCGGATCAGCCTGACGACCGATGCCGAGCTGGTGCCGGGCGCGCAAGGCGGCTTCGGCATCCGCGGCGGTTTCCGCGTCGTCACCCGGAGCCTCGACAATGCCACCCTGCGCGACACGCTGGGCGGCAATGCGGTGACGGTGGCGCGCTTCGGCTTCGACGAGAATGGCGTGGCGACCCTGACGGGCCTGCGGATGACCGCGCCGTTGTTCGCCATCACGGGCGGGCAGGGCAGCTACAATATCGAAACCGGGCGGATCGCCTTTGCCGCGCGCGCCATGTCGAAGGCCTATGGGCCGCTGGCGGTGACGGCATCGGGCACGCTGGAGCGGCCGCTGGTGAAGCTGCGCGCGGCGCGGCCGGGGCTGGGCGCGGACCTGCGCGATGTCGAGGCGGAATTGCGCGGGGTCGCGGCGGGCTATGCGATCAAGGCGACGGGGCAATCGGCCTACGGGCCGCTGTTCGCCGACGTGCTGGTGCGATCGGGGCGCGGGCCGCTGGCGGTGGATATCCACAGCGCGCGTTTCGCCGGGATCGATTTCGGCGGGAGCATCGTCCAGACCAGTGCCGGCCCGTTCGCGGGGACGCTCACCCTGGCCGGATCAGGCCTCAACGGAGGGGTACGATTGTCGGCGGCGGGCGCCAACCAGCGCGCCGATGTGGACGTGGCGGCCAGCGCCGCGCGCATCCCCGGCCCGCAGCAGATCACCATCGGCAGCGGCCTGATCCGCGCCACCGCGACGATGTACCCGAAGGGGCCGGCGGCGACGGGCCGCTTCCTGCTGACGGACGTGCGGCAGGGCGAGACCAGCCTCGCCCGCGCGCAAGGGCGGTTCGACTATCGCGACGGCAGCGGCAGCGTGGCGCTCGCCGCCAACGGTCGCGCGGGCGTGCCGTTCGATCTGGCCGCGCAGGCGCGACTATCGCCCACGCGGGTGGTGGCGAATTTGAAGGGCAGCGCCAATCGGGTCGCCTTCCGCCTCACCGCCCCCGCCGTCGTCACCAAGGCGGGCGCGGACTGGGTGCTGGCGCCGACGACCCTGGTGGTGCCGCAGGGGCAGATCGAGATGCGCGGCCGCTATGGCGCGACGACCGATTTCCATGCGCGGCTCGGCAATATGGATGTCGGCATCGTCGAGGCGTTCATGCCGGGGCTGGGCCTGGGTGGCCGCGCGACGGGCACGGTGGATTATACGCAGGCGCCGGGCGCCACGGTGCCGACGGTGCGGGCGCGGATGGATATCGCCCGCTTCACGCGGACGGCGGCCTATGTCGTCTCCGCGCCGGTGGACGTGGCGATGTTGGGCACGCTCGACGGCAATGGCGGCGACATGCGCGCGCTGATCCGGCGCGGCGGCGGCATCGTCGGGCGGATGCAGGCGCGGCTGGCCCCGCTGGGCGGCGGCGCGACCCTGAGCGAGCGGCTGTTCGCCGCGCCGCTATCGGGTGGCATCCGCTACAACGGCCCGGCCGAGGTGCTGTGGACCCTGACGGGCATCGCGGGGCAGGAATTGAGCGGGCCGGTGGCGGTCGCGGCCGATTTCGGCGGGCGGCTCGATCGGCCGAGCCTGACCGGCATCGCCCGCGCCAATGCGCTGCGCTACGAAAATTCGGCCTATGGCACGGTGATCTCGAACATCGCGCTCGACGGGCGCTTCACCCAGTCCCGGCTGGAGCTGGTGTCGCTGACGGGCAAGGCGGGCAGCGGATCGCTCAGCGCCAGCGGCACCGTCGGGCTGGACGCGGCATCGGGCTTCCCGATCGACCTGAAGGCGACCCTGCGACGGGCGCAGCTGGCGCGCAGCGACGCGCTGGGCGCGACCGTGTCGGGCAATATCGCCGTCACCAACAGCCAGTCGGCCGGCGCGCTCATCAAGGGCGATCTCACCATTCCCGAGGCGCGCTACGAGATCATCCGCCAGGGCGCCGCCGAAGTCGCCGAGCTGGAAGGCGTGCGCCGCCGCACCGATCGCCCGCAGACCGAGGCGGAGAAGCAGGCGGCGGCCGGCGTGCCGAGCAACTGGAAGCTCGATATCCGGGTGCGCGCCGACAACAAGATCTTCGTGAGCGGCATGGGGCTGGAGGCCGAATGGGCGACCGACCTGAGGGTCGGCGGCACGGCCAGCGACCCGAGGGTGGTCGGCACGCTCTCGGTCGTGCGCGGCACCTACAGCTTCGCCAGCCGCCGGTTCGAACTGGCCAACACCGGCAAGGTGCGGTTCGAGGGCGGGGCGGTGACCGATCCCAGCCTAGCGCTGGCCGCCAGCACCACGGTGGAGGGCGTGACCGCCACGATCAACATCGGCGGCCGGGCGATGAACCCGCAGGTGACCTTCACCTCCACCCCCTCGCTGCCGCAGGACGAGGTGCTGTCGCGCCTGCTGTTCGGCCAATCGGTGACGAGCCTGTCGCCGACGCAGGCGATCCAGCTGGCCGCCGCGCTCAATTCACTGCGCGGGTCGGGCGGCGGCCTCAACCCGCTGGGCAAGCTGCGCTCCGCCTCGGGCATCGATCGCCTGCGCGTGCTGGGCGCCGACAAGACCGCCGGGCGCGGAACAGCGCTGGCGGCGGGGCAATATATCTCCAACGACATCTATGTGGAGATCATCACCGACGCGCGCGGCTTTACCGCGACGCAGCTGGAGGTGGCGCTATCGAAGGCGCTGAGCCTGCTGAGCCAGACGGGGTCGTTCGGTGGGTCGAGCGCGAGTGTGCGGTATTCGAAGGATTATTGAGGGGGCGAGGGGGCATGAGTGGAGCGCAGGTTTCGACCAGCATACGGCGTCCTCCGGTCAAGCTTGAACGGCAGCTTCCACCGGGACCAGCCATTCACTGAGCCTATAATCCAGTGCTTCGGGGGCGTCCTGCTAGCCGATCCAATCCGGATTGGAGCATTCCGATGGGCCTGCTACGTCGATGGATTACAAATTAGGAATTTGCCGCTATAGCGCCGCCCTTATGGGAGAGCCTGTCCGAACAGCGTCAAAGTATGGGTGAGTTTCCGGAGTGGTTCCCGAACGGCTGTCCGCATGACGCCGCCGAGGTGAACACGACCCTATATCATGGTTGCGAAACCGATCCGGCCAGCCAAGAGGATTTTACGCCGCACGCTCGGTCGGACCTCCCTCGTAAGCAGGCGATGGCACGTGCCGGCGGTTGCATGGCCTTTGGTCTTTCGGTGTGGACAAGCGAGGCAGATGCAACACACGCGCAGGAGCTATTTCGCTACGCGGCCCGTTGGCATATCTTCAGGGGCGATGTGACCGAAGATGATGGCCAGCTGGCTCCGACGCCAACGGCCAACCAGCCTTCGCACCACACGTTTTGGGCCTATGATGGTATCGATTTGATGGGGAAGTTTGTACCCGCGTTGCCGCCGTTGGCGGGTGGGGCGTAGTATGTGGGAAACGTGGCAGACGGGCAGAACGGACTGGAACCTGGGGCACATTGTCCCAGATGAGGTTCTATACTTTCTGAACGGGCCTGCGATTTTCACCTGTCGCATTGGACTTCTAACCTATTTGTTTTTCAAATCGGATGAATTTGAAGCGGGAGATTATTATCTAGCTTCGCCTATTTCGGAGCGTGAACTAACCGCGCTTAAGCAAGGACGGCTATCCGTTCGCGGTGCCTTAAGTCAGCCATATTGCTGGTTCCTTCAAACCGATTTCGATCTCGGGGTGCAGCGCTACGAGGAAAAACGCGAAAGTGAAATTCGTGGTTTCCTGCCGAAGTCGGGCGTGCCCCTTCTAGGTTCCTTTCGGACGGCGCCAGACTCAATCGCGCAATCCGATGCTCTTTTTGCATTCAAGTTTTACGGCGATGAAATGTCTGAAGAAGGTATGCCGTTTTCGACTTTCAAGGGCCTTGTTGACAGCGTTTACGATGTTGTTCGGAAGGCCCTAACACCTAACTCGCTGTCGGGCGGTCGAGACAAGAACTTCATCGATTACCCGGTGAGGCAACCGGAATTTGCCAGCCTTCTAATCGCCATCGACGATCCAGAAATCGACGGAGCCCGGTTGCGAGCGCAACGTCGCACACGCAATTTAGAGCCGGAAGCCGTCGCCGAGGAAGCGTATCAGCGTGGGCGTGAGTTCGCGGAACAGATTGAGCGGACGGTTGATCTTGCGATGGAAGGCCAGCTTCCTGATGACTATGGCCGCGATAACTTCGAATTTATTCAACAGATTGTAGAAATTCTCCCGTCTGCGGACGGCGACGTATCAAAACTTCAGTTTTCGTCAACTTCAGGCGGCGCAGAGGTTTTTGTAGAAGTTGATGCTATCGCAGGCGATCGCATTCGAGCATCCTACGCCTCAGTTGCGGGTCGCGACGTCCACATGACGGGGATCGTAGATAGTATCATTGGTTCTTCGAAGACGTTCCGATTGAGGACTGACTATGGTCGCGAAATTACATGTCAGTTGGGGTGGAATCAGTTCGATGAACTAACCGCAAGTGACCGTCTACGGTACGGAGTTCGGATCGGCGTAAATGGCCGCTATGTTGAACGGCAGCGGCGAGATTGGATGAAGGTAGAGGGTGAACCCATCTTCTTCTAGGGCGGATTTGCCGACTTTCGCAGCAAGATCCGCCTGTTCGCTACCGGCTAAATCTCAGTCGACCCATGAGATCAGAGAAGCAATCGCTGAATGTCGGCATTTGGTAAGACGTGCCGTTCGTCACATCGCCGGTGAATGGCAGGAATATCACAAAGTCAGCGGTTGGCACCAATCGCGAGTTGGCACGAGGCCGCACAATCCTCGCACTCGTTCAAGACGCGCGCCACCATCGGGGTGAGGGGCGGTCATTTTAGTTTGCTGGCCCTCCCCCCACCATCGCGAGCGCCACAGCCTCCGCCACCTTGATCCCGTCGATCGCCGCCGAGAG